>DSBO01000123.1 GCA_011046015.1 Thioalkalivibrio sp. | reverse complement strand
GACCGGCACCGAGAAACACGCCGAGTTCGTACTCTGAGCGCCTGGGGCCCGCCGGCGGGCGGGCCCCAGGCGCTCAGAGTACGAACTCGGCGTGTTTCTCGGTGCCGGTCAGTGCCTTGAGGTCGGTCTCGAAGAGCATCTCGCGGCGGAACTCGTTCTCCCCGACGCGGGTGATGAGCATGGCCTCCATCACCGGGGCCTCGCCCACCACCACGAACAGGCGGCCGCCGAGAGCCAGGCGCGCCTCGAAGCCGTCGTGATACTCGGGCAGCGAGCCGGTCACGGCGATCACGTCGTAGCGCGGCTGGTGGTTCCAGCCCCGGGAGGCGTCGCCGGTGCGCAGGGTCACGTTGTCGATGCCGTGTTCGGCCAGCAGGCGGCCCGCCCGGTGCTTGAATTCGTCGATGATCTCCACGCTATGGACGTGGCCGGCGAGCTTTGCCAGCAGGGCCGTCACGTAGCCCGAGCCGGTGCCGATTTCCAGCGCCACGTCGGTGGGCTGCACGGCCAGGGCCTGCAGCATGCGGCCTTCGACCTTGGGGGCCATCATGCACTCGCCGTGACCGAGCGGGATCTCGATATCGGCATAGGCGAGGTTCTTGTGGTCTTCCGGAACGAACGCGTCGCGCGGGACGGTTTCCATCAGTTCCAGGACCTTCGGGTCGAGCACGTCCCAGGGGCGGACCTGCTGCTCGACCATGTTGAAACGGGCTTGTTCCAGATTCAGTTCGCTCATCGCTACGTGACCCTGTCAAAAATCCAGCCGCCAAGGGTAAGGGCAAACCCCGCGGTGGGCAAGTTTTGAGCGATTCCGGGCCCCCGGCCGGGCCGTTCCTGATCCAGGGCATCGTCTCCCGCCCGGAATGCCGCTACATTAGGCGTATTCGCCCATGACCTGGAGAGCGCATGTTCGAAGGCGCAGAGCTCGGCCGCAAGGTGAGCAAGGAGGACTACAAGGCCGAGGAGCCCGAGCTGCGCACCCGCCTGCTCGCGGCGCAGCGTCGCGCCTGGCAGGCCGGGCTGCCGGTGGTGGTGTTGATCTCCGGGGTGGACGGCGCCGGCAAGGGCGAGGTGGTCAACCGGCTGAACGCCTGGCTGGATACCCGCGGTCTGGAGGTGCATGCCTTCTGGGACGCCAGCGACGAGGAGCGCGAGCGGCCGCGCTGGTGGCGGTTCTGGCGTATCCTGCCGGCGCGCGGGCGCATCGCCGTGCTGTTCGGTTCATGGTACGCGGACCCCATAGGCGAGCGCGTGAGCGGGGAGACGGACGACGCGGCGCTGGACGCCGAGCTCGCCCGTATCGGCCAGTTCGAGCGCATGCTCACCGAGGACGGGGCCCTGTTCGTGAAGTTCTGGTTCCACCTGCCGGCCGACGAGCAGCAGCGCCGGCTGAAGAAGCTCGCGAAGGATCCGAAGAGCCGCTGGCACCAGGCCCCGGATACCCTGGCGGCATCGGCGGCGCGTCACGACACCTTCCTGCGCGTGGCCGAGCGCGTGATCCGCGAGACGGACGCCGGCATCGCCCCCTGGTACCTGATCGAGTCCACCGACCGTCGTTACCGCGACCTCACCGTCGGGCGCACCCTGCTCGACGCCATCGAGGAGCGGCTGGCGAACCACGCCCCGGCCAACGGGCGGCGCTTCTCCCATGCCCCGCACCTGCCCGAGGCCGACAGCGCGCACGTCACCGTGCTCGACCACGTGGACCTTTCCCGGGCGCTGGACAAGGCCGAGTACAGGGAGCAGCTCGAGCATTACCAGGCGCGCCTCAACGCGCTCACCTGGAAGGCCTGGGCGAAGAAGCGTTCCTGCGTGCTGCTGTTCGAGGGCTGGGACGCCGCCGGCAAGGGCGGCACCATCCGCCGGCTGGCCAGTGCCATGGATGCGCGCCTCTACCGCGTGCTGCCGGTGGCCGCCCCCAGCGACGAGGAGCGGGCGCACCACTACCTCTGGCGCTTCTGGCGCCACCTGCCGCGCGACGGCCGGGTGACGGTGTTCGACCGCTCCTGGTACGGACGGGTGCTGGTGGAGCGGGTGGAGGGGCTGGCGGAGGACGTGGCGTGGCGGCGCGCCTACCAGGAGATCAACGAGTTCGAGCAGCAGCTCGTCGACCACGGCTCGGTGCTGGCCAAGTTCTGGCTGCACATCAGCCCCGAGGAGCAGCTCGCGCGCTTCGAGGCCCGCGAGCAGACGCCCTACAAGCAGCACAAGATCAGTGACGAGGACTGGCGCAACCGCGAGCAGTGGGACGCCTACAAGGCCGCCGTCAACGAGATGGTGGTGCGCACCAGCACCGAATTCTCGGAATGGACGCTGGTGCCTGCCAACGACAAGCGCTTCGCCCGCATCGAGGTGTTGCGCACGGTCTGCGAGCGGCTGGCCGCGGCACTGGATGAAGACCGGGGAGGGGACTGAACATGGCCAAGCCGATCAGGCAATGGCTGGACGAGGACGTTGCCGCCGTGCGCGGCAAGCCCATGCGCTGGCTGTCGGAGCAATACTTCTTCCGTGACCCCAACCGCCCGGTGTTTGCGGACGCCAGCTTCTTCTTCCCGCCCGCCGATGGCATCGTGCTCTACGCGAAGACCGTCGCGCCCGACGAGGCCATCGTCGATATCAAGGGCCGGCCCTTTTCGCTGCGCGAGGCCATGCGCCTGCCCGACTTCGACCGGCCCTGCCTGGTGGTCGGGATCTTCATGACCTTCTACGATGTGCACATCAACCGCATGCCCTACGCCGGACGCCTGGGCTACCGCGAGCTCGAGCCCATCGGCACCCACAACCTGCCGATGCTGGGGGTGGAAAAGGATCTGCTCGCGGACATCGCGCCCTACACGCGTAACGCCGACTACCTGTTCGCCAACCAGCGCGTGCTCAACACCATCACCAGCCTCGAGCTCGGCCAGCGCTACTACGTGCTGCAGGTCGCCGACTACGACGTGGACTGTATCACCCCGTTCAACCTGAAGCAGAACCAGGTGTTCGCGCAGAACCAGCGCTTCTCGCAGATCCGCTACGGCTCTCAGGTGGACCTCATCGTCCCGCTGTCTGCGCGCTTCGATTTCACGCCGCTGGTGGAGGTCGGCACCCATGTCGAGGGTGCCGTCGATCCGCTGGTGCGCATTACCCCCAAACCAACCGGAGTCGCCTCATGAGCTGCCGGTCGACCGAGATCCGCAAGGCCCAGGCCCAGGCCGGCGCACGCTTTCACCGCGAGCTCAACCCCAGCTCGCTGGACAAGCCCGCCTTCCTCATGAACGTGCCGTTCTCGCTGGCCGCCGACGTTCCCAACAACGTCTGGATGGAGGAACTCGACGAGCAGAAGCGCCGCGTCGACGTACCGCGTGCCCTCAACCAGTTCATGCAGCTTTACCACTACATCGCCGCCGAGGCGCTGGTGTACCTGCTGCCCACGCCGGCCGAGGCCGGGCTGCAGGACCTGGTCTACAGCGCCAACACCGGCGTGGTGCTCGAGCATCTGCCCGAGCCCGACACCGTGGTGCTCTCCAACTTCGCCACCGATGTGCGCCGCGCCGAGACCCCCATCGCCGAGCGCTTCTTCGATGCCATGGGCTACAACGTGGTCGTCCCGCCGCACCATTTCGAGGGCGAGGCCGAGCTCAAGCACCTCTACGACAACGTCTACATCGGCGGCTACGGCATCCGCTCCGAGCGCGCCGCCCACGAATGGCTGGAGAGCGAGTTCGACATGCAGGTGGTCAAGCTGGAGGAGACCGATCCGCACCTGTACCACCTGGACTGCACCATCTTCCCGCTCACGCGCGACGACACGCTGGTCTGCACCGAGATGTACAGCCGTGACGAGGTCGCGCAGATCGAAAAGGTCACCAACATCATCGACGTGAGCGTGGACGACTGCTACTCCGGCGTGTGCAACAACGTGCGCCTGGGCAACCTGCTGCTCAATGCCTCCAACATCCAGGAGATGCGCCGCGACAACCCGGACTATGGCTACGAGCTGGCCAAGAACCGCCGCTTGGAGGACATCGCCGCCGAGCAGGGCTTCGAGGTCGCCTTCTTCAACCTCGGCGAGTACCTGAAGAGCGGCGCGCTGCTCTCCTGCATGGTCATGCACCTCAACCGCAAGTCCTACGACATCGCGCTCATCTAGCCCCCCATGGCCTTCACCCCCAGCTACCGCCGGATCTGGTCCGTCTCCTATCCGCTGATCCTGGCCGGCATCAGCGAGACGGTGGTGGAGGTGACCGACGCCATCTTCCTCGCCCGCTACGGCCTCACCGAGCTGGCGGCGATCGGCCTGGCCGGGGCGATCTTCGCCTTCGCCACCTTTCTCACCCTCGGCCTGGTGGACGCCATCCAGATCGTCATCGGCCGCCGGGTGGGGGAGCGCGAACCGGCCAGCGTGGGGCGCGCCTTCAACCAGGGGCTGTACCTGCTGGCGCTCGCCTCGCTGCTGATGATCGGCGTGATCCTGTTCGTACTGCCCGCCTTCACGCGCGAGGTGCTCGCCTCGGTGGAGGTGCACCTGGCCGTGCACGACTACCTGCGCATCGCCGCCTTCGGCCTGCTGTTCAACGCCATCAACCTGGCCTACAGCGCGTTCTACGTCGGCATCTCGCGCACCCGGGTGCTGATCGGCGCCACCGTCGTGCTCGCCGTCACCAACATCCTGCTCGACTACCTGTTGATCTTTGGCAACTTCGGTCTGCCCGAGATGGGTATCGCCGGGGCGGGCGTGGCCTCGCTGGGTGCGGAGATCGCCGCCGTGCTGTTCATCACCGCCGACGTGATCCGCCGGCGCTACACCGTCAGCTACGGGCTGCTGCGCTTCACGCGCTGGGACGGCGCCATGGCCCGGCACCTGGTCGGCATCGGCACGCCCGTGTCGCTGGACGCGTTGGTGGAGACCGCGCGCTGGTTCCTGTTCTTCCTCATCATCGAGCAGCTCGGCGAGCAGTCGCTGGCCATCGCCACCATCGTCTACAGCTGCTACGCCGTGTTCCTGATCCCCGTGGACGCCTTCTCCGAGTCGGTCTGCTCCATGGTGAGCAACCTCATCGGCCAGCGGCGCCAGGGCCAGCTCGGCCTGCTCATTCGCCGCGCCATGACACTCTCGCTGGCTGGGGTGGTGCCCGTGCTGCTCATCACCGGGCTGGCGCCCGAATGGGTGCTCTCCCTGTTCACCCCGGACGAGGACCTCATCGAGGCCGCCCTGATCAGCCTGATGGTGGTCATGCTCGCCACCTTCATCGCGGTGCCGGCCGAGGCCTTCAACGCCGCCGTGGCTGGCACCGGCGACACCTGGGCCGCGCTGGCGATCCAGGTCGTCATCTCGCTCACCACCCTCACCGTGGCGGCGGTGGCGGCCTTCGGCCTGGGCCTCTCCCTGCCGTGGGTCTGGGCCGCGGAGGTCGCGGGCTGGCTGGTCTGCCTGATCGCGGCCTGGACCTGGTTCGTCAGCGGCGCCTGGCGACGGCTACGGATCTAGTGCCGCCACGACGGAGCCGGCATCGACCGGCGTGTCCCCGGGGACGCCTGACTGGCTACCGGCTCTGGTTCGGCCTGCGACCCCGACGCGGGACATGGTCGCCAGGGTCGTGGTATAGAGGGGCACGGGGCGCCGAGGAGGCGACCGAGAAGGGGGGTGGCATGAACAAGCAGTACCTGGCCCTGGCCTGCATGGGCCTGTGCCTGACGGGCCTGCCGGCAGTCGGCGCCGACTACTACCAGTGCCGGGATGCCGAGGGGACGATGAGCTTCAGCGATCGTCCCTGTCCGGCGGAGGCGGAGACGCTGCGCGAGCGGGCGAGCCGGCCTGCCGAGCCCGCCGCGCCGGCTACTCCCGGCTCGGCCCCGTCCGATGCGGCAGACGGCGTGCCGGCCACGGCCGAGCCGGCAGCCGCGCAGAGCGCGGAAGACCTCGAGGGGGAGCGCCTGCTCCTCACCGCCGAGCTGCGCCAGGCCATCGCCGCGCTACGTCCGCTGCGCCAGGGCATGACGGAATTCTTCGCCGCCCGGGGGCGCTGGCCCGCCGACCTGGAATCCGTGGGCGTCAATCCGCTGGCCGTCGGCGGCTCGCGCTTCACCCGCATCGAGCTGGGGGCCGAGGGCGTGATCATCGCCCATCTCGCCCCCCGCCTGGGCGATAACCGGCGCATCGAGCTCGACCCCATCCCCGCCATGGGCGGCCACGGCTTCGAGTGGCGCTGCATCGCCAACTACCCGCCCGAGGTCCTGCACGACGGCCTGCAGCGCTTTTGCGACTCGGGCCCGGTCGCCGGCGCCGGCCTCGACTGAGGCATAAAAAAAGGCCCCGCAAGCGGGGCCTCTTCACCGTTGCCGGGGCCACCCCCCGGTTTACATCATCAGCACTTCCTTGAAGAAGGCCTTGGAGCCGCCCTTCATGAAGTAATAGTCCTTGATGCCCTTGTCTTCCAGGTAGTACTGGAACCACTGCACCTGTTTGCCTGCCTCGTCGTACACCAGCACGGTGCCGCCCCGCTGAGCCACGCGCGAGAGCATGGCGTCGATGCCGGCGGTGTCGTCCAGCGAGATGTCCTGCTGGCGGTTGGGGAACAGCGAGGTGGCAGCGCGCTGGGTGGCCTCGCGGATGTCGATCACCGCCGCGTCGCCCGAGTGCACCATCTCGGCGAACTTCTCCGGCGCGAGCAGGCGCTTGTCGAAGTCGTCGCCGCTGATCAGGCGAGCCGGATCGACCGGCGAGCGGCCCAGCAGCACCGAGGCCTCCGGGTGGGCCTTGGTCCAGTCGAAGATGCCCGCGTCGTAGGCATAGGCGTCGGAGATACCGCGGCCCTTGGCCTTGTCGCAGGCCTTGTACGACTTGTAGCAGGTCTTGCCGTTGCAGTAGAACACCACCGGCTGGTCGGCCTGTTGCTTGAGTTCCTGCAGCTTGCCGATGAAGTCCGGGTCGTCCAGGGCGATATGCACCGCGCCCTGGATGTGCAGCACATTGAATTCGTACAGGGAGCGCACGTCCACCACGTGCACCTCGTCGAGGCGCTCGGCCAGTTCGTCGAGTTCCATCACGGGAATGGTGCTGTAGGTGGCGCGGCCCGGGAACTCGTTGGCCATGGACAGGGTGGGTGCAAGCAATATGAGGGCGAGCCCGAGGGCCGTTAACGCCTTTAACATGCGTCTACTCCTTCACGAGTGAGCTTTAATAATAGTTATCGTGCCGACCCTCTGGCCGGGGTCTTGGTGTTTGAGCGAGATTAGCTCAAAGCGCAGGTGAAGGATATGTGTCGCGGGCCGCGAGGGCGTATTGCCGCCAGGCGGTACTAAATCCCCGACAGAATGGCCGGAATAGCGGAATAGGCCCCTGCAGGGAGCTGATGGGCTCATTCCGGCCATTCTGTCGGGGATTTAGTACCGCCTGGCGG
>DSBO01000217.1 GCA_011046015.1 Thioalkalivibrio sp. | reverse complement strand
TTGCCGTTGGTGTCGGCGCGTGAACCGCCGCGGCGCGCCGACTGATCGCCGGTGTCGCGACGACGCGGTTTCTTTTCCGGCGTTTCCTGCGGGGCAGCGGCCGGAGCGAAGAGCAGGTTCCACAGGCGCACCAGCAGGCCCGGGCTCTGCGGCGTCACGGCGGCCGCGGCTTCGGACTTGGCTTCCGGCTCGATCGGGGCGGCCGGCGGGGCCGGCATGGACGGAGTGACCGTCTTGACCGCGGCGGCTTCCGGTCCCGGCTGGGGGGCGGTGCTCTGGGGAAGTTCGGGTTCCTCGCGGGTGACGAGCTCGTAGCTCGACTTGCCCTTGAGCTCGCCCGGGGCTTCGTCCGAACGCAGGCGCACGACCTCGAAATGCGGGGTTTCCATGTGCGGATTGGGTACCAGCGTGATCTCCACGCCGTGACGGGCCTGGATGGCGCTGATGTCCTCGCGTTTTTCGTTGAGGAGGAAAGTGGCGGCACTGACGGGCAGCTGAGCCACCACGTGGCCCGTCTTCTCCTTCATCGCCTCTTCTTCGATCAGGCGCAGCACCGACAGGGCGAGGGATTCGACGCCGCGGATGGTGCCGTGGCCGTTGCAGCGTGGACAGACGATCTGGCTAGACTCGCCCAGCGACGGGCGCAGGCGCTGGCGCGACATCTCCAGCAGGCCGAAGCGCGAGATGCGACCGATCTGCACGCGGGCACGGTCCATCTTCAGCGCGTCGCGCAGGCGGTTCTCGACCTCGCGCTGGTTCTTGCTCGGGGCCATGTCGATGAAGTCGATGACGATCAGGCCGCCGAGGTCGCGCAGGCGCAACTGGCGGGCGATCTCCTCGGCCGCCTCCAGGTTCGTGTTGAGCGCCGTCTCCTCGATGTCGCTGCCCTTGGTGGCGCGCGCCGAGTTGATGTCGATGGCGGTCAGGGCCTCGGTGTGATCGATGACCACGGAACCACCGGAGGGCAGGTGCACCTCGCGCGTGAACGCGGACTCGATCTGGCTTTCGATCTGGTAGCGATTGAACAGCGGGACCGGGTCGGTATAGAGCTTCAGTTTCCGCTGGTTGTGCGGCATTACCTGGGAAACGAAGTCCTGCGCCTGCTGGTACACCTCCGGGTTATCGATGATGATTTCGCCGATATCGTTGCGGAAGTAGTCGCGCAGGGCGCGGATGATGACGTTGCTCTCCTGGTAGATAAGCTTGGGGGCCTTGTTCTCATCGGCCGCCTTCTGGATCGCTTCCCACAGGGTGATGAGGTAGTCGAGGTCCCACTGGAGTTCCTCGGTGCTGCGACCCACGCCCGCGGTGCGGACGATCACTCCCATGCCCTGGGGCAGGTTGAGCTGGGAGAGCGCCTCGCGGATCTCGGCGCGGTCGTCGCCCTCGATGCGGCGGGACACGCCGCCGGCGCGGGGATTGTTGGGCATCAGTACCAGGTAGCGGCCGGCGAGACTGACGAAGGTGGTCAGGGCCGCGCCCTTGTTGCCACGTTCTTCCTTCTCGACCTGGACCAGGATCTCCTGGCCTTCCTTCACCGCATCCTTGATGCTGGGGCGGCCTTCGGACTCGAGGGCTTCCTTGGCGAAATAGCTGCGGGAGATTTCCTTGAACGGCAGGAACCCATGGCGCTCGGCGCCATAGTTGATGAAGGCCGCTTCGAGGGAGGGTTCAACCCGGGTAATGACACCCTTGTAGACGTTGGCCTTTTTCTGCTCGCGGGCCAGGGTTTCGATATCCAGGTCGTAAAGGCGCTGGCCGTCGACCATCGCCACGCGCAGCTCTTCGGGCTGCGTCGCGTTGATCAGAATTCTTTTCATTTAAAAGTACTCGAGCTGGTTGCTCGACCACCCTGGATTCCGGACCGCGCGGACGGACTGTCGGCACGTTGGATGCGCTGCGACGCAGGAAAAGCGCGCAAAGGCACAGCCACGGGAGCAAGACGCCCGCGGTGGACCGCGACTCGAAGGTGGGAGCGTGTGTGTTCATAAAACCGCTCAATCGCATTGGATTGCTTAGGAGCGAAACCTTTTTGCTTGCGGGCAATCGTCTCGAAAATCTCGGGGCGATCGCCGGGAAACCGGTCGTTTTTCTCGGCGATCGACTCACGCCCTGCGTCTTGCCGGGCGGAGTCGCTCGCTTGCAGCACTATATCAAGCTTCCAAACATCCTGCAAATGCTTGATTGAACTGTTATTATTCGCGCATGACCGCAACCCCCGAACGGGCGCGGCAGGGCGTCCGTCATGTCCAGGTCGGGCAGCAGGACGCCGGCCAACGTCTCGACAATTTTTTGGCCCGGCACCTCAAGGGCGTTCCCCGCAGCCGCGTATACAAGATGCTTCGCAAGGGCGAGGTGCGCGTGAACCGCAAGCGCGCCAAGGCCGACTACCGCGTGGAAGCGGGCGACGAGATCCGCCTGCCGCCCGTGCATCAGGCACCGGCGGGCGAGCGCGCGTCCGTGCCCCGCGGGGTACGGGAACAGATCGAGGGGGCCATTGTCTATGAGGACGACGTGCTGCTGGTGGTCGACAAGCCGGCCGGGTTTGCCGTTCATGGTGGTAGCGGCCTGGCCTTTGGCCTGATCGAGGCGTTGCGCGAGGCGCGACCCAACCAGCCGTTTCTCGAACTCGGTCACCGCCTGGATCGCGATACCAGCGGCTGCCTCGTGATCGCCAAGACCCGCCCGGCGCTCAATGCCTTTCATCAGCTATTGCGCGAGGGCGGGGTGGAGAAGCACTACCTCGCCCTGGTGGCCGGTCGTTGGCAGGGCGGGGCGCGGCGCGTGGATGAGGCGCTGGCCCGCACCGGGCGGCGAGGCAATGAGCGCCTCGTGGAGGTGGACGCCCAGGGCAAGAGTTCGGTGAGCCATTTCGAGCCGGTGCGCCACCTTGCCCGCATGACCCTGATGGACGTGCGCATCGACACCGGGCGCACGCACCAGATCCGGGTGCATGCGGCGCACCTCGGGCACCCGCTGGCCGGGGACGACAAGTATGGTGATTTCGAACTCAACCGCGAGCTGAGGATACTGGGCCTCAAGCGGCTGTTCCTGCATGCCGCGCGCCTGACGTTCCAGATGCCGGGCTCGGGCACGACCTACAACATCAACGCACCGCTGCCGCCTGAGCTGCAGCAGGTACTGCACAGACTGGACACATGAACAAGGCTTTTGATCTGCTGGTATTCGACTGGGACGGGACCCTGATGGACTCCGAGGCGCGCATCGTGCACTGCCTGACCAAGTCCATCGACGACATCGGGGCCGAGCCGCGCAGTGCCGACGAGCTGCGAAACATCATCGGGCTCGGGCTCGCCGAGGCCATTCGCGCGCTCTACGCGGAGGCCGACACTGCCTTCATTCAAGCCTTCAGCGAGGCCTATCGCCGGCACTTCCTGTTCGAGGACGACACACCGAGCAGCCTGTTCCCGGGTGCGCGCGAGGTGGTCGAGGGGCTGGCGGCCGCCGGCTACCTGCTGGCCATCGCCACCGGCAAGGCCCGGCGCGGGCTGGACCGGGTACTCGAGACCGAGGGCCTGGGACACCTGTTTCATGCCACGCGCTGCGCCGATGAGAGCTTCTCCAAGCCGCACCCGGCCATGCTCGAGGAGATCATGGTCGATCTGGATACGGCGCCCGGCCGCACCCTGATGATCGGCGACACGGAGTATGACATGCTGATGGCGCACAATGCCCGCGCCCACGGGCTTGCCGTCAGCTATGGCGTGCATGCCCTGGAGCGGCTGCTGGCACATGCCAGCGCCGGGCACATCGACGGCATCACCGAACTTCCTGCGTGGCTGGACGGCAAACGCCGTTCGGTCGCCTGATGACTTTGCCTATACATAAGGACATCCCATGACAGATCAGATCCAGGACGCACGCGATTCCGGCCGGCCCGATAACTGGGAGCGGCAGGTCATCACGCAACTCGCGCTGGAGGGGCTGCGCGAGCAGAAGCTGGCGCGTCGCTGGCGTATCGTGATGTTCTTCATCTTCATCACGCTGATGTTTCTGACCCTGGTCGGCCCCTATCTGCTCAGCCTCACGAGCCAGGGACGGATGGGCAAGCACACGGCCCTGGTGGACCTGTCGGGCGTGATCGCCGCCAACGCCGACGCTTCGGCGGATCGGATTGTCACCGGTCTGCGCGCCGCCTTCGAGGACGACAAGACGGTCGGTGTGATCCTGCGCATCAACAGCCCGGGCGGGAGCCCCGTGCAGTCTGGCTACATCAATGACGAGATCCAGCGGCTGCGCGCCGAGTACCCGGATATCCCGTTTTATGCCGTGGTCATGGACATCTGCGCCTCCGGGGGTTACTACGTGGCGGCGGCGGCCGACCGGATCTATGCGGACAAGGCGAGCGTCGTGGGCTCCATCGGCGTGCGTTTCGACGGCTTCGGCTTCGTCGATGCCATCGACCGCCTGGGCATCGAGCGCCGCTTGATGACCGCGGGCGAGCACAAGGCGCTGCTCGACCCCTTCCTGCCGGAAGGCGAGGCGGAGAAGGTGCACATGCAGCGCCTGCTGGATGCCATCCACCAGCAGTTCATCGACGTGGTGAAGCAGGGCCGCGGCGATCGGCTGGCCGACAACCCGGAGATCTTCTCGGGGCTGGTCTGGACCGGGGATCAGGCGCTGGAACTTGGACTGGTGGACGAACTGGGCAGTGCGGGTTACGTGGCACGCGAGGTCATCGGCCAGGCCAACATCGTCGACTTCACCCCGCGCAAGAGCGTGTTCGACCGATTCCTCACCAATCTCGGCGCCTCGGTGGCAAAGGGTGCGGTCGAGGCGGTCACCGAGCCGTCGTTGCGATGAAGCCGCTGGCGGAAGGCCTGAACCCCTCAGGCCTTCCTAGTGTTCTGCCAGCGGGTTGACGCCTGCCTCGCGCAGCATCGCCAGCAGGCGAATCAGTGGCAGGCCGATGAGGGCGCTGGGGTCATCGCCGTGCAGGTAATCGAACAGCGCCACGCCCAGGGCCTCGGATTTGAAGCTGCCGGCGCATTCGTACGGCTGCTCAAGCCGCAGATAGGTCTCGATCTCGGTCTCCGTCAGCTCCCGAAAGCCGACCTCGAACAGCACGTCCTCCACCGCGGCGGCACCCGTGCGGGTATCGAGCAGGCAGAGTCCCGTGTGAAACACCACCGAGTTCCCGGCGCAGGCGCGCAGCTGGGCGACGGCGTTCTCGTGGGTATGGGGCTTGCCGAGAATCGCATTGCCCAGTACCGCGCACTGGTCGGATCCAATGACCAATGCATCCCCCGGCGTCCCGGCGGCCACGGCCTCGGCCTTGAGGCGGGCGAGGCGCTGGACGTAGGCGGACGCGGACTCGTCCGCAAGGCGGGTCTCGTCCACATCCGGCGCGGCTGTCTCGAAGGGCAGGCGCAGGCGTTCCAGCAGTTCGCGGCGAAACGGCGAGGTGGAGCCGAGGATGAGTTTCACGGGCGCCGTCATTCGATCTCGATCAGGGTTTCGTCCGGGTTGACGTTCTCGCCCTTGGCGATGTGAATGGCCCGGACCGTGCCGCTCACCGGCGCCTGGATCTCGGTTTCCATCTTCATCGCTTCCAGCACGAACAGGGCATCGCCGGCCTTGACCTCGGCGCCCTCGGTCACCAGCACGTCGACCACCACGCCGGGCATGGACGTGGTGACATGCCCCGGTCTGGTCGCGCGCGGGCGCTGGCTTTGCTGGCCGCTGGCGCGCCGCACCGTGGTTTCGCCATTCCCTTCTGCAATGATCTCGTCGAGGATCTCCAGGTTGATCTCCTCGGGGATGCCGTCCACGGTGACGTAATAGGGGCGCATGGCCTCGCGGCGGTGGCCGGTGCCAGTGACCTTGATGTGGTAGGTCTCGCCGTGAAGGGTGGCCTTGAATTCCACCGGTGCGGCCGACGTGGGGCTTGCCTCTTCCCCCTGGGCCTTGCGCGGCTCCAGTGGCTCCGGCGTCAGGTTGCCGGCCTCACGCTGTTCGAGGTACTCGCGACCGATCTCGGGGAACATCGCGCAGGTCAGCACGTCTTCCTCCGTCTTCGCCAGCCCGCCGCAGGACTCCCGCAACTGGTCCATCTCGGCTTCCAGCAAGTCCGCAGGCCGGCAATCGATCACGTCGGCGTTGCCGATGGCCTTCTGGCGCACCATCTCGTTGATCTTGCCCGGTGCCTTGCCGTAACGGCCCTGCAGGTAGAGCTTCACCTCGTTGGTGATGGTTTTGTAGCGCTCGCCGCTGAGCACGTTCATCACGGCCTGGGTGCCGACGATCTGCGAGGTGGGCGTGACCAGTGGGGGGAAGCCCAGGTCCTCGCGCACGCGCGGGATCTCCTCCATCACCGCGTCCAGCCGGTCCAGCGCCCCCTGCGCGCGCAGCTGGTTGATCATGTTGGAGATCATGCCGCCTGGCACCTGGTTGATGAGTACGCGGGTGTCCACGCCGGTGAACTCGCTCTCGAACTGGTGGTATTTCTTGCGCACCTCGCGGAAATAGTGGCTGATGCGCTGCAGGCGATTGAGATCCAGCCCGGTGTCGTAGGGCGTGCCCTTGAGTGCCGCGACCATGCTCTCGGTCGGGGCGTGGCTGGCGCCACCGGCAAAGGCGGACAGGGCGGTGTCGATGCGTGCACAGCCGGCCTCCACGCCCTTGTACTGGCACATCTCGGCCTGACCCGCGGTGGCATGGGTGTGCAGCTGCAGGGGCACGTCGATGGCGTCCACCAGGGCACTGACCAGTTCGGCGGTGGCGGACGGGGTGAGCAGCCCGGCCATGTCCTTGATGACGATGCTGTCACAGTCCATCGCCACCAGTTCGCGCGCCATCGCGACATACTGCTTCACGTCATGCACGGGGCTTACGGTATAGGAAATCGCGCCCTGGGCGTGCTTGCCGGCGGCCTTCACCGACTCGATGGAGACGCGCAGGTTGCGCACGTCGTTCATGGCATCGAAGATGCGGAACACGTCGATGCCGTTGGCCGCCGCCCGCTCGACGAAGGCGCGCACGACGTCATCGGCATAGTGTCGGTAACCGAGCAGGTTCTGCCCGCGCAGCAGCATCTGCAGCCGGGTGTTGGGCAGGGCTTCGCGCAGCCTGCGCAGGCGTTCCCAGGGATCTTCCTTCAGGAAGCGGATGCAGGCGTCGAAGGTGGCCCCGCCCCAGGCCTCCAGCGACCAGAAGCCGACCTTGTCCAGTTCCTCGCAGATGGGCAGCATGTCCTCGGTGCGCATGCGCGTGGCGATCAGGCACTGGTGTGCGTCGCGCAGGATGGTTTCGGTGATCTCGACCTTGGCTGGCGACGTCTTCGCTGTCGTCATGTCTGCTCCCGCTCTACAGTCCGTGATGGGCCGCCGGCGCGGCGGCGATGACGGCGGTGATCTCGCGCGTGGGCCGTCGTGTGGAG
>DSBO01000238.1 GCA_011046015.1 Thioalkalivibrio sp. | reverse complement strand
TGGCTGCGCGAGGCCGGGTTGCCAAACAGACCGTCCGGCGTCAGGCAGGCACATAGCTTCTCCGCCACGCGCGGGTCCACCGGCGTGGTCGCCGAATAGTCGAGATAGATCGGAAGCTTGATGCTCATGCCGACGCTCCTTATGCCGCGGTGCTGCGCAGCATCATGTAGGCACGGTCACGCTGGCTGCGCACATCCTGACGACGGGCGATCTCGCGCACATCGGGGCGATCGACCAGGTCGGCCAGGGTGATGCCGTCGAGGAAGTCGTACAACTGCTGGCTCAGGTCATTCCACAGTTCGTGGGTCAGGCAGCGCTCCCCGCCCTGGCAGTCCTCGTGGCCACCACAGCGGGTCACGTCGACCTTCTCGTCCACGGCGTGGATGATCTCGGCAATGGAGATCTGGTCCGAAGGCCGGGCCAGCCGGTAGCCACCACCCGGACCACGCACCCCCTCGACCAGGGAATCCTTGCGCAGCTTGGCGAACAGCTGCTCAAGGTAAGACAGCGAGATTCCCTGGCACTGGGAGATATCGGCCAGGGTTACCGGCCCGACGCGATCATGGATGGCCAGATCGAGCATCGCGGTCACGGCGTAACGGCCTTTGGTTGATAGTCTCATGCGCTTGTCCTCTCAGTATGTGAGTGGCACGGGTAAAACCGACTAATTCCGTCGGGAATGCTGCCTTTATACAAAAACTGACTAATACAGTCAAGAATTGGTCGCACATAATTGCAGGCCTGCCGGCAAGAATTGGTCGCACATAATTGCAGGCCTGCCGGTCGGCAGGACAGCTGAGGGACTGACAGGGGATCTGGCGCTCATCCGACCCGCGGCGCGGGCGGGGATCAGGCCCCGCCGGCAGCGAGGGCGCGACGCTCGGGGTTGGCGAGACCGAAGCAGTGGCCTTGCAGGCGGCAGTAGCCCAGCCACTTGTACAGAAACCGGTTAAGCCGCCACTTGCACAGCAGCGCCGAGTCCATGCCGGACGCCTGCGCGCTCACCCGTGCATCCCGCACCCGGCACACGCGACTCAGGACCTCGGCCTGGTGTGCATCGTGATACATGCGCACCACCACGTTCGGATCGGCACGCAGACCGCCGGCGGCGTCGGGGAAGTAATACGTGAGCAACACGGTGCTGGTAAAATGGCTGGTTTCCAGCACCTGCAGGTGCAGATCCAGGCACCCGCTCACACGCGAAACGGCCTCGCCATCGATCCGGTGCAGGTCCGGACACAGCTGGCGCAGCCGAATGTAGTTGGCCTCATACAGCTCCATCAGCGCGGCGAAACTCTCGGGCCGCGGCGATAGGGACTGGGGACGTGTGATCTCGGTGAGCATGGAGCGGAATCATACCACAGCAGACAGTTTCGGCCGGATTTGCTAACGTCTAGGAAACCTTAAAAAAGACCCGAGCGCATGAACGTCAATACCATCACCTCGCACCCCTATACCGACCAGCGCCCGGGCACGTCCGGCCTGCGCAAGAAGGTCTCGGTGTTCCGCAAGCCGCACTACCTCGAGAACTTCGTCCAGGCCGTCTTCAATACCCTGGAGGAGATGGCGGGCATGACCCTGGTGCTCGGCGGCGACGGACGCTACTACAATCGTGAGGCCATCCAGATCATCCTGCGCATCGCCGCCGCCAACGGCGTCGGCCGCGTGCTGGTCGGGCGCGGAGGCCTGCTCTCCACCCCGGCTGCCTCCTGCATCATCCGCAAGTACGGTGCCCAGGGGGGTATCATCCTCTCGGCCAGCCATAACCCCGGCGGGCCCGAGGGCGACTTCGGCATCAAGTACAACACCGCCAACGGCGGTCCGGCGCCGGAAAAGCTCACCGAGGCCATTTACGCGGAGACGCTGAGGATCGACCGGTATCGGATCACCGATCCGCACCACGTCGAACTCGACACCCTCGGCGAGCAGCACCTCGGCGAGATGGCCATCGAGATCATCGACCCGGTGGCCGACTACGCCGACCTGATGGCCAACCTGTTCGACTTCCACGCCATCCGGCAGCTGTTCGACTCGGGGCGCTTCCGTATGCGCTTCGATGCCATGCACGCGGTCACCGGCCCCTACGCGAAGGAGATCCTCGAGCACCGCCTCGGCGCCGAGCCGGGTACCGTGATGAACGGCGAGCCGCTGGCCGATTTCGGCCGCGGCCACCCGGACCCCAACCTGACCTATGCCCGCGACCTGGTGGATATCCTGTGGGGCTGCTCGTCGCCGGACTTCGGCGCCGCCTCCGATGGCGACGGCGACCGCAACATGATCCTCGGCGCGCGTTTCTTCGTCACCCCCAGTGACAGCTTGGCGATTCTGGCCGCCAACGCACACCTGGTACCGGGTTACCGCCAGGGGATCCGTGGCATCGCCCGCTCCATGCCCACCAGCCAGGCCGCCGATCGCGTGGCCGAGGCCCTGGGCGTCCCCTGCTACGAGACGCCGACGGGCTGGAAGTTCTTCGGCAACCTGCTCGACGCCAAACGCATCACGCTCTGCGGCGAGGAGAGCTTCGGTACGGGCTCCGACCACGTGCGCGAGAAGGACGGGCTATGGGCCGTGCTGTTCTGGCTGAATCTGGTGGCGGCCAAGCGCCAGTCCGTGGAGGAGATCGTGCGCGCCCATTGGCAACGGTACGGGCGCAACGTCTATTCACGCCACGATTACGAGGGCGTGGACGCCGAGGCCGCCAACGGCGTGATCGACGACCTGCGCGCCGCCCTGCCCGACCTGGTCGGCCGACAGTACGGCGACTACCGCGTCGCACTGGCCGACGACTTCGCCTACGTCGACCCCATCGACGAGAGCGTGAGCGAATCCCAGGGGCTGCGCATCATCTTCGAAGACGGTTCGCGCCTGGTCTTCCGTCTCTCCGGCACGGGCACCCAGGGTGCCACGCTGCGGCTCTACGTCGAACGCTACGAGCCCGACACCACGAGGCACGGCATCGACACCCAGGAGGCGCTGGCCGACCTGATCGCGATCGCCGACGAACTCACGCACTTCCGGCGGCGCCTGGGCCGCGAGGCCCCCACGGTCATCACCTGACCGGCACCCACACCACACACGCAGCCGACGATTATTAAGGAGTGTTCATGCAATTCATCCGCCGTTTCAGCGAGCTGGGTATCGACGACGTCCCCCTGGTCGGGGGCAAGAATGCCTCCCTGGGCGAGATGTATTCCGCACTCACGGAACGAGGCGTCCGGGTACCCAACGGCTTCGCCACCACCGCGGAGGCCTACTGGCGTTTCATCGAGCACAACAACCTGGAGGCGCGCATCAACGAGGCGCTCGAGGATCTGGACGCCAATGACGTCGAGGCACTGGCGCGCACCGGGATCAGCATCCGCAACATGATCAACCACGGCGAGATGCCGCCGGACCTGGAACAAGAGATCCGCACGGCGTACGCAGAACTGTGCGAGGAGTCCGGCGCCAATACCGACGTCGCGGTGCGCAGTTCGGCCACCGCCGAAGACCTGCCGACCGCCTCGTTTGCCGGCCAGCAGGAAACCTACCTCAACATCCGCGGCGACAAGAACCTGCTCTCCACCTGCAAGCGCGTGTTCGCCTCGCTGTTCACCAACCGCGCCATCTCCTACCGCGTACACCAGGGCTTCGCCCACCACGACGTCGCGCTGTCCATCGGCGTGCAGAAGATGGTGCGCTCCGACCTCGCCTCCTCCGGCGTCATGTTCACGCTCGACACCGAGTCGGGTTTTCGCGACGTGATCTTCATCACCGGCGCCTACGGCCTGGGTGAGAACGTCGTGCAGGGGGCGGTGAACCCTGACGAGTTCTACGTCTTCAAGCCCACGCTGACCGAGAGCAAGCGCCCCATCCTCAAGCGCCAGCTGGGCGACAAGGCCATTCGCATGATCTACACCGGCGACAACCTCGCCGGCGCCTCGACGAAGAACGTGGACGTCAAGCGCGACGATCGCGAACGGTTCTGCCTTAACGACGAGGAGGTGCTCACCCTCGCCCGCTACGGCGTCATTATCGAGGAGCACTATTCGCGGCTGGCGGGTGAACCGCGGCCCATGGACATCGAATGGGCCAAGGACGGCAAGACCGGCGAACTCTTCATCGTGCAGGCCCGGCCGGAGACCGTGCAGTCGCAGCTCGACGCCGCTTACCAGGAGACCTTCCACCTCAAGGAGACGGGCGAGATCCTGGTACAGGGCAAGAGCGTGGGCCAGCGCATCGCCGCCGGCCCCGCGCGCATCGTCGTCGACGCCTCGGAGATGAAGAACGTGCGCGACGGCGAGATCCTCGTCACCGACATGACCGACCCGGACTGGGAACCGGTAATGAAACGCGCGGGCGCCATCGTCACCAACCGCGGCGGGCGCACCTGCCACGCCGCCATCGTGGCGCGCGAACTTGGCATCCCCGCCATCGTCGGCTGTGGCGATGCGACGCTCAGGATCCGCGACGAGCAGGAGGTGACTGTCTCCTGCGCCGAGGGTGATACCGGCAACATCTACGACGGCCGCCTCGAGTTCGAGTCCCGCAAGATCGACCTGCGCAAGCTGGAGAAACCAAAGACCCGGCTCATGCTCAACGTCGGCAACCCGGAGCAGGCCTTCAAGTTCGCCAACCTGCCCTGCGAGGGCGTGGGCCTGGCACGGCTGGAGTTCATTATCAACAACAGCATTCGCGTGCATCCGCGGGCGCTGCTCGAATACGACACGCTGGATGCCGACACGCGGGAGCAGATCGATCGCGCCTCGGCCGGCTACCCGGACCGGCGCAGCTTCTACGTCGAGCGCCTGGCCGAGGGCATCGGCTCCATCGCCGCGGCCTTCTATCCCAGGCCCGTGATCGTGCGCATGAGCGACTTCAAGTCCAACGAGTACGCCTCGCTCATCGGGGGCACGACCTTCGAGCCGGAAGAAGAAAACCCGATGATCGGTTTTCGCGGGGCCTCGCGATACGACTCGGAGAGTTTCGCCGCGAGCTTCGCCATGGAGTGCGAGGCAATCCGCAACGTGCGCGAGACCAAGGGGCTGGACAACGTCGCCGTGATGATCCCCTTCACCCGCAGCGTGGACGAGGCCCGGCGGGTCATCGAGATCATGGCGAAGGCCGGACTGAAGCGCGGCCAGGACGGCCTCCGGATCTACCTCATGTGCGAAATTCCCGCCAACGCGCTGCTGGCCGATGACTTTCTCGAGCACTTCGACGGCTTCTCCATCGGTTCCAACGACCTCACCCAGCTCACGCTGGGCGTGGACCGCGACTCGGGCCTGCTCGGCGGCTTCGACGAACGCAACCCGGCAGTACTCAAACTGATGGAAATGGCCATCGCCGCCTGCAATGCGAGGGACAAGTACGTCGGCATCTGCGGGCAGGCGCCCTCCGATTTCCCGGAGATCACGCGCTGGCTGGTGGAACAGGGCATCCAGTCGATCTCGCTCAACCCGGACAGCCTGCTGACAATGATCAATACTGTGCTGGAAACGGAGCGGGAGTTGAACCGGGCCTGATGCCCGGTCGCGACATGGGGGCAGCGCTCACCGGCGCCCGGCCGGTGAGCTAGAAGGTGTTGGCAACGCCAGCCACCCCCGGCACCTTGCTGCGGATCAGGCGCTCCACCACGTTCTTCAGGTCCAGCGCCGAACGCGGGCACCCCACGCAGGCGCCCTTGAGGCGCACCCGCACGATGCGGTCCTCGATGGCCACGAACTCGATGTCACCACCGTCCTGCATCAGGATCTGGCGCGCCTCTTCCACCGCCTCGCGCACCTTCGCCTCGTCGATGGGGCCATCTGCCGGCTGATCGCCGGCCTCGCGCTGCGCGAGCGTCTGCGCGCGATCCAGGCGCAGGGCGAGTTCCGCATCGATCTCCTCGATGGCATCGAGCTCCTCCTCCGAGTAGACGTGATCCGGGTCCAGGTTGAGGAGCTGTTCGAGTCGTTCCTGGTCGGTGGGCATGATGCAGGCGTCGCGCGGTTTGGGGATGGGCGCATTATACCAGCCCGCCACGATGCTTTGACCCGGAGGGCGGTCGGGTTACTCACCGAGCGGGTTCTCGTGGCGCAGCGCCACCAGCAGCCGCCGCCAGGACCCGGCGGAGAGGCGCCCCGACGTGAGCGCGATGGCGCGCAGGCGACCGGACGAGGTGCGAAACTGCAGGACGGTCAGCCCCGGAAATACCGTGCTGCCGGCCAGCAGCTGCGCGCGCTGCACACCGCCCGCGCCGGTCTCGATCCACCAGCGTCCCTGGGCATCGCGGCCGAGGCGACGGATGCCGTGCGGGGCACGCACCGAGACGTGGGTACGCCAGCCATGCCACAGCGCCAGTGTCACCAGCAACAGGGCACCGCCCCTGCCCCACCCCGGCAGCGCCGAGAGGAAGACCGCGACGATGGCCGCGAGCGTGCCGAGCAGGAGGAGGACTGCGAGGCCCCGCGAGGGGGCAGGGTCAATGTTGAGCGGCGCGTATCTTTTGGATGACACGGGTGATCACTCCTTCCGTGGGGGTCATGCGGCCCATTAGCAGTTCCAGCAGGGTATCGTCCGGATAGTCGAGCAGGCGGCCGAAGGCCTCGCGCTCGTCGGACGGCAGCGCCTCATAGCCGGTATCGACGAAACGGCGCAGCAGCAGGTCCAGTTCCAGCATGCCGCGCCGGCACTGCCAGCGAAGGCGTCCCAGATCATCCATGGTCAGATCGATTTCTTCAACATCAACTTCTTAATGTCGCCAATGGCCTTCGTCGGATTCAGTCCCTTGGGACACACCTGCTGGCAGCTCATGATGCTGTGGCAGCGATAGAGCTTGAAGGCGTCGTCGAGCTGGTCCAGACGCTCGTCGGTGGCCTGGTCACGGCTGTCCTTGATGAAGCGGGCGGCCTGCAACAACGCGGCCGGGCCGAGAAATTTTTCCGGATTCCACCAGTAGGAGGGACAGGATGCCGAGCAGCAGCCGCAGAGAATGCATTCGTACAGCCCGTCGAGCTCGGCGCGTTCCGCCGGGGTCTGCGTGCGCTCGACCTCGGGCATGGGGTCTTCGGCGATGAGGTAGGGCCTGGCGTTGCGGTACTGACGGTAGAAGTTCTCCATGTCCACCACCAGGTCGCGGATCACGGGCATGCCGGGAAACGGGCGGATCTTGATGGGCTGCTTCAGTCCGGCCAGCGGCGTGACGCAGGCCAGGCCGTTGCGCCCGTTGATGTTCATGCCGTCCGAGCCGCACACGCCCTCCTGGCAGGAGCGGCGAAAACTCAGCGTCTCGTCCTGCTTCTTCAGCAGCAACAGCGCCTCCAGCAGCATCATGCCAGGCCGAACCTCCTCGTCCGGCAGCGTGAAGTCCTGCATCCGAGGCTTGTCATCGGTCTCCGGATTGTAGCGATAGATCGAGAATTTCATGGCATCACCCGCGGTCAGTAGACGCGTTCTTTGGGCGGGAAGGAATCGACCGTCATCGGCTTGGTGCGCACCGGCTTGTAGTCCAGGCTGCCACTGTCCTTGAAATACAGGCTGTGGCGCATCCAGTTGGCATC
>DSBO01000202.1 GCA_011046015.1 Thioalkalivibrio sp. | reverse complement strand
CGAATACCCGGTCACGACAGTGGCCGGGTATTTTTTTGTCCGAAGAAAACAGCCGGTAGAAAAGGGGGCGCCGACCGCCTCAGCGCGTCGCCTCGGCGTGCTGCTCGAGGTAGCGCTGGTAGTAGCTCAGGACCTTTTTGACGTAACCCTGAGTTTCACGGTAGGGCGGGATGCCACCGTGACGGGTGACTGCATTGGGGCCGGCATTGTAGGCGGCGAGGGCGAGGGTAGTGTCGTTATTGAAGCGTTCCATCATCTCAGCGAAGTAGCGTACCCCGCCGGCGATGTTCTGGTGGGCGCTGAAGCTGTCGGTCACGCCCAGGCTGGTGGCGGTCTGCGGCATCAGCTGCATGAGCCCTTCGGCGCCGACGCGCGAGACGGCCTTGGTGTCGAAGCAGGATTCGACGGTAATGATGGCCTTGACCAGCAGCTCATCGATCCCGTGCTGGCGCGCATAGCGGCGCATGACGGGGGCGTGGAGCTGGGCGCGCTGCTCGAGGATGTCGGAGGTGACGCCATGGCAGGAGCGGGTGGCGGCGGGCCGACCGTAGTAGCCCTGGAAGGCGTACCGGTCGGGCTCGTGGAGCTTGCGGTCGGTGATCCACGTGGTGCCGTCGTCTTCCTTGTAAATGTAGTAGCGTTCCGCCTGGGCGACGCCGGTCGCCATGGCCGTGCCGAGCGCGAGCGCCACCAGGCTGCGCCGCAGCGAAAGTCCCTTTCCGGTGTGGCGATTGCCTGTTCGGTAGGAGCGCGTCATGATGGCCCGATGGTGTCCCTGAAAGAAACGACACGCGTAGGATAACGAAGATGCCGGATCCTTTCGATATTCTTGATGACCTGGCCTGCGAGCGGTTCTGTTCGGGCGAGACGCTGGCCGCTCGCCACGGGGTCTCGCGCATGGCCATCTGGAAGGCGGTGCAGCGGCTGGTTGCGCTCGGCGTGGCCGTGGACACCGTGCGCGGTCGGGGATATCGCCTGGCGCATCCCATCGAGCGCCTGGATCCAGCGCGCATTCGTGCCGCGGCGGGTGCGGCCGCGCTGGCGCGGCTGGATGCGCTCGAGGTGTTGTCGTCGGTCGGCTCCACCAATCAGCATCTCGCCTCGTCGTTTCAGCCCGAGCAGCCGGACCGGGTCGTCGTGTTCGCCGAACACCAGGCGGCAGGTCGTGGCCGGCGCGGGCGGCAGTGGGCCTCGCCGTTCGCCGCCAACCTCTACCTGTCACTGCGCTGGCAGTTCCAGCTGCCGACCGCCTCGCTCAGCCTGCTGAGCCTGGCGGTGGCGAGCGAGCTGGCCACGATGCTGGCGCAGGAGGGGCTGGCCGATCACGGGATCAAGTGGCCCAATGACATCTACTGGCGGGGGCGCAAGCTCGGCGGCCTGCTGCTCGAGCTGGCCGGTGAGCAGCAGGGCCCCTGCACGGTTGTTATCGGGCTGGGGCTCAACTGGCGCATGCCGGCGCTGGCCGCCGAGGGTATCGATCAGCCCTGGGTGGACCTCACCACGGCCCTTGGCGAGCAACGGCTGGAACGCAATTACGTGGCGGGCCGGGCCCTGCATGCGCTGGTCTGCGCCTGCGACCGGTATGAGGCCGAGGGCTTCGAGGGCTTCGTCGCGCAGTGGCATGCACATGACCTGGTACGGGGGCGCGTGGTGGACGTACACCAGGGGGAACGGATCTCGCGCGGGCGTGCCATCGGCATCGATGCACAGGGGCGGCTGGAAGTCGAGTGTGAAGACGGGGTCCGCTGTTTCTCATCCGGCGAGGTCAGTGTGAGGACGAGCGCATGATCCTGCTTGCCGATGTGGGCAACAGCCGCCAGAAGTGGGCGCTGGGCGAGGGCCATGCGCTCGGGGCGCTCGGCCAGGTGGTCAATGACGACCCCGGCGCGCTGGCGGCCCTGCTCGCCGGTTGTCCGCGGGCGGGGCTTCGCCGTACCGTCATCGCCAGTGTGGCAGGTGAGTCGGTCAACAGCCTGATCCGCGAGGCCCTGGCACTGGCGAGGCTGCCGACTGCAGAGTTCGTGGCGACGCCGGCGCGGGCGGCCGGGATCCTGGTCGGTTACGACAACCCGGGCCAGCTCGGCTGTGACCGGTTTCTGGCAATGGTGGGGGCCCGCGCGCGCTACCCGGGCCCGCTGGTCGTGGCGGACTGCGGCACGGCCGTGACCCTCGACGCCGTCGACGGCGACGGCCGCCATCTCGGCGGCGCCATCCTGCCGGGCCGCCGGCTGATGCGTGAGGCGCTCGTGCATGGTACGCGTGGGGTGCGTGTCGAGGCGATCGAGGTGGCAGAGGTGTTTGGCCATGACACCGCCGCCGGCGTGGCGAGCGGTTCGCTCTACGGGCTGGCCGGCGCCATCGACGGCATCACGGCCCGGATGTCGGCGGCCCTTGCCGAGGCGCCTGCGCTGGTGATCACCGGCGGCGATGCCACAGCGCTAGAGCCGCTGCTGAAACACCGGTACCATAACCACCCGGATCTGGTCCTCGAGGGACTGGTCAAGTACGCGGACTCCTGATGCGCTACCTGTTTCTTCTGCTGGTGCTGCTCAACCTCGGTTACTGGGGCTGGCAGCAGACCCTGTCGCCGCCCCCGCCCGCCGCGCCTGCGCGTGTGCCGGCCGACGTCGCGCCCCTGCTTCTGTTATCCGAGCGCGAGACCGGCGTGACGCCGCTGGCGGTGGCTCCGGCTGCCGGCCCGGCGAACGAGTCGCCGGCGGCTGAGCCGGTCCCCGATGCCTTGCGTTGCTACACGCTGGGACCGCTGCGTTCCCCCGAGTCGGCGCAGGCGCTGGCCGCGCTCATCGAGGCGGAGGGTGTGCCGGTCTCGATGCGCGAGCGCGAGGAAGAGGAGATTGCCGGCTACTGGGTGTATCTCCCGGCGTTCGATTCGCGCCGTGCGGCCATGGCCGTCGCGCGCGAGCTGGCCGACAAGGGAGTGAAGGACTACTACGTGGTGCCGAACGGGGATTACGTCAACGCCGTCTCGCTGGGGCTGTTCAGCGAGCCGCAGCGCGCCGATCGTCGCACTCGGCAGATCGCCGCCCTGGGTTACGATGCCATCACCTCGGTCCGCTATCGCACGCGCACCCTGTACTGGCTGGATTATGACGAGCGCGGCGAGCGCCGGGTGCCGGCCCAGATCTGGGAACACGCCACCACCGATACCGAATCGGTCCAGCGCATCTCGCGCGACTGCAACTAGGCGCCCGGCACTCGCGGACCGAATTGCCGGGTACCCTGCCATCCAGTACAATCCGGCCGACGGCTGCGCCTCGCCGACATAGCACAATTGGTAGTGCAACTGATTTGTAATCAGTAGGTTGGGGGTTCAAGTCCCTCTGTCGGCACCATCTTCCTGTAGCCGTACCCGGCGGCATCCCGTGCCCGCGGGTTCAGGCCTCTTCCGTCGCCGTCTTCCGGTCCTCGACGGGTTCGGCATCCACCAGCTCCTCGTAGACGCCCGTCATGCGGGCCGCCATGGCGGTGGCCGACCACTCCCGGGCGTAGCTGCGCGCCTCCCGCGCCAGCCGATCGTGCAGGCCGCGGTCGGACAGCAGCCACACCACCTGCTCGGCGAACCCGCTCACCTCCTCCTCGGGTACCAGCGCCCCGCGCCGGGCGCCGAGGATGTCGCGCGTGCCCATCACCGCCGTGGAGACCACGGGCAGCCCCATGGCCATGGCCTCGAGCAGCACCAGTCCCTGGGTCTCGGTACGCGAGGCAAAGACAAAGGCGTCGGCGGCGGCATAGCAGTCGAGCAGCTCGTGCGCGCGGTCGAGATAGCCGATGAAATGCACGGCCTCGGCGAGGCCGAGTTCGCGCGCGCGTCGGTGCAGGTGGCGTTCCGCCGGCCCCTCGCCAGCGATGACGAGCACCGCGTCGGGCAGGCGTTCGCGCACGGAGACGAACATCTCCAGCAGGAAGTCGAGGTTCTTCTCGAAGGCGACGCGCCCGACGTTCAGGCAGACGGGTGCCCCGGCGGGGATGCCATGGCGCTGGCGAAATCCCTTGCGGTCGCCACTGCCGAATCGGTCCTCGCGAAGTCCGGTGGGCAGGATCTCGATGGGCTGGCGAATGCCGTAGCCTTCCAGCGCGTCGCGCATGGGGCGCGAGGGCGAAATCACCTGCTGGACCTGGGCGCACTGCGTGCGGCTCAAGTGCCGGGCCGCCGCCTGCAGCAGCGGCCTGGGTATCCAGCCAATGTAGTTGTAGAGGTACTCCTCGAAGTACGTGTGATAGCTCTCGACGACGGGAACGCCCAGCCTTCGGGCCAGCCAGACCCCCAGATAGTGGGCCACGAACGGTGTCTGGACATGGACGCAGTCGATGTCGGCCTCGCGCAGCCGGGGCAGCAGCCGCCGGATCGCGCCGGCCTTCATCATGCGGTCTTCGCGATCGAAGAACAGCCCGCGCGAGGGGATGCGGATCACGTCGGCCTCGTCGGGCTCCTCGCCGTAACGCGGGGCGATCAGCGTGACACGATGACCCGCGCGGATCAGCTCCTCGCGGAAGGTCTCGATCGACGTGGACACCCCGTTGATGCGGGGGAAGTAGACATCGGAGATCATCAGGATATGCATACGGCGCCGGGCTCAGAGCACGCGGAAGCTCAGGTGCGCGATGCTGGCCCCGAGCAGGGCACCGGCGATCACGTCGCTCGGATAGTGCAGGCCCAGTACCACCCGTGACGCCATCACCAGCGCCGTGAACGGTACCAGTAGCCAGGCCAGCTCCGGGTAGTGCCCCAGTGCCACGGTACTGAACCCCACCGCGTGCAGCGTATGGCCCGAAGGGAACGAGAAGTGGTCCAGTGGCGCCGTGCCGGCCCGGATCGCCGGCGTGACCTGGAACGGGCGCTGGCGCAGCGTGCGGCTCTTGAGCAGCTTGTAGACGAGCAGGCCGGCGATCCCCGTCGCGCTCATCTGCAGGGACACGGGGATGGCCTCCACGCCGTACAGCACCGGCAGCAGCAGGATCAGCGTGTACCAGAACACGCCATCGCCGAGGCGACTGACGTGCGCAAAGAAGCGCCGGGGTGGCTCGAAGGCCGCCAGGCGATTGCAGCGTACGCATAGATCCAGGTCGATATCGAGGGCGCGGCGCAGCGGAGCAAGACGAATCGGGTTCATGGTCGTTATCCCCAGTTCCGGTTGCCTACAGCCTGCCGTGGCCAGATGGCCGCGGTGTGACATGGGGATGACGTTGTCGTGACGCCCGCGGGGGCTGCGGCCAACGGGCGATACCGGTCAGGCATGCAGGGTGGCGCGGCGATCGGCGGCCATGGCGAAGTCCAGCAGGCCCGCATGGCGGTCCGTCTCCTGCAGATTCGCGCCGCGTCCGATGGCGTAGTAGGTGATCCCGGCCTGCCGCATCTCGGCCGGGTCGAACATGTTGCGGCCATCGAAGATCACCGGGGCGTCCAGGGCGGCGCGCAGGTCATGGGCCGGCAGACGGAAGCAGTCCCAGTCGGTGACGATGACGAGTGCGTCGACGCCCTGCAGGGCCGCCTCCCGTGTCTCGCAGAGTTCCAGGTCCCTGCGCTCGCCATACAGGCGCCGACATTCCTCTCCCGCGACCGGATCGAAGGCCTTCACGTTCACCCCCGCGGACCAAAGCGCCTCCATTACCCGGCGGCTGGGCGCCTCGCGCATGTCGTCGGTATTCGGCTTGAAGGCCAGGCCCCATAGTCCCAGGGAGCGACCGGCGAGGTCGCCCGCGAAGTGCCGGGTGATCTTCTCGATGAGTCGTTCCTTTTGCCGCATGTTGACGTTCTCGACGGCCGTGAGCAGTTCCGGCAGGTAATCCACCCCGTGCGCGGTGCGGATCAGTGCCTTGACGTCCTTCGGGAAGCACGAGCCGCCATAGCCACAGCCGGCGAAGATGAAGTGGGATCCGATTCGCGGGTCGCTGCCGATGCCCTCGCGGACCTGGTCGATATCCGCGCCGAGGCGTTCGGCCAGGTTGGAGAGCTCGTTCATGAAGCTGATCCGGGTGGCGAGCATGGCATTGGCCGCATACTTGGCGAGCTCGGCCGAGGCCACATCCATGATCAGGATCCGGTCAGTGCGGTCCACGAAGGGGCGATACAGATCGCGCATCAGCTCCCCGCACTGCGGCCGGTCGACACCGACGATCACCCGGTCAGGGCGCATGAAGTCTCCGATCGCGGCCCCTTCCTTGAGGAATTCGGGATTGGACACGACGTCGAAGTCGGCGACCGTGCCGCGGCGCGCCAGCGTGTCGGCGACCACCGCGCGCACCCGGCGGGCCGTGCCGACCGGAACCGTCGACTTGTTGACGATGACCCGGTACTCGTCCATGTGGGTCGCGATGCTGCGCGCTACGTCGAGCACGTGACGCAGGTCGGCCGAGCCGTCCTCGTCGGGCGGCGTACCCACCGCAATAAACTGCAGCAGCCCGTGTTTAACCCCCAGCTGCGCGTCCAGCGTGAACTCGAGCCGCCCTTCCGCCTGGTTGCGCTCCACCATCGACGCCAGGCCGGGCTCGTAGATCGGCACCTCGTTGTGTCTGAGCGCATCGATCTTCTGCGCGTCGATGTCCACGCAGACCACGTGGTGTCCCGCCTCCGCCAGGCAGGTTCCGGTTACCAGTCCCACGTAGCCGCTGCCGTAAACCGTGATTTGCATCTTGTACCTCGCCCCAAAATAGGTTCCAATTGCGCCCCCGACGGAGTGGCGCCCGTCCCGGGGGTGTTTTGCACATGGGTTAATGCTAGGCGCGGTATATGACAGCGCCGTGTGGCCCCGATGACAGCGCAGTTACAGCCACTTGAAGCGGATTTTGGAGTTGACAGGCGGCAGCGCCTGCCCCAAAATTACCGCCTTTCGTCTGGAGGGGTTCCCGAGCGGCCAAAGGGGGCAGACTGTAAATCTGCTGGCTCAGCCTTCGGAGGTTCGAATCCTCCCCCCTCCACCAGACTTGAAAGTCCGCCCCGCGGTATCCCGGGGGGAGGATGAGAGCCGGCAGAGGTTCGAGGCGAGCGAAAGCGAGCCGGCGTCGCGTGAGCGACGAAGATTGGGAAGAGGGTGATGTGCCCGGCCCAGGCCCTGGTGGAAGGGGCGAGTCGGCCCCAGGGATGGGCTGGCTGCAAGGCGGGTGTAGTTCAATGGTAGAACTTCAGCCTTCCAAGCTGAATACGTGGGTTCGATTCCCATCACCCGCTCCATACAGTGAGTGGCGAGGCCCGACCAGCTGGCGGGCGATTCCCTGGAATCGTCGGTCGTGTCGGGTTTTGCCCTGAGAAACAGGTTTTGGCCCATATAGCTCAGGCGGTAGAGCGCATCCTTGGTAAGGATGAGGTCACCAGTTCGACTCTGGTTATGGGCTCCACGTTTTTTATGTTGCTTTGATTGCTTTCCAAAGACTCGATGGGGTGTTTGAGTTATGTCCAAGGAAAAATTTGAGCGTACGAAACCGCACGTCAACGTCGGCACGATTGGTCACGTTGACCATGGCAAGACCACGCTGACGGCGGCTTTGACGGTAACGCAGGCGAAGAAGTTTGGTG
>DSBO01000082.1 GCA_011046015.1 Thioalkalivibrio sp. | reverse complement strand
TGCAGGGATCGTAGTTGCGGATGACGGTCTCGGCGCGCAGGCGAATGGCCTCGTCCGAATGATTGAGGCCGAAGGCCTGGATGGACTGGTGCAGGTCGTCTTCGATGCGGGCCTGGTTCTGCGCGGTGGGCGGCACGATGCGCGCGGCCTTCACCCTGCCGTCGGCCGCAAAGTCGTAGCGGTGCCAGAGGATGCCGCGCGGCGCCTCGGTGACACCAAAGCCCGTCCCCGCGCGTGGCGTGATCTCCTCGAAGGGCTGGTCGGGGCGGCTGTAGCCCTCGAGCAGGCGGATCGCCTCCAGCAGGGCGTAGTGGATCTCGACGGCGCGCGCGACGATGCTGTGGAACATGTTGCGGCTGGGAAACTGCACCGGCAGCTCGTCGAGCAGCGGCAGGGCCTGGGCGAGCTGCTCGCGGTTGAGGTTGACGCGCGCCAGCGGTCCGGTGAGGTAGGGCTGGTCGTCGACGTAGGAATACAGCGCCGTGGAATGGCGCACGTGGGCCTCGCGAAAATGCGTCTCGTAGTCCTCGGCGGCCAGCGACAGGCCGGTGTCGGTGATGACGCGCCCGGCGTAGATGCCGTACTCGTCCGGGTGGTGCAGGGCGACGTTGATGAAGTCCTGGTGGTCGTCCGGGAAGTCCAGCGAGGCCGTCCAGCTCACCAGGTTCTCGGCATCGACCAGGGCCGCGCGCAGGGCCTGCAGCAGCGCGTCGGCCTCGGCATAGGACGGCGCGTGGTGGAAGCCGCCCGGGCGGATGCCCACCGGGTGCACGGAGCGCCCGCCGAGGAAGCGGATGAGCCGGTTGCCCAGCCCCTGCAGGTGCAGGCCGCGCTTCACCTCCTCGGGGAAGTCGCGCGCCATCTCGATGGCGCTGCCGAACCCCAGGAAGTCCGGCACGGCCAGCAGGTGGACGTGCAGGGCGTGGCTCTGGATCCACTCCCCGCAGTACATCAGGCGACGCATCTCGCGCACCCAGGGGCCGGCCGCGTGACCGAAGGCCTGCTCGATGGCCTGGGCGGCGCTCATCTGGTAGGCCACGGGGCAGATGCCGCAGATGCGGGCGACGATGTCCGGGATCTCGTGGTGGCTGCGGCCCTCGAGGAATTTCTCGAAGTAGCGCGGCGGCTCGAAGATGCGCAGCCTGAGTTCGCGGATCGCGCCGTCACGGATGTCGAGGTCCAGCGCACCTTCGCCCTCGACGCGGGCGAGTACCGGGACGTTGATGGTGATGGGGCGGTTGACGTCCATGGCCTACTCGCTGCGGTGCTTGTTGCCGGCCGCGCGAAAGGCCGGGGCGTGGCTGTTGATGAAGTGGAAGCGCCGCGTGACGTCGGCCGGCTGCAGGCCCAGCTCGATGAGCCGGTTGCCCTGTGCATCCGTGTTGACCGTCTCGGCCGGCCCGTAGCAGGCGTAGCAGTCGCGACCATAGCGCGGGCAGATCGCACCGCAGCCGGTCTGCGTGACCGGGCCCATGCAGGGCATGCCCTTTGCCACCATCACGCACACGGCGTTCTGGCGTTTGCATTCCAGGCAGACCTTGTCGCGCGACTGCGTGGGTTGCACGCCATGCAGCAGGTCGTGCAGCACGCCCACCACCTGCGCGGTGTTCACCGGGCAGCCCCAGATCTCCAGGTCCACCTTCACGTGCTCGGCCACCGGCGTGGCGGTGTCCAGGCTCGCGACGTACTCGGGGCTCGCGTATACCGCCTGGCGCCACGTGTCGACGCCGTCGGCGTAGAGGTTGCGCAGGGCCTGCAGGCCGCCGGAGGTGGCGCAGGCACCGATGCTGATCAGGTAACCGGTATGCGCGCGGATGTGATCGAGGCGCTCGCGCTCCTCGGGTGTGGAGACGCTGCCCTCGATGAAGGCGATGTCGGCGGGTGCGTCCGGATCGACGGGGCCGGCCTCGGCGAAGTGCACGAATTCGACCAGCTCGCTCACCGCGAGCAGGGCCTCGCCGGCGTTGAGAAAGGCCAGCTGGCAGCCGTCGCAGGAGCTGAACTTGTGCACCGCGACCCGTGGCCGGCGGCCGGCGAAGCCCGAGTAGTCGAAGCCCATTCAGAACCCCCTCACGCCCAGCAGCGGGGCGAGCTCGGTGTAGTTGAACACGGGGCCGTCCCGGCACACGAAGTGCGGGCCGAGCTGGCAGTGGCCGCAGTGGCCGACGCCACAGTGCATGTTGCGCTCCATGCTGAGCCACAGGTTCTCGGTGGCCATGTTGCGGGCGAGCAGGGCCTCGGCGCAGGCCTGCATCATGCGCTCGGGGCCGCACATCATGGCGATGGCGTTGTCGCGGTCGAACCGGGCGCGGTCGATGAGCTCGGTGACCAGGCCGACGTGGTGGGGCCAGCCCTGGCCGGCGATGTCGGCGGCGAGCAGGACCTGGGTGTCCGGCAGTTTCGCCCAGGCCATGTAGCGCTCGTGCCAGATGAGGTCGTCGGTGTGCTTCACACCCTGCAGGATCACCAGCCGGCCGAAGCGCTCGCGGCGCTTCACCACGTAATTGATCACCGAGACCAGCGGGGCGCAGCCCAGTCCCCCGGTGATGAGCACCACGTCGCGGCCGCAGGCCTGGTCCAGTGGCCAGCCGCGGCCGAATGGTCCGCGGATGCCTACGCGCTGGCCGGCCCCGAGCTGCTCGAGGCCGCGGGTGACGCGCCCCACGGCGCGGATGGTGTGGTCGAGCACGGTATCGTCTTCCGGGTCGGAGACGATGGAGATGGGCACCTCGCCGATGCCCTGCAGGTAGACCATGTTGAACTGGCCGGGGGCGAAGGTGTAGGCGGCATGCCTGGCCTGGTCGGTCATGCGCAGGCGCAGGGTGTAGATGCTGCCCGACTCTTGGATGCGCTCGACGATCTCGGCCTCGGCCGGCAGGCTGGGGTTGGGCATGGTCATGGGCGCCTCAGTCATGGCCGCCTCCCGTGGCATGGATGCGCGCCACCTCCTCGGTGAGGTCGATGCCCACCGGGCACCAGGTGATGCAACGCCCGCAGCCGGTGCAGCCCGAGCGGCCGTACTGGTCATGCCAGCCGCCGAGCTTGTGGGTGAGCCACTGGCGGTAGCGCAGGCGCGTGTCGCTGCGGATCACGATGCCGGCGAGGTAGCTGTGGCCCTCGGTGAAGCAGGAATCCCATTCGCGTTCATGACGACCCAGGTTGGCGTCAAGCAGCGGCACGTCGTGTTCGGCGTGGCAGAAGCAGGTGGGGCAGACCGCGGTGCAGTTGCCACAGCTCAGGCAACGCGCGGCCACGTCGTCCCACTGCGGGTGGTCGAGGTTGGCAAACAGCAGGTCGCGCAGGTTGCGCGAGGGCAGGCCGCGTGTCTGGCGTTCACCGGCCGCTGCGACGGCGGTCTCGGCCTGTTCGACCCGGGTGGCAGTGGCCGCGGGGAGCGAGAGCGAGGCGATCATGGCCGTGCCTGCCTCGCTGCCGGCGTCGACGAGATACCCCTCATCCGTCTCGTGCAGCGCGAGGTCGAAGCCCGCTGTGCACAGCGGGCCATCACCCGTGGAGGCGCAGAAGCAGGTGGCGGCCGGTGCCGTGCAGTGCACGGCGACGATGAAGAGGTTCCTGCGGCGGGCGGCGTAGTAAGGGTCGGCATGCGCGCCTTCCAGAAAATGCTGGTCCTGCAGGCGCAGGGCGGCGAGGTCGCAGGCCCGCGCCCCGATCACGGCCACCTTCTCCTCGGCGGGCAGCGTGGCGGTGAACTGCATCCGGCCGTCGGCCTCGATGCGACTCTCCCAAAGCGTCTCGCGCGGGGCAAAGGTGAGCGGCTTGATGGCCTGCGGGCCATTGGCCCAGGCGAAGGCGCGGGAAGGATCGGCGTGTTGCAGGCGGTAGTGGCCGGGGGCCTGTTCATCCTGCCAGCCCCAGGGCAGGTCGGCGGCATGATGGAGCGTGTCGAAGACGATGGCGCCGTCGCGCAGCTGCGGACCCACGCAGCGATAGCCGTCGTCGCGCAGGGCGGCGAGCAGGGTGTCGAGTGCGTGGCTGGCGAGAACCCGGTGTGATTTCCCCATACGTCCTAGCATAGCGTGAAATCGTGACGGGTGTTTGACCTGGGACAGGCCCTGGCCGGAAGAGGCGGGACCGTCAGTGGGCCTCTAGCTTGCCGAGTTCCGCGATGATGCTGTTGAGCAGGGACTCGCCCTGGGCCCCCATGCCCTTCGCGAGCCGGTCCACGTCGCGCTCGCCGTTGACCAGCCGGCGCATGATGCCGCCCAGGCGCGCCATGTCGCCGCCGCCGGCGGTCATCTGCTCGGCCATGTGGGAGAGCAGGTTCAGCGCCTCGGCATTGCCGCGCGCGGCCTGGTGGATCATATGGGCGAGCCCGGGGGCAGCCATGGTGGGGTCGGCGCTCTGCGCCGGATCGGGCAGGGTGCCCGGGTCCTGCAGGCCACGCAGGATGGCCTCGACGATGATGCTGTCTTCCTCGTCCAGGCCGCCCAGCAGGGCCATGTCGCGACTGCCGTCGAGGATCTTGCGAATGGCGGTCACCAGCGCCACCCAGCCGTTCTGCTCGGAGACGCGCAGCGGCTCGTCGAGCTGGGGCTTGAGTGCCGGGTTCTGCGCCGCCTGCACCACGCCGACGATGAGTGCGGCGTGGGCCTGGACGATCTGCTGGTCTCTTTCGGGCAGCTTGGCCATGGTGCGTGTCCTTATTACAGGGCGCGGATCTTCTCGCGCTGGGCTTCCAGTTGTTCGAGGGCCGTGCGCATCTCGGCCTGGCGGTCGCGCTCCTTCTGCACCACCTCGGCCGGGGCCTTGTCGGCGAAGTTGGGATTGGCGAGCTTGGCCTCGGTCTTCTCCAGGTTGGACTGGATCTTCGTGATCTCCTTGTCCAGGCGCGCGAGCTCGGCGTCCTTGTCGACCAGGCCGGCCAGAGGGATGAGGATCTTCATCTTGCCCACCAGGGCGGTGGCCGATTCCGGCGCCTCGGCATCGGCGGCCAGCCATTCCACGCCCTCGGGCCTGGCGAGGAAGTTGATGAAGGGGGCGTTGGCCGTGAAGCGGGCCTGGTCGGCCTCCGTCCAGTCCTGCAGCAGCACCGGCAAGGGCTTGCCCGGCGCGATGTCCATCTCCGCGCGGATGCGGCGCATGCCGAGGATGAAGGTCTTCACCCACTCGATGTCCTGCAGGGCCTCCTGGTCGATCCTGCCTTCGTCCGCCTCCGGGTAGGGCTGCAGCTGGATGGTGTCGCCGTGCTTGCCGGCCAGCGGCGCGACCTGGTGCCAGATCTCCTCGGTGATGTAGGGCATGATCGGGTGCAGCAGGCGCAGCAGGGCCTCGAGCACGCGCACCAGGGTGCGGCGTGTGCCGCGCTGGGCGGCGGCTGGCGTGTGCTCGTCGAACAGCACCGGTTTGGAGAGCTCCAGGTACCAGTCGCAGTACTCGTGCCAGGTGAACTCGTAGAGGGACTTGGCGGCCAGGTCGAAGCGGTAGTGCTCGATGTGGTCGCGCACCTCGGCCTCGGTCTGCTGCAGCAGGCTCGTGATCCAGCGGTCGGCCAGCGACAGGTCCACGTCTCCTTCAATACCGGTATCTTTCCCTTCCGTCTGCATCAGCACGTAGCGCGCGGCGTTCCACAGCTTGTTGCAGAAGTTGCGGTAGCCCTCGATGCGGTTGAGGTCGAAGCGGATGTCGCGGCCGGTGGAGGCCAGCGAGGCGAAGGTGAAGCGCAGGGCGTCGGTACCGAAGGCGGGGATGCCGTCCGGGAACTGCTTTTTCGTCGACTTGCGGATCTTGTCGGCCATCTGCGGCTGCATCAGGCCGCTGGTGCGCTTGGCGATCAGGTCGTCGAGGGCGATGCCGTCGATGAGATCGATGGGATCGAGCACGTTGCCCTTGGACTTGGACATCTTCTGGCCGTGGGCGTCGCGCACCAGGCCGTGGACGTAGATCTCATGGAAGGGCACGTCGTCCATGAACTTCAGGCCCATCATGATCATGCGGGCCACCCAGAAGAAGATGATGTCGAAGCCGGTGACCAGCACCGAGGTGGGGTAGAAGGCCTTGAGCTCGTCGGTCTGGTCCGGCCAGCCCAGGGTGGAGAAGGGCCAGAGCGCGGAGGAGAACCAGGTGTCGAGTACGTCGTCGTCCTGGGTGAGCACGACGTCGTCGGCAAGCCTGTACTTCGCACGCGCCTCGGCCTCGTCGTGGGCGACGTAGACCCGGCCGTTCGCGTCGTACCAGGCCGGGATGCGGTGGCCCCACCAGAGCTGGCGGCTGATGCACCAGTCCTCGATGTTCTCCAGCCAGTTGTAGTAGGTCTTGTCCCAGTTCTCGGGCACGAACCGGATGCGCCCGCCGCGCACGGCGTCGATGGCCGGCCGGGTGATGGCATTGAGGCCACCCGGGCGGCCGTCGTCCTGTTGCTCGCGGGTCAGATCGACGAACCACTGGTCGGTGAGGTAGGGCTCGATGACGGCACCGGAGCGGTCGCCGCGCGGCACCATCAGCTTGTGGTCGACGACCTTCTCCAAAAGACCCGCGGCCTCCAGATCGGCGACGATCTGCCTGCGCGCCTCGTAGCGGTCCAGGCCGCGGTATTTTTCCGGCGCGTTGTCGTTGATCCTCGCGTCGATGGTGAAGATGTTGATCTGCGGGAGGTCATGCCGCTGCCCGACCGCATAGTCGTTGAAGTCGTGCGCCGGGGTGATCTTCACGCAGCCGGTGCCGAACTCGGGGTCGACGTAGTCATCCGCGATGATGGGGATTTCGCGCTCGCTGAGCGGCAGGCGGATCATCTGGCCGATAAGGGCCTTGTAACGCTCATCCTCCGGATGCACGGCCACGGCACTGTCGCCGAGCATGGTCTCGGGGCGGGTGGTGGCGACCACCAGGTGGCCCGAGCCGTCGGCCAGCGGGTAGCGCATGTGCCACATGTGGCCGTTCTCCTCCTCGGAGACGACCTCCAGATCGGAGATGGCGGTGTGCAGCACCGGATCCCAGTTCACCAGGCGCTTGCCACGATAGATCAGCCCCTCCTCGTGCAGGCGCACGAAGACCTCGGTGACGGCGCGCGACAGGCCGGCGTCCATGGTGAAGCGCTCGCGGGACCAGTCCAGCGAGGCCCCCATGCGGCGCAGCTGGCGGGTGATGTGGCCGCCCGATTCCTCCTTCCAGTCCCACACGCGATCCAGGAAGGCCTCACGGCCGAGGTCGTGGCGCGTCTGGCCAGCGGCGGCGAGCTGGCGCTCCACCACCATCTGCGTGGCGATGCCGGCGTGGTCCGTGCCGGCCTGCCACAGCGTGTTGTCGCCCTTCATGCGGTGGTAGCGGATGAGTGCGTCCATGATCGTGTCCTGGAACGCGTGGCCCATGTGCAGCGTGCCGGTGACGTTCGGCGGCGGGATCATGATGCAGTAGGGCTGGCCCTCGCCCTTGGGGGCGAAGTGGCCGGCCTGTTCCCAGGTCTGGTACCAGTTCTTCTCGATGGCGTGCGGATCGTAGGTCTTTTCCATGGATTCGGTCTGGTCAGCGGATCGGGTGCGTCCCGATCCACGGGTGTGAAAAATCGGGGCGCATACGCATAAAGGCGGCGATTATATCCCAAGCGGGGGAGGCATTCAGGGCCGCGTCAGTTGTCGATGCCGATGAGCTCTTCGCGCAGCGTGGCCATCACCCGACCGACGATCTCGTCGCGGGCCTCGCGGACCTGACGGCTGAGGGCCTCGTCCACCAGCGCCTCGATGCTGGGCTCCAGGGCGTCCAGCAGGGCCAGGG
>DSBO01000106.1 GCA_011046015.1 Thioalkalivibrio sp. | reverse complement strand
AGCAGGTCGAGGTCGATGCCGAGTTGTCGGGCGGCGGCGCGCCAGCGCTGGTCGGCGGGCGTCTCGAACAGGATGTCGAGGCTGGCCGGCGAGGTCAGCCAGGCGTTGTCGGCCATCTCCTGTTCGAGCTGGCCCGGTCCCCAGCCGGCATAGCCCAGCGCCACCAGCACGTGTTCCGGACCACGGCCTTCGGCGAGTGCGCGCAGGATGTCGCTGGAGGTGGTGAGCGCCAGCTGGTCGGTGATCTGCAGGCTGCCCTCCCAGGTCCCCACCGGCTGGTGCAGTACGAATCCGCGTTCCATTTCCACCGGGCCACCGCTGTAGACGGGCAGGGCGGCGATGTCCTCGCGCGCGGTGGCGATCTCCAGGTGATCCAGCAGTTCGCCCAGGCGGATGTCCGTGGGCTGGTTGATCACGATGCCCAGCGCGCCGTCGGCGTTGTGCTCGCAGATGAGCGTCACCGAACGAAAGAAGTTCGGGTCCGCCAGCGCGGGCATGGCGATGAGAAACTGGTTGGTGAAGTAGGTGGGGGCAGCCATGGGTCAAGTATCGGGTGCCGGCGGCGGGCTCGCAACCCGGGCGGGACTGCTTTGCCTCAGCGCGTGGTGAGTCCGCCGACCTCGAACTTCCAGGTGCGGGTGATGATCAGCTCGTCGTAGGCCTTGCGCATCTCGCGGTCGAAGGGGGCGAAGGGCTCGGAGAGGCGCACGATGCGCTTGGCCGCGTCGTCGAGCACCTGGTGGCCGGAGGACTTGCCCAGTTCGATGCCGAGCACGCGGCCGTCGCGGTCGACGGTGACGTGCAGGATGAGTTCCCCGTTGAGCTGGCGGCGCAGCGCTTCGTCGGGGTAGTTGAGGTTGCCGATGCGTTCCACCTTCTCCTTGAAGGCGCGGAAGTAGTCGGCCTCGATTACGCTCTTGGCGCTGGAGAAGGACAGGTAGTGGCGACGCGGGCGCTCGGCGTAGCGCTGCTCGCGTTCACTGATCTCGGCCGCCAGGCGCGCGATTTCCAGACTCCGGTCGACCAGCTCGCGGCCACTGACCTCCGGTACCGGCTGGTCCTGCCGGGTCTTCTCTTCCGTCGGCACCTGGTACTCGGACTCGCGCACCGTCATCGCCTGGACCTGTTCCTTTTCGGGCTGTACCGGCGACTGGGCCTGGATCTGCATCGGCGCCGTGCCGTCGTGCGGGCGCGGGTCGAGGGAGGTGACGGGGCTGGTCGGGCGCGCGGGGGTGTCGGTGCTGCCGCTGGCCTGCTGGTTGGCCTGGGCGATGAACTTCGCATCGTCTGGCGCCTCGTGGGTCTCGGTCTGTACCAGGGTGACGTCCAGCGAGGGCGGTACGTAGCGTTCCGGCGCCAGGTCCACGCCGAAGGCGATGCCCAGGATGATGATCCCGTGGGCGATGGCGGCCACGAACAGGCTGATGCCGAAACGGTCGTTCGACGAAAGATGTGGGGTCAGGCTGAACGCGGTCATGCGGTCGGAGTCTTGAGCTTGCGGATGATGGCCTGCGCAATTGTACCGCTAACCAGCCCGAAGATCAGGCTGAGGCTCATTAAAATGGGATAGAGTCGCCAGATGGCGTCGGTCGGGATAAACAGGGCCCAGGCGATGAAAAACTGGCCGGTCATGTGGCCGAGCGAGGCCACCACGCTCAGGCCGATGGCTGTGAGCTGGCGGCCACCGAGGGTCCAGACGATCCCCATCGCCAAGAGCGCCGCCACCGCGCCCGAGAGGCTCAGAAGGAAGGTCGGCGAGAGGAAGGTGCCGAGGAACAGGCTGCCGGCAATGACACGCAGTACCGCCACTGCCAGCGCCGCGCGCCAGCCGTACAGCAGCAGCGTCATGATGACGATGACGTTCGCGAGCCCGGGCTTGGCGCCTGGCAGCGGAGAGGGAAAGGCGGCCTCCAGCACGTGGATGGCCACGGCCAGTGCCGCCAGCCAGGCGATGCGCAGGTCGTCGGCCGTGGCCGGCAGTTCCTTCGGTGCAGTGGGCATCAGAAGTTGATCGCGTCGAAGTCCCGCTCCGGCCCGACCAGCTGCACCACCACCCGGTTGGGCACGCAGGCGATGACCTCGCCGGCATGATCGAGCCAGCCGTAGTGAACGCAAAAGCGATCGTTGCACGGGGATGCAGTGAATCGCGCGCGCCCGTCACGCACCTCGACCTGGCTGGTACCGAGCGGCCCCTCCACGTGCAGGTGCCGGTGCTCGTCCAGCGCGACCTGTCGAGCCGCGTCGTCGCCGGCGTGGATCAGGGCGTAGGCTGCGGGTGCTCCCGGGGTCCAGAAGTGTGCATACAGCGCCCCGATCAGCAACGCGGCGAGCACCACCACCAGCCAGTCGCCCGGCTTCACGGCAGCTCGCGTAGCGTGAACGGAGCGGGCTCGTCGCCCTCGAGGCGTATGCGCCCGGCCATGGCCGGGGTGAGCGCAATGCCGCCATCCGCGTCGATGACCATGACCTTGTCGATGCCCATGCGGGCGGCGATGCGAGGCCAGTCGTCCGGTCCGGCGACGAACAGGGCGGTGGCTGCCGCGTCCGCCTCGGCGCCATTGTCGTGCAGCACGGTCACGGAGGTGACGCCCTGCGCGGGGCGTCCGTTGCGCGGGTCGATGATGTGGTGGTAGCGCTCGCCCTCCCAGTCGAAATAGCGCTCGTAGTCGCCCGAGGTAAACACGCTCTCGTCGCCCGCGATCTGGAGCGAGGCGATCACGCCGTCGCCGCCCGGGTGGCGAATACCCACCCGCCAGTCGCGGTTGCCGTGGCGCCCGATGGCGCGCAGGTCGCCGCCGGCGTTGACGATGGCATCCTGGATGCCGAGTTCCCGCAGGCGCTCGATGACCCGGTCCACCGCGTAGCCCTTGGCGAAGGCGCCGAAGTCGAGACGTACCGCCGGGTTGGTGGAGCGGATGCGGATGCCGTCGATCTGGATGTCGGTCATGCGCGGCGCCTGCTCGAGCAGGAGTTCGATCTGGCCCTCGTCCGGCGGCGGCCCCTCGGGTGCGCTGTCGCTCTGGAATCCCCAGAGGCCGACCAGTTTGCCGATGGCGGGATCGAACAGCCCCTCGCTTTGCTCGGACAGGGCGATGGACTGTTCGATCAGCGGCAGTAACGACGGACCGGAGGAAAACCACTCGCCGGTCGGCAGCAGCAGGTTGACGCGGCCGAGGGTGTTGGGGCGCCAGGCGTTCCAGTTTTCGTGCATGAAGCGCAGGTCTTCATCGACGGCCCGAATGGCCGCCTGTGCCGCCTCGGGGCTGTCGGTGTAAATCGTCACGTCCACCAGGGTGCCGAAGGCGAGCAGCGTTTCACTATAGGGTTCCTGTTGACTGCAGCCGGCGAGGAGGCCGAGGGCAAGCAGGATGGTGGCAAGTGCCAGGCGACGGCGGGTCATGCGGCCCCCAGTCGCTGCGCGATGGCGTCCATGAGGGTGCCGGCGATGTTGATGCCGTAGATGGCGTCGAGTTCGCGGATGCAGGTGGGACTGGTGACGTTGATCTCGGTGAGGTAATCGCCGATCACGTCCAGGCCCACGAAGGTCAGGCCGCGTTCGCGCAGGGCCGGGCCGACCTGCTCGCAGATCCAGCGGTCACGGGGGGTGAGCTCCTGGCCGACGCCGGTGCCCCCGGCGGCCAGATTGGCGCGGCTCTCGCCCTCGGCCGGGATGCGGGCCAGCGCGTAGGGTACGGGCTCGCCGTCGATCAGCAGGATGCGCTTGTCGCCCTGCCGGAACTCGGGCAGGAAGCGCTGGGCCATGATGGTGCGGCGACCGTGGTCGGTGCTGGTTTCGAGGATCACGCCGAGGTTCGGGTCGTCCTGCCGCAGGCGGAAGATCATCGCCCCGCCCATGGCGTCCAGCGGCTTGAGCACGATGTCCTGCTGGCGCGCGAGGAAGTCGCGAAGGCGGCGCGGGTCGCGCGAGATCAGTGTCGGTGGACAGCACTGGGGGAACCAGGCGGTGAACAGCTTCTCGTTGCAGTCGCGCAGGCTGGCGGGTCGGTTGACCACGAAGCAGCCTTCCTCGGCTGCCCGTTCCAGCAGGTAGGTGGTGTAGACATACTCCATGTCGAAGGGCGGGTCCTTGCGCATCAGCACCGCGGACAGGCTGGCCAGTGGCCGCTCGCTCACCTCGCCGAGCTCGAACCAGCCGGCCGGGTCGTCGCGCACGGTGAGGGGGCGCATCGCGGCGAATACCCTGCCGTCCTCGAGGAACAGATCCCCCTGCTCCATGTAGAAGAGCGTCCAGTCGCGGCGTTGCGCCTCCAGCAGCATCGCGAAGCTGCTGTCTTTCTTGATGTTGATGCGGGCGATGGGGTCCATCACCACGCCGAGCGATATCGTCATGTGCCTGCCCTGGGTGGTCCGTCCGGATTTCCGGCTAGTCTAATCGAGGCGGTTTGCCCCCGCCATGTGCCGATGCACGTCAGTGTTCTGTCAAAAGTTGACCAATTCTGCCTAGAAGCAACATCACCTTTGCGCGCTAACTATCTTTTCTGGTTTCACTTGTTTGCTTATGGGCTTTTCATGGGGTACATTCGTGAGCAATCTATCACACGTTCAAAATAACAATGGGCCAGGTGGGCTGTGAGCGAAGCAAGCACGGGTGGGGCAGGTGAAGGGGACGTCTTTGCCGACCTCAAGGTCATGGTCATCGACGACAGCAAGACGATTCGACGCACGGCGGAAAACCTGCTGAAGAAGCAGGGCTGTGATGTCGTCACCGCGACCGACGGGTTCGAGGCGCTTGCAAAGATCGCCGAGCATAAGCCCGATATCATTTTTGTCGATATCATGATGCCGCGTCTGGACGGGTACCAGACCTGCGCGCTTATCAAGCACAACAGCGCCTTCAAGAATACGCCGGTCATCATGCTGTCGAGCAAGGACAGCATCTTCGACAAGGCCCGCGGTCGCATCGTCGGATCCGAGCAGTACCTGACCAAGCCATTTACCAAGGACGACCTGCTTGGCGCGATTCGTGCGTACGCAAGAAAACACTAGAATGGCGGCGTGGGCGCACCCCAGCGCCGTGGCCGGTTATCAAATTGGTTTGACTGATTTACTTTGGAGAGAAGACCCATGGCTCACATCCTGGTCGTAGACGATTCGCCCACCGAAATTCACGTCTGCAAGACGATTCTCGAGAAGAATGGTCATCAGGTCACCACCGCGCAGAGTGGCGAGGAGGGCGTCGAGGTCGCCAAGAAGGTGCTGCCGGATCTCATCCTGATGGACGTGGTCATGCCGGGACTGAATGGCTTCCAGGCTACCCGCCAGCTGGCCAACGAGCCCAGCACCTCCGGCATCCCGGTCGTGATCGTCACTACCAAGGACCAGGAGACCGACAAGGTCTGGGCGATGCGCCAGGGCGCGAAGGATTACATCGTCAAGCCGGTCAAGGAGAAAGACCTGCTTGATCGTGTTCAGTCGCTGGTGGGCTGAGGCCCGGGGGGAACGAACTTCGATCATGGCGGCCGAGGCGACCCAGTCACCGTTTGAGCTTCTCGGGGCGCTGGACCAGCGCTGCCGCTCGCGCGCCGTCGGCCTGCCGCGCCTGGAGGATGCCCGCGAGGAATGGACCGGGGTGCTGTTCCGCCTGCATGGTGTCGAGATGCTCGCCCCGATGGACGAGGTCGGCGAAATCGTCTCGGTGACGAGCGTGGCCCCGGTCCCGGGCGTGAAGTCCTGGGTGCTCGGTATCGCCAACATGCGCGGCAACCTGCTGCCGGTGATGGATCTGCAGGCCTTCCTGTTTGACGAAAAACCGATTGCCGACCCGGCGTCGCGGCGGCTGCTCGTGGTCAGCTACGAGGGGGTCGTGGCGGGGCTCGTGATCGATGCAGTGCTGGGCATGCGCCATTTCTGGCGTGACGAGATTGCCGAGGAGTTGCCGTCGCTGGATGAACGGATCAGACCCTTCATTACCTACTCGTTCAGTCGACTGGGGGAGCACTACCCGGTGTTCAGCCCCTTCCGGCTGGCCGAGAGCGAAGGGTTCATGGACGTTGCGGTCTAGGCCGCAACGTGGCGCAGGCAGGGGGCCTGCAACATAACAACAATAATATCGACAAAATACACTCGATTCACGGATCAACCGCCAGGTCGTCCGTCACGGGCGATGGAAACAGATGGGCAGGAGATAACAAATGAAAGCGCCGGCTAAAGACAGTGGCTTCAAGTTCGGTGGTGGCAAGAGTTCCGTGGTGCTTGCCGTCTTGTTGGTCGTGTTCCTGCTGGGCACGGTTGCCCTGTTTGCGACGCATACCATCAAGCGCGGCCATGCCAACGGCTACATCGCCACCGCCGCAGAGCAGCGATTGCTTTCACAGCGACTCGCCACCTACTCGATCGAGGCAGCCTCCGGCAAGGCCCAGGCCTTCGACGAGCTGCGCCAGTTGCGTGACGAGTTCGACGTGCTGCTGCGCCGTCTCAAGGAGGGCGACGCGGCCATGGGGCTGCCGGCCCTGCCTGCCAGCCTGGATCCGACCCTGGCCGAGGTCGAAGCGGGCTGGGCGCAGTACCGCGGCAACATCAACATCATCCTCGACGGGCGCGAATCCATCTCCACCGTGTCCGAGTTCGTCAACGTCATCAACGAATTCATTCCGCAGCTGCTGGCCCTTTCCGACGAGGTGGTCAACGTTTTCGTGCGCAAGGGCGCCCCGCCGGATCAGATCTATATCGCCGCGCGTCAGCTGATGCTCACCCAGCGTATCGAGAATAACCTCAACCGCGTGCTGGCCGGTGGCGAGGGCGCGGCAACCGCGGCTGACCGCTTCGGTCGCGACGCGGCCCTGTTCGGCCGTGTGCTGGAGGGGATGATCCGTGGCTATCCGGCGCTGAACATTCAGCGGGTGGATGACGAAGAAGCGCGCGAAAAGCTTCGCGAAGTGGCCATGCTGTTCAGTTCGGTCTCCGAGCACGTGGGCGCGATCCTCGAGACCTCCCCGCAGCTGTTCGAGGTCAAGGACGCGGCCGGTCAGGTCGAAGGCCAGAGTGGCCAGCTGCTCGGGGCCACCACGGTGCTCGAGACGCAGTCTGCCGAGTACGGCGACAGCCTCAACTGGCTGTTCCTCGCCGGCATTGCCACGGGTCTGGCCGCCCTGCTGGTGCTGCTCCTGCTGGCGTTCACCATCTACCAGGATACCCGTCGCCGACTGGCCGAGACGACCGAGACCAACCGTCGTAACCAGCGCGCGATCCTGCGTCTGCTCGACGAGATGACCAACCTCGCGGAAGGTGACCTGACCGTGCATGCCACCGTGACCGAGGATATCACCGGCGCCATCGCCGACTCGGTCAACTACGCCATCGACGCGCTGCGCAGCCTCGTTACCACCATCAACGAGACCGCGGTGCAGGTTTCGACCTCGGCGGAGAAGACGCAGGGTACCGCGCTGCGGCTCGCCGACGCGTCCAATCACCAGGCACGCGAGATTGCCTCGGCGTCGGCCGCTATCACGGACATGGCCGACTCCATCGAGCAGGTGTCCCGTAACGCCCAGATCTCCACGGAGGTGGCGGCCAAGTCGGTGCAGATCGCCGGCAAGGGTGCCGATACCGTGCGTCGTTCCATCGACGGCATGGACACCATCCGCGAGCAGATCCAGGAGACCTCCAAGCGAATCAAACGACTGGGTGAGTCCTCCCAGGAGATCGGCGATATCGTCAGCCTCATCAACGACATCGCCGACCAGACCAACATCCTCGCGCTCAACGCGGCCATCCAGGCCTCT
>DSBO01000077.1 GCA_011046015.1 Thioalkalivibrio sp. | reverse complement strand
GCAAGTCGCAAGTCGCAAGTCGCCAGAATCGTCATCCCGGCGAAGGCCTGGGTGGTCAGGAAGGTCCGGGGGGCGGCGTCTGACGCGATCGATGGTTGCGTACCTGCCGCGTTTCCGCGACTTTCCGTCTTGCTCCGGGGGTGCCCGCCCGCCTGATCTGCGCCTTCCCGCCCTTGCGCGAGGCCACAAAAAAGGCGCGGCAAGGCCGCGCCTAACAGTGAGCGAGGTCTGGTTCCTTACTCGATGAATGCCAGCCGGTCGGCCACGGCGTCCAGGCCGGCCTTCGCGCATTCGGCGTCGATGTCGCCGCCCGGGGCGCCGCTCACGCCCACGGCACCGAGCATGTAGCCCGCGGCCTGGATGGGCAGGCCGCCGTCGAGCATGATGATGCCGTCGACGTGGTTCATCTCCATGCGGATGTCGCCGCGGTTCTTGCGAAACTCGCCGGAGTCGACGCCCGACATGACCACGGCGTTGGCCTTCTCCTCGGCGATCTGGATGGTGTGGCGGGCGGCCAGGGTGTCGCGCATCACGGCCATGGTGTTGGCAGCGCGGTCGACGACCACGGCGCTCGCCTGGTAACCCTTTTCGCGGCAGGCGAGCATGGCTTCGCGGGCGATATCGCCGGCCAGCTCGGCCGTCATCTGGCGCACGGTGATCACGTCGTCGGCCAGCACCGGCTGGGCGCTCGCGGCCAGCAGGCCTGCGACGGCGAGGGATTTCATTGTCTTGTTCATCGTTCGCTCCTCGGTGTGTCGGGTACGGAAAGAAACACCGTCGAGTCTAGCCGCTCCCGCCGTGCCGGGTTATGTGCATGGGCACAGTTCGCGGCCGCGCGCATGACAGGGTAGCGGGGCACGGGTGTAGAATCGGCGCTCATGAGCGAACCCATCATCAGCGCCCGCGGCCTGGACAAGCGCTACGGCGACTTCCACGCCGTGCAGGGCATCGACTTCGATGTGCCGCGCGGGCGCTGCTTCGGTTTTCTCGGCCCCAACGGCGCGGGCAAGACCACCACGCTGCGCATGTTGCTGGGCCTTACACCCATGAGCGGCGGCAGCCTCTCGGTGTTCGGCCTGCCCATGCCGGCCGAGGCCCGCCGCGTGCGCGCCCGCACCGGCGTGGTGCCGCAGGCCGACAACCTCGACCCGGACTTCACCGTGGCCGAGAACCTCGCCATCTACGCCTCCTACTTCGGCATCCCCCGTGCCGAGGTGGCCCCGCGCATCGAGCGCCTGCTCGCGTTCGCCGCCCTCACGGAGCGGGCGGATGCCCGCACCGACTCGCTCTCCGGCGGCATGCAGCGCCGCCTCACCATCGCCCGCGCGCTCATCAACGACCCGGAACTGGTGGTGCTCGACGAGCCCACCACCGGGTTGGATCCGCAGGCCCGCCACGTGATCTGGAGCCGCCTGAGTGACCTGCGCGACCGCGGCACCACGCTGATCCTCACCACCCACTACATGGAAGAGGCCGAACGGCTCTGCGACGAGCTGGTGATCATGGATCACGGCCGCATCCTCGACCAGGGCTCGCCGCGCGCGCTCATCGACCGGCACGTGGAGCCCGACGTGATCGAGGTGCGGGGCGAGGCCAGCCGTCATCTCATCGCCCTGGCCGAGGGCGTGGGCTGCCGCGTCGAGCAGATGAGCACCAGCAGCTACTGCTACACCCGCGAGCCCGGCGCCCTGCTGGAGAAGCTGCGCAACGAACACGGGCTCACCTTCCTGCACCGCCCGGCGGGCCTGGAAGACGTGTTTCTCAAACTCACCGGCCGGGAGCTGCGCGACTGATGACGAACTGGCGACTGCCCACCGTGAGACGCGGCGCGCTGGCCGTATGGCGCCGCAACCTGCTGGTCTGGCGCAAGCTCGTCGGCCCGGCCATCGTCATGAACTTCGGCGAGCCCGCGCTCTACCTACTGGGGCTGGGCTTCGGGCTGGGCCACTTCGTCGGCGAGATGTCGGGCATGCCGTATCTCGCCTTCCTCGCCTCCGGCATCATCGCCTCCTCGGCCATGACCACCGCCACCTTCGAGGGCATGTACTCGGTGTTCACGCGCATGGTGCCGCAGCGCACCTACGAGGCCATCCTTGCCAGTCCGCTGGAGATCGACGACATCCTCGCCGGCGAGATGCTCTGGTGCGGCACCAAGGCCGCCATGAGCGGCATCGCCATCCTCATCGTCGCCGCCCTGCTCGGCGTGGTCGATGGCTGGCAGTCGCTGTGGGCCATCCCGGTCGTGTTCCTTGTCGGGCTCACCTTCGCCGGCCCCGCCATGATCATGAGCGCGCTCGCCCGCAACTACGACTTCTTCAGCTACTACTTCGTACTGGTCATCACGCCCATGTTCATCGTCTGTGGCGTGTTCTACCCCATCGACACCCTGCCCGAGATCGTCCAGGGCTTCGTCTACCTCCTGCCCCTCACCCACGCGGTGGAGCTTGCCCGCCCGCTGGTGGCCGGCGGCGAGCTGGCGAGGCCCGTGACGAACGTGGTCGTACTGGTGGGGTACGCGGCGGTGAGTTACTACATCGCCGTGGTGCTGGTGCGGCGGCGACTGATGGTCTGAAGGCTTGGCGTTGTCAGTTGCCGAGAGGCGCGGGTGGCGTCGTTGCCGGCTGCCGTGATGGCGGGATGTGGTGCCATTCAACAACGGGCCACGGAAAGGAAAAGCCGCCCTACCCGTTCGGCACAAACCCGCACCCCAGTTCGCCAATCATCGCCTCACGCCGCTCCCCCAGCGTAATCCCGTCATAGGCCTTCGCCGGCGCCTGCCCCCACACGGGCTTCGGCCAGGCCGGGTCGTCCTGGTAGCGGGCGATGTAGTGGATGTGCAGCTGCGGCACCATGTTGCCCAGTGCGCCGAGGTTGAGCTTGTCGGGCTGGAAGAGCTCCACCATGGCGCGCGACAGCTCGGCGGATTCGCGCAGCCACTGCCGCTGGTCGTCTCCTGAGAGTTCGAAGATCTCGCGCACGTCCTCGCGGTCGGGTACCAGGATGAACCACGGGTAGTTGGCGTCGTTCATCAGCAGCACCCGGCACAGCGGGAAGCGTCCGATCTCAATGCAGTCTTTTGCCAGCTGGGGGTGGAGTTCGGCCATGGTCTCGTCTCGGTGAGTCAGTTCAGCGCGGGAAGATACAGCGCCCAGAGCAGCAGGGGAACCAGGGCCAGGGTGGCCGCCGCCGGGATGAGGATCAGCGCCCAGGCGGGGCGGCGCAACCCGCGCCACATCAGGAACGCGCCGATCACGGAGGGAAAGATAAAGAGCATGCCCCAGGGGAACGTGAGCAGCGCCAGCCGCGTGATGCCCGGCAGGGGCTGGCCCTCCGCGAAGAACGCGCGCGGGAACTCGACGAGTATCCAGGCAAGGCCGATCCAGGCCGCCGCCAGCACCACCACGAACAGGATCGCGGTCGCTTTTTCCAGGGTGGTCGGGTGATGTTCGGTCATGTTTCCCTCCTCCAGGCGTATCGATTGAGTGAGGGCCTGCTTCCGGGCCGGGCGCGAGTTGCTAGAATAGCCGACTTTCCAACCCACCGGGGCAGCACCGATGTTCAAGGTAAACGAATACTTCGACGGCAAGGGCAAATCCATCGCCTTCACCGCGGACGGCGGTCCGGCCACCGTCGGCGTGATGGCCGCGGGCGAGTACGAGTTCGGCACCAGCCAGGTCGAGCACATGACCCTGGTCAGCGGCCAGATGGCCGTGCAGCTGCCGAACGAGCCCGACTGGCGCGCGATCGGCGTGGGCGAGACCTTCGTCGTGCCGGCCAACGTGACGTTCGGCGTGCGTATCGACGAGGAAGCCTCCTACCTCTGCCTGTACAAGTGACCCTGCCGGCGGGGCGCCGCCCGGCGTCCCGCCCCGGGCCCGCTCAGGCATACCCCAGCGCGTACGCCCCCAGGTAGCCCGCGCTGCCCAGCCCCAGCAGCCCGCCCCAGAACGTCATCCACAGCTCCTTGCGGCGCCAGCCGAAGGCCAGCAGGCCCGCCCCCAGCAGCAGCCCGTACACCGCCGAGCCGAGCAGCAGGGCGTGGCTGCCGGCAAAGGCCGTCTGCGCCGGGTCGGCCCCCTCCAGGTAACGCATGTCTCCTCCTCGTGGTCACAGGCGGGTCTGCGGGCCCAGACCCGAGCATAGCCCCCGGTTTCGAATCGCGCCCCGTTTCCTGCTAACCTTTTGGCATCGTTGCTAAATGACCAGAGGCCCCCCATGGCGCAGGACCAGACCACCCCCGAGATGAACCCGAACGAGCTCTACCTCGAAGAGCTCTTCACCGACCGCAAGATCGGCAGCATCCGCCGCCTCACCCCCGTCAACGGCCAGGGCGAGACCGACACCACCCGCCCCGTCGTCTACCTGGGCGAGGCCCAGCTCATGTCCTCCGCCGGCCCGCTGCCGCTCAACTTCGAGATCCCGGCCAGCTCGCTGGAAGAGGCCGCCAAGAAATTCGCCACCGAGGCCGAGAAGGCCATCGAGCGCACCATGCGCCAGCTCGAGGAAATGCGCCGTGAGGCCGCCTCCGGCCTGGTCCTGCCCGGCCAGGGCGGCGGCGGTGGCATGGGTGGTCCCGGGGGTATGGGCGGCGGCATGGGTGGTGGCGGGATCCAGCTCCCCTGACCGCAGTAACCACCACGCGCAGACCGGAACGGAATCCCCCCCCCATGAAACAGGCTCTCGCCACCCTCACGCTCGCCCTGCTCCTCACCGCCTGCGGCGGCCCGGTGCGCGAGGGCGACACCCCCGCCACCGTCGAGCACGTCGACCTTGCGCGCTACACCGGCACCTGGCACGAGATCGCCAAGATCCCCAACCGCTTCCAGGCCCGGTGCGTGGCCGACACCACCGCCACCTACACCCAGAGCGAAGACGGCCGCATCGACGTGCTCAATCGCTGCCGCGTCGAGGGCGGCGAGTACGACCAGGCCCACGGCGTCGCCCGCGTCGTCGATACCGACACCAACGCCAAGCTCGAAGTCAGCTTCGTCCACTTCCTCGGCCGCCAGTGGTTCTGGGGCGATTACTGGGTGATCGGGCTGGCGGAGGATTATTCCTGGGTGGTGGTCGGGCACCCGGAACGGACGTATGGCTGGGTGCTGGCAAGCAATCGTGATCTGGGGGACGAGGCGACGGGGAGGATCGAGCAGATCCTGGTGGAGAACGGGTATGAGATCGAGAAGTTTGTGGAGAGTCCCGGCCAAGAGTAATGAGAGAACCCGTGACCGCGCTTCGTTCTTTCCTCACAGATATTCGTAAAACGTTTATCGTGACCGGTTCCGTGCGGCTTGTCCGGTTTCGTCTCTCTATACTCTTGATTTACGGCGTGCCGCGTTGTTACGGGTCCCAATTGATCGGTTTAAACCGGGCATTAAGGGCCGCTAGTTGTAGTTAGAGTAATCATTTATCTCCCAATTGCCTCTTCTCGGGGTGGTGATTCAGCGAGGCGGCGTCAAAGCGCGAATGGAACTACGTGCAGCAACGAGAAACGACTTTGACGCGATCGTGCGGCTGGTGCCCAGCCGGAACGAGTTGTTTCGCGTCTACCCTAAGGGAATGCACCCGTTCACCATCGAACAGATGCAGGCGTTGGCCGAATCCAGAAACGAACTGACGGTGGCGGTGAACAGAGACGCGGTGATCGGCTTTGCCAACCTTTACGACGTCCAGGCAGGGCGATGGGCCTTCGTTGGCAATGTGGTGGTGGCGCCGGACTTTCGTGGGCAAGGGGTTGGGCGCCTCTTGGTCTCGCACATGATCCAGCGGGCATTCGATGCGTATGGAGCCCAGGAGGTGAGGATCTCCGTCTTCAACGATAACACGCCGGCGCTCCTGTTATACGCGGGAATGAACTTCCGTCCGTACGCCGTCGAAGAACGGACCGATCCCTCGGGAGCGCGCGTTGGGCTGCTACATATGAGGCTGGAGAAAAGTGAGTACAGCCGCGCAGGCCGGGGGGGCAACTAGGGGACAGACCACGGTTTCCCATAGGAACCACGGCCTCTGAACCAACCTCTTCGCAGATGATACGGTGAGAAAACCATGCGCAAGATGGATCTCGGCAAGGCCTTCACCTTCCTCGAGCCCGGCCCGGTTGTCCTGGTGACCACCTGCGACGGTGGCCGAAACAACATCATGACCATTTCCTGGACGATGGTGATGGACTTCACCCCGCAATTTGCCATCACCACCGGGGAATGGAATTACTCGTACCGGGCGCTTGAAAAGACCCGCGAGTGTGTGATCGCCATTCCCACCGTGGACATGCTGGATACCGTGGTGGTTATTGGCACCTGCTCGGGTGCGGATACCGACAAGTTCGCGCGCTTCGGGCTCACGCCGGGGGCGGCCAGGGAGGTCGGGGCGCCCCTTATCGGGGAGTGCATTGCCAATATCGAGTGCAAGGTGGTCGATATCGTCGAGCGGCACAACATCGTGGTGCTGGATGCCGTGGCCGCCTGGTTCGATGGCACGCGCAAGGAGCGGAGCACGCTGCATGCGGTGGGGGATGGGACCTTCATCGCCGATGGCCGGAAATACGACCGCCGCAAGCTGATGGCCTCGAAACTGCCGCCCGGCGTTTAGCGCATGACGGGCGATGAGGCGGAATCGGTTGGCGGGCACGATAGCCCCAGGACTCGATCCGCCGGCGTGAGCATCACGCCAGGCCGTCTGGCCTGGCGCCCGTTCTTTCACTGCGCCTGGCTGCGATCTTCAGCCGTTTGCCCCGTAATCTAGGACCTCCGCGATCCGCTCGGCCGTCTCGCGGTCGATACCTTCCACCTTCGCGAGCGCATCGGCATCTGCCGTCATGACCTGGCGGGCGCTGCCGAAGTGCTTGAGCAGTGCCTTGGCGCGGTCGGGGTCGATGTTGGGGAGGCTGGCCAGCAGGTAGAGCTGCGCATCGATGCGGATGTTGGGCTTTCCCGCGCGTTCGCCTGTCTCCGGCCCCTGCAGTGCGGCGAGGCCGAGCAGGTAGACCAGCATGCCGCTGTTGTCGGCATCGGGGCTCGGGAGGATGGATACGCCGTGGTCGATCACCATCATGGACAGGGCGCGGTGCACGTCCAGCGCCTGCTGGTGAAAGCGGGCCGTGTAGAGGTCGCCCTCCACGATGTAGACGACGCGCGCGTGCTGGCTGCGAAGCTTGGCCACCTTGGCCCAGAGGCTCTTGTCCACCACGCTCAGGATGAGGTCGGTGGCCGACTTGCGCTCGATGATGACGTCGCCGGGGAGCAGATAGTCGCCCAGGTCCATTTCCACGAACTCGAGGTGCACGCCATCGAGGCCCTCCAGACGCTGGATGATCTTGCCCTTCTCGCGGGTGTCGACCTTGATGTGCAGTTCCGGGGTATCCATGGCGGCTCCTTGTGCGGGGGAAGACCCATGCTGGCACGGAACAGCGCCGGCAAACACCGAGAACCCGTGGGGTTGTGCACCTTCTGGCCAGGAACGGGCCGGGGCACTAGAATAGGCCCACTTGCCTCTTCTGGCGCCCGAGGACGACCCGGGCGCTACCGTATCAACCGGGGACGACCCCGAGTTTCGGGGAAATACCTCAATGACGTGGATGATTCTCTTCCTGGCGGGCCTGTTCGAGGTCGGCTGGGCCATCGGTTTGAAATACACGCAAGGCTTCACGCGGCTGTGGCCGTCGATGTGGACAGTGCTGATGATGGTCGCGAGCTTCTGGCTGCTGGCGGTGGCCATGAAGCAGCTGCCTGTCGGCACGGCCTACGCGGTGTGGGTGGGG
>DSBO01000215.1 GCA_011046015.1 Thioalkalivibrio sp. | reverse complement strand
TGCCGGCATGCGCCGCCGGTTCGCCCTTGATGCACCGTTTCACGCCTGACGCCTGACGCCTGACGCCTGACACCTGACACCTGACACCTGACACCTGACACCTGACGCCTAACGCAGAAGCAACACCGGTACATGCGCATGCCTTACGACGTTGGCGGTGGTGCTGCCGACGAGGAACTGGCGGATGCGGGAGTGACCGTAGGCGCCCATGACGATGAGGTTGATGTCATGTTCCTTGCGGTAGTTGCAGAGCACGGTCTCGACGTCGCCGGCCTGGATGCTGGCCGGGGCCTCGAAGCCGGCGGCGGCCAGGGTCTCGCTGGCCCAGTCGAGCTGGGAGCGGGTGTCTGGCTTGTCGTCACCGACCATGACGACGTGCACGGGCAGGCCCTTGAACAGCGGGCTGCCGGCGACCATCTCCACGCACTTGCGGGTGGTGGCGCTGCCGTCGAAGGCGATCATGATGCGTCGCGGTTCGGTGTATTCGGTGGTGGTGACGAGTACCGGACGCTGCACGGTGCGCACCACGCTCTCGACGTTGCTGCCGATGTGCTCGCCGAGGCTGTCGGTATGCTCGCCTTCCTTGCCCAGCACCAGAAGGCGGGTCTCTTCCTGCATTTTCACCAGGGTTTCGAGCAGGTCGCCATGGCGCTGGCGGCGGTCGGCCTCGGCCACGCCGGCGGCCTTCACGCGGTCGTAGGCCTCTTCCAGCATCAACCGGCCCTGTTCCAGCGCGATCTTGTTGCGCTGGGCGTCTAGCTCGGCCAGTTCGTTGAGCAGGCTTTCGCGGTTGCCGAAGGTAAGGTTGCCGCTCAGGTTGCGTTTGCCGCTCGGAAACTCGCTCTTGTCCAGTACGTGCAGCAGCACCAGTGGGGCGTCCATCTGCCGGCTGCTCCAGGCGGCGTAGTCGCAGACGGCGGGCGAGGCGGTGGAGCCGTCGATACAGGCGATCACGTTCGTCATTTTTATATCCTCCTCAGTGGCCCATCAGTTTATCAACTGCGTCGGGTTTGTCATGCACCGCAAAGCGGTCGACGATGGTGGCGCTCGCTTCATTCAGGCCGATGATCTCCACCTCGGTGCCCTCGCGGCGGAACTTGATCACGACGCGGTCCAGCGCGGCCACGGCGGTGATGTCCCAGAAATGGGCATCGGTGAGGTCGATGACAACCTTGTCGATCGCCTCCTTGAAGTCAAAGAACTCGATGAACTTGTCGGCCGAGGCGAAGAATACCTGACCCACCACGCGGTAGCTGCGGGTCGTGCCGTCCTCGGAGAGCTTCGAGACCACGTACTTGTACTGCCCCACCTTGTTGGCGAAGAACAGCGAGGCCAGCAGCACCCCGGTGAGGACGCCAAAGGCGAGGTTGTGAGTGGCGACAACCACGATGACCGTCATCACCATGACGATGGTGGTGCTCGGGGGGTGCTTTTTCATGTCCAGCAGGGAGTTCCAGCTGAAGGTACCGATCGACACCATGATCATGACGGCCACCAGTGCCGCCATCGGGATCTGGGCCACCCAGGTGTCGAGGAAGACCACCATGATGAGCAGATAAACGCCAGCAGCGAAGCTGGAGAGCCGCCCGCGGCCGCCCGATTTCACGTTGATCACCGACTGGCCGATCATGGCGCAGCCGGCCATGCCGCCGATGAGGCCGGAACCGATGTTGGCAATGCCCTGGCCCTTGCACTCGCGGTTCTTGTCGCTCTTGCTGTCGGTGAGGTCGTCGATGATGCTTGCCGTCATCAGCGACTCCAGCAGGCCGACGATGGCCAGCGACAGCGAATACGGGAAGATGATGGCCAGGGTTTCGAAATTCAGTGGCACGTCGGGCCAGAGGAATACCGGCAGGGTGTCCGGCAGCTCGCCCATGTCGCCCACGGTGCGCACGTCAATATTGAAGACGATGGCGATCACGGTGAGCACGACGATGGTGACCAGCGGCGAGGGGATGGCCTTGGTCACCATGGGCAGCAGGTAGATGATGCCAAGGCCGGCGGCCGTCATGGCATAGACGTGCCAGGTGACGTTGGTGAGCTCGGGCAGCTGGGCCATGAAGATGAGGATGGCCAGGGCGTTGACGAAGCCTGTCATCACCGAGCGGGAGACGAAGCGCATCAGCGAGCCGAGTTTGAGGAAGCCGAAGACGATCTGGATCACGCCGGTGAGCAGGGTGGCGGCCAGCAGGTATTCCAGGCCGTGTTCCTTGACCAGCGTGACCATGAGCACGGCCATGGCGGCGGTGGCCGCCGAGATCATGCCCGGCCGCCCGCCGGTGAAGGCGATGATCACGGCGACGGCGAAGGAGGCGTAGAGCCCGACCTTGGGGTCCAGTCCGGCGATGATGGAAAAGGCGATGGCCTCCGGGATCAGGGCCAGGGCCACGACGATGCCGGCGATCAGGTCGCCGCGGATGTTGCCGAACCAGTCTCTGCGTATCGTTTCGTACATGTTGCTGATTTCCGTTGTTTCGACGTCGGCCGGCATCGGGTGCTGGCCAGTATCGTGATGAATCTGTGGGTTTGCTGTGCCAGGCGCGGGGCGATAGGCACGGCTGCGCCGCGACCTTGTTGGCGAAAGATGGTGCTCTGAAGAGGGTGAGCGCCAAGGGCGTGTGGCTACGGCGGACTGGCCGGCCAGCGTTGCGAATGCGGCATGGGGTATTTCAAGGTCGGGGATTACGGGCGCGAATGATACGCGTAAAGCCACCGGATTTCCATTATCCCTCCATGACAGCGGCGGGGCTTGCATATAGTGCGCGGTAAAACTAGATTCCATGAGTCGCGATGCCGTTCGGCAGTGTGTCCTGGATGATTGCCGGGCGGATGATGATGGGATATCGCGACATGTGGCGCCGGTTGCGCCTGGTTTCAGGATGATGAAGAGGGATCTCTTCGTTGATCGACGGAATCGACAACGCGCTGAAGGCATGGATTGTTTCGACGCTGGGCGACGTGGACGTCAGCCTTGAGCCGCCCGGTGTTTGTCCGAAACATGGGTGCCTGAGCCTCTACCTGCTGGACATGCAGCATGCCCCGCCGGCCAACCGCGGCCGGTCGAAAATCTTCAGTCTCCTGCTTCGCTATCTCGTCACCGCCTGGGACGAGGATCCACTGATCGCACACCGCAGGCTGGGCGAACTGGCCATACAGCTGGCCGATCATCCCGACTACCAGCTTGATCTCGAGCCCCTGCCCGCCACGGTCTGGGCTGCATTCGGCATTGCCCCGCGCCCGGCCTTTCTGCTCTGCGCCCGTTTCGAGCCCGAGCGTGAACTGGCACCTGTTCAGCTCATCCGCGAGCCCCCCACGCTGCGCGCCCAGGCCCTCAGTCGGTTCGAAGGGGTGCTGCTGGGCCCCGGCGACCATCCCGTGGTTGGCGCCCGGGGGGAGCCGCCGGCCTTGGGCCGGCACGCCGTGAGTGACCGCAAGGGTTATTTCTGCCTCACCGCCATTCCTGTGGAACCCGTACGCAAGCAGCTGCGCATACGTGCCAAGGGGCGCGATCTGGCAACCACCGCGGAGCACCGGCCCGATCAGCCGGGGCCCGTCACGATTCACCTGGACCTGACGGAGGCCTGAGATGCCTGAGTATCTTTCACCCGGAATTTACGTCGAGGAGGTCAAATCCGGTGCGCGCCCGATCGAGATGGTCGGGACACGCACGGCGGCCTTCATCGGTGTGGCACCCGACAGTAGCCGGTTTGTCGAAACTCCTAGACCCTGCAACAACCCCAGCGAGTTCGAGCGCCTGTTCAACCCGTCGGGTAAGGAGTCGACCGTCTTGTCTCGGGCGGTGCATGGATTCTTCGATAACGGCGGATCGCGTTGTTATGTCCTGAATATCGGTGATAAGGGGACGGTCGTCGGTGATGCCCGTAAGCGCAGCGGCGTGCACGCGCTCGCCTCGATCGACGAAATCGCCATGGTCGCGGCCCCTGGCGCCACCGATGCGGCGGCCTACGAGGCGCTGTTGTCCCACTGCGAGAGCATGGGGGATCGCTTTGCCATCCTGGATGCGCCGGAAGGCGCCAGGGACAACCCGGACGCACTCAAGGAGGTGGCAGGCGCTACCGCCGGAGATGGTGACGAGGAGGGCGGAAGCAGCCGTCGGCGTGTATCGTCCGGCCTGCGACCGCGTTCGTCGAGCTACGGCGCATTCTATTTCCCCTGGTTGGTGATATCCGACAAGTACAGTGGCAAGCCAGTGGCACAGCCTCCCAGCGGCCATCTGGCTGGCGTGTATGCGCGTACCGATGCGATGCGCGGCGTGCACAAGGCCCCGGCCAACGAGCCGATTCGTCAGGCGCTCGGCCTGACCTATCAGGTCACGCATGCCGAGCAGGGTGAATTGAACCGTTCCGGTGTCAACTGCATCCGTTTCTTCTCCGACAGCGGCATTCTCATCTGGGGTGCGCGCACCCTCGACGATGCGGCCAGCGAGTATCGCTACATCCCCGTGCGCCGCACCATGCTCGCCCTGCGCGAGTCGATCCAGGACGGGACGCGCTGGGCCGTGTTCGAACCCAACGACGAGAACACCTGGAAGACGGTGGAGCGGGATATACGGGCCTTCCTCACCCTGCAGTGGCGTGCCGGCGCCTTGATGGGTGCGACGCCGGAGCAGGCGTTTTACGTGAAATGCGATGCGGAAACCAATCCACCCGAGGTGATCGACGCAGGTCAGATGGTGACGGAGATCGGTGTGGCACCGGTGAAGCCGGCCGAGTTCGTCATCTTCCGCGTTTCACAGTGGAGCGGCGAGACCGCCGCCGTGACCGCCGCCGAGGCAGAGGCCTGAGGCCCATAGCTGACAGGGAGTAGAACATCATGGCTGAAGCCATCAACGAGACATATCGCGCCTATAACTTCGTGCTGAAGATTCAGGATCAGGACGCCGGGTATTTCACCGATGTCAGCGGGCTGAACGTCGAGATCGAGACCATCGAATATCGCGAGGGTGGTGCGGGGCCTGCCGTACGCAAGCTGCCCGGACGGGTCAAATACGGCGACGTGACATTGAAGTGGGGGCTCACGGAGAACAGGGAGCTCACGGACTGGCTCAAGGCCATCGCACAGGGCGACATTCAGCGACGGGATATCTCCGTCATCCTGCGCAAGCCCAATGGCGTAGACGAGGCGACGCGCTGGAACCTGCGCAATGCCTGGCCATGCAGCTGGCGCGGGGCCAGTCTCGATGCGAGCGAGAACGAGATCGCCATCGAGACCATGGTCATCACCCATGAAGGCCTCGAGCGGGCATGAGGTCGCGACTTCGCCAGTTCGAACGACGGTTGGTGTCGCGCGTACTCGGTTTGCTCCATGCCTGGCAGTGGCGCCTCTACCGCTGGCAGGGGCGGATCGAGCAACGTCTTCTTGGTGGGGCGTCCGCATTTACGGATACGGGTCCCGTTGGCCAGGACCCGGCAGGCGAAGCACCGGCCCACTGGGCCGATCTGGTGCGCAGGCGTGCCCCCTGGTTGCTGCGGCGCCCGCCCCTGCGTGGCGTGGCCGACCACCGGCTGAACCACGGTCCGGCATCTCCCCGCGAATCGACACCAGCACGACACCGGGGTGAGTCCACAGAGCGGCCTGGGGAAGTGGCATCGATGCCGTTCCGGCATGAAGACGTATCCTCCGAGACAGTTGCACGCCCCGTCACCAGGGTGGCGGGTGTGCGGCATCGTGAGGACCCAGGGTTGTTGCGTCAGGGCGGTACGTGCCATGCCGACGTGCAGGCAATCCAGGCGCGGGCTGAGCTCACTCCGGTGGGCGTTGCGATCCGCCGACAGGACGCCGTGCCGAAATCCGCGCCTGCGCGGGACTCCACCGGGGCGGTGATTGCCTCAGCGGGAGGTGCGCAGGTGGGCGCTGTTCCTGCGGCATCGACGGGTGTGGCGCGACATGCCCAGCCCCATGATGAGGCCCGCACGAGGGACCGCAGGGACGCATCCGTGGCGATGGAGCGCGATGCGCTGTCCCGGTCGCCCGCCGCCGCGCCTATCGATGCCATGGCGTCGGGTCACGAAGACGGTGAAGCGCGGCATGGGGCGGTGTCACGTGGCGAGGGACTGGCCCGCCTGAGAACGCAGAAACGCCGGACAGCCGGGGTGATGGGCGCGTGGGATCCGGCGTCGTTCGCGAGCCGGCAGGCAGTGTCGCAGGAGGCGGTTGTAGCACAGGCGTCGAGGCCGCACATGGCCGATGCCTTGGGTGAGAGGCGAAGCGTGGCTGACGAGTCTGCTCTGCAGCCACAATGGCCAAGCCTGCCGGGCGAGACAGCCGAGACGGAGGATCGGCCCGGGGGTTGGCCAGGCCTGCCGGTGGCGATACGCGGGCATGAAGAGCATGACGGGAGCGGGTGGTTGCAGAGGCATCAGGACCGGCTGCGTCGTGAGCAGGAGGGGGCGGCTTGGAAAGGGTAGCCTTTCTGGTCGAGGAGACGGGTCAGCGTGTGAGCTGCCTGCTGAATCCGGAGTCGGTGCAGCTGCGACGACAGTCCGGGGTCAGGCCGCGGGAATCGGCTGGTGGGCTGTTGAGTGGCGCGAATCTGCTCGATGATCCATTACTGCTGACGGGTGGAGGCTGGACAGAGCTGACGCTCAATCTGCTGTTCGATGTGACGCTGGACGGTTCCAGCATTCGTAGCGCCGATGTGCGTGATCTGACCGGACCGCTATGGGGTCTGGCGGAAAACACCGCACTGTCCGGGGGGCGGGGTCGACCGCCCCAGGTGCGGTTCTTCTGGGGCAAGAGCTGGAACATCCCGGGGGTCATCGCAGCGATCGCCGAGCGCCTGGAGTATTTCACCGCCGACGGGGCGCCCCGTCGATCCTGGCTGAGGCTGCGGCTGTTGCGCGCAGCATCGGAGGTGGCGACAACCCGGCGTTCGGGTATGCATCCGGGCGGTTCGGTCGGCGACTGGCCGCAGCAGGGTGCCCAGCCTGCCTCACCCGATGGTATCCAGGTACACGAGGTCTCGGGTGCCCAGGGCGAGGGGCCGACCGACAGACTCGATACGCTGGCCTACCGCTACTATGGCGATGCCTCGCTGTGGCGACGCCTCGCACAGTTCAATGGTCTGGATAGTCCCTTTCGGCTCGCGCCCGGGCTGCAGCTGGAAATTCCTTCATTCATCGAGACAGAGACCGAGTGATGGATGCAGTTGTGACATTGCCCGAAATCGGGTTGACGGTGGACGGCCGGGTCCTGTCCACTGCCTGTCAGCAGGCACTGGGAGAGATCGTGGTGTCGCAACAGCTGTCACGGCCCAGTCAATGCGAACTGGTCTTCTACGACCTGCCGGTGGAGAGCGGTCTCGATGTGCTGATGCCCGGCAGTACGGTGATCGTGACCGTCACGCAAGCGAGGCGGCGTCTGTTCACTGGTGAGGTGACGGCCGTAAACGATCGATATGGAACAGATCGGGGGCGCGAGCTACGTGTACGTTGCTACGACCGTATGCATCGTCTGCGCAAGCGCCAGCCGGTACGCTCCCACGCCGACCAGACGCTGGCCGCACTCGCCCGCAGCCTGGTGGCCGATATCGGCATTACCCTGCAAACTGAAGATGACGGGCCGATGCTGCGCTGGCTTGTTCAGCATCGTCAGTCGGATCTGGATTTGCTGTGTACTCTGGCCGAGCGCAGCGGGTACTACTTTTATCTGCATGACGACGTACTCCGGCTGATGACGCTCGAGGGGATGACGCTCCCGGCGCATGAACTGGTTCTCGGTGATTCATTGCTCGAGGCGGGGGCCGCCGATGCAAGGACCCCCGGGAGACCGAGGCGGCGACCCAGGAACCCGATACGATAGGACGACCCCGGAGCGGTCATCTCGCCCTCCCGCTCGCGCCGAGGCAGACCAAAAAACGG
>DSBO01000103.1 GCA_011046015.1 Thioalkalivibrio sp. | reverse complement strand
GTGATCCAGAACAGGGAACGCAGGGAAAAGCCACGGGAGACCAGCCAGGCCCGCAGGGCGTCGAACACGCCGCGCTCTTCCAGGGTGTTGATGAAGGTCATCGCCGCCAGCAGGAACAGCAGCAGCTCGACGTACTCGAGCAGGTTGTGCTCCAGCGCCCCGTGCATGGCCTCCTGGGCATCGGTACCCTGGTAGGCCAGCCCCACCAGCAGCCAGATCAGGCCGGCCGCCACCAGCACGGGCTTGGACTTGCGCAGGTGCAGGATGTCCTCGGCGATCACGAACAGGTAGGCGATGACGAAGATGCCCACCGCGAGGTAGCCGTAGGTACTGGCGGTGAAGTCCATCAGCCCCGCGTCGGCGGCCAGCGCAGCAGGCGCCGCGAGCAGCAGCAACAGGGGCGAGAAACGCAGTAAAGCCGACATGGTGGTGCTCCCTCTTGTCCTCTGATTGGGCGTGGTGCCACGGCCGGCGCCTCCGCCATCCTGCGCCGCGAGCCGGCGCGCCCCCAACGGATGGCGCCTGTCCACGGCGGGCCGACGGCCCGCATGGTGGCATGCAGTTCACGCCCGAACCGGGACGGTCCAAGCGCGGGGCGCATCCTACCACAAGCGAGGCAAAACACCCTCCTGTGCGCAATCTGCGCCTGGTCAGGCCGTGAATTCAGACAGTTGCCCGCCCCGCGATCACACCAGGGAGGCCGGGCTCGGTCACAGGCGGCGACACATGGACGACAAATCCCGCGCGAAGGGCGCGGATCGGGGCGAAACGGGCGCCAGCTTGGAAAAACGCGGGCCCGGTGGGATAATGCCCGTCATTTTTCGCCCGCAAACACTATAACGAATCGGGGAAGCACGACATGACAGAAGCATTGACGCTGACACCGCAAATGATGGTGGTACTGGGGCTATTGGGCTTCACCATCTTCCTGTTCGTCTCCGAAATCGTCCCGGTGGACGTGGCCGCCATCATCGTGATGGTCCTGCTCGGCCTGATCACCATGATCCCCGGCATGGAGAACGTCGCCGACACCGCCCACCTCTTCGACGGTTTCGCCTCCAACGCGGTAATCTCGATCATTGCTGTCATGATCATCGGGGCCGGTCTCGACAAGACCGGGATCATGAGCAAGGTGGCGAGCTTCATCCTCAAGCGGGGTGGTACCACCGAGGGGCGCATCATCCCCATGATCTCCGGCACCGTGGGCGTCATCTCCAGTTTCATGCAGAACGTGGGTGCGGCCGCTCTGTTCCTGCCGGTGGTCTCGCGTATCTCGGCGCGCACCGGCCTGCCGATGTCGCGCCTGCTCATGCCCATGGGCTTTTGCGCCATCCTCGGCGGCACCATGACCATGGTCGGCTCGAGCCCGCTGATTCTGCTCAACGACCTGCTGCCCGCCGGCATGGAGCAGTTCGGCCTCTTCGACGTCTCCGCCATCGGTATCGCCCTGGTCGTGACCGGTATCCTCTACTTCGTGCTCGCCGGGCGCTACGTGCTGCCAGCCACGAAGTCCGAGGGCGTCGAGGGCGAAAACACCATGGACTACCTCAAGCGCGTCTATGGCCTGGACTACAACCTCACCGAGATGGTGGTGCCCAAGGACAGCCCCATCGTCGGCAAGCAGATCCAGGAAGTGGAGCGCGCCCACCGAGTGCGCCTCATCGCCATCCTGCGCGGCGGTGACATGCGCGTGGCGCCCCACCGCGAGGTCGTCGTCGAGCCCGGCTCGGTACTCGGCGTGCTGGCACGCGAGGAGGGCTGCTCGGAGTTCGCGACCAACAACGGCCTGCAGGTGCGCGGGGAGCTCGACACCTTCTCCGAGACCCTGATCCCGACCAAGGCCGGTATCTGCGAGGTGGTCATCCCGCCGCGCTCGGACCTCATCGGCAAGAACCTGCGCGACCTGTGGATGCGCAAGACCTATGGCCTGTCCGTGCTGGCCATCTACCGTGGCGAGAAGACCCTCACCCAGAACCTGCGCGACGAGGAACTGCAGGCCGGCGACACCCTCGTCTGCCACGCCTACTGGGATGCACTGGCGCGCCTGGAGAAGGACCGCAACTTCGTGGTCGTCACCCAGAACTATCCCCACGAGGAGCTGCGTCCGCAGAAGGTCGGCTTTGCCGCCGCCTTCTTCGCCATCGCCGTGGCGCTGATCCTCGCCGACCAGTTCGTGCCGGGCGTGGACATTCGCCTGTCGCTGTCACTGCTCGTGGGTGCCGTAGGCATGGTCATCACCGGCGTGCTCAGCATCGAGGAGGCCTACAAGGCGGTCTCCTGGAAGACGGTGTTCCTGCTCGCCTCGCTGATCCCGCTGGGTGCCGCCGTGCAGGACACGGGCACCGCTGCCTGGATCGCGCAGGAAGTGCTCGCGCTGCTCGGCGATGTGTCCCCTTGGGTGCTGCAGGCCGCCATCGCCATCCTGGCCACCTTCTTCACGCTGGTCATGTCCAACGTGGGTGCCACCGTGCTGCTGGTGCCGCTGGCGGTGTCCATCGCCATGGCGGCCCAGGCCAGCGGTATCGATGCCGATCCGCGCGTGTTCGCGCTGACCGTGGCCATCGCCACCTCCAACTCCTTCCTTATCCCGACCCACCAGGTGAACGCCCTGATCATGGGCCCGGGCGGCTATCGCGTGAAGGACTACATGAAGGCCGGCGGCATCATGACCGTGCTGTTCCTCGTGGTCAGCCTCGTCATGCTGAACGTGGTTTTCTAGCAACCCGACTTTGTCGTGTCCGGTCCACGTGGCCGGGCACACGACACCTGATTCAACGAAGCTTCCAGGGAGAATCGACCCATGTCCAAGAAACATCCCATCGTCGCGGTCACCGGCTCCTCCGGTGCCGGCACCACCACCGTCAAGCGCGCCTTCGAACACATCTTCGAGCGCGAGAGCATCAAGCCGCTGATCATCGAAGGCGACAGCTACCATCGCTATAACCGTGTCGACATGAAGGCACAGATGAAGAAGGAAGAAGAAGCCGGCAACCGCCACTTCTCCCACTTCGGCGAGAACGCCAATCTGTTCGACAAGCTGGAAGAGACGTTCAAGACCTACGCCGAGTCCGGCAAGTGCCAGCGTCGTTACTACCTGCACAGCGACGACGAGGCCGCCGAGCACAACGCGCGCCTGGGCACCAGCCTCAACCCGGGCGAGTTCACCCCCTGGGAAGACATCAGCGAGAAGACCGACCTGCTCTTTTATGAGGGTCTGCACGGCCTGGTGAAGACCGACAACGCCAACGTCGCGCAGCACGTCGACCTGGGCGTGGGCGTGGTGCCCATCGTCAACCTTGAGTGGATCCAGAAGATCTTCCGCGACAACGCCGAGCGCGGCTACGACGCCGAGGTCATCGTCGACACCATCCTGCGTCGCATGCCCGATTACGTGAACTACATCACCCCGCAGTTCGGGCTCACCGACATCAACTTCCAGCGCGTGGCCACGGTCGACACCTCCAACCCGTTCATCGCCCGCGACATCCCCACCCCGGACGAGAGCTTCGTCATCGTCCGCTTCAAGGAACCGACCAAGTTCGGCGTGGACTTCCCCTACCTGCTGAACATGATTCCGAACTCCTTCATGTCACGCCGCAACACCATCGTGGTGCCGGGCAGCAAAATGGGCTACACGATGGAGCTGGTGCTGGCGCCGATTATCGGCAAGATGATCAGCAAGCGGTAGGACAGGAACCGCGAGACATTGCGCCTCAGACGCCGGGCGATAACAGGAAGCCCCCGACCGGGATCGCCGGCGGGGGCTTTTTCGTTGCGCTGCCACCGCTCAGTCCCCGGTCGTCTGCCGAACATCCTGCCCGTGGTTGCGGAATGCCAACAGGCCGAACACGAGCCAGCCTGTCATCATCACGCCACATCCCATCAGTACCGGTAAGGCGCCGAACTGATGGATCAGCGGCAGCGAGGCAGCCGTGAACAGTCCACCTCCCACCACGGGCTCGAACAGCAGCTGCTTGTAGCCGAAGCTGTCCAGGGCGCCGGAACGGTTGTTGGGATCGGCCATACGCACCAGCAGCAGGCCGACGACCGTCATGCCCAGCCCCTGGCCGAAGTTGGCCAATCCCTTGGCAAACCAGTACTCCCCGAGGATTCGCGGCGCAAGCAACAGGAAACCGAACAGGCTCCAGCCAATGCCGGCCGCAGCCAGCACGACAAACGTCCAGAAATGCGTCTCAATGGCTTCGAGCGACAGCGTGGCCAGTGCGGAAACGATCAGCACATCGAGAGCCGCACCGGCGATGCGGTTGATGAGCTGCCGATCCAGCGATTGCGCATGGCCGAGCCGCATGAGCAGGCCCTGCACGACGACGCCCCCGACCATGGCGAGCGGGAACAGCGGGATATGTGTCATCAGCGCGAAGCCCTGGCCGCCAGCGTTCCAAGTGACGGACTCGATCCAGACCAGGACCTCAAGCATCAGCCAACCGAGCGCGATGGCCAGCGCGATAAAGCCCAGGTGTATGGACAACGGATCGATGGAGCGGGTGCGGGCGAGCCGGGGGACGGGTTCACGCTCATCGTGATCGCTTATGTCCTCGGCATCCGGTTTCTGGATCGCCTCAGCGCTCAGGCGACCGCTGCGCACACCCCAGTTGACCAGCAACGTACCGATCAGAACACCGGCCACCACGCCCACCGTCGCCAGGCCCAGTGCAAGATCGGCCCCACTGGCAAACCCCAGGGAGCGAAAGGTCTCGGCCAGGCCCGCGGCTGTGCCGTGCCCACCCTCGAACCCGATCTCGATGAGGGCCCCGGCCAGCGGGTCGACATCAAACGCCGGCGTGAGCAGCAACAGCACGAAACCCAAACCGATCACGTATTGGCCCCATGCCAACGTCTGACCGTGGGCCACCATGGGCCCAGCATGACGCCAGATGGCCGCAAGGGTTGGAATCGGCTTACCCAGGAACAGTGCGGCAAACACCACGCTGATTAGAAGTCCTGGCAAGCCTCCCCAAACCTCGATGAGTTCGCGAGGAAACAGGCCTGTGGCCAGCGGGGCTTCGGCATCGACCAACGTCGCCCACAGCCGGCCGAGGACATCGGGACCAAGCAACAGGGCAAGCACACCCGCGATCACCGCGCTCGGCAGGAACAGCCGGCCCAGCAGCGCGATCCGCACCCGCAGCCACTTGCCCGCAAGTAGCAGCAGCCCCAGCACCAACATGGCCATGAATAACTGATCGAGCGCCAACTGTAATTCCTTCTCAAGCAACGACACGCAAGAGCCTGGCGGACTCGCTACTGACGAAACCAGCCGCGCGGAATACGATCAACCGCGAGGCCCGCCCTGGCACCGTCTGTCACTTGAACCGTGAGACGGCCGAACGCACACCGGCTTCCAGCGAATCCCAGGCGCTTTCCAGGCCTGCCTTGAGATCCTCCCAGGCGTCGTCACCCGCCTCGCGCAGTTCATCCAGGCGTTCCCGAGCCCGGTCCTGCTGTGTGCGCAGGTGTTCGATCTGCTTGTAGTACTCGAGCTGCGCGTCCGCAGCGGCCTCGTCGGCTCGGGCTTTCAGCCCATCGATCTCGGCACCCAGGGCATCCAGGCGCGCCTGCAGTTTCTGTGCGTAAGCCGCTTTCATACTCATGAAAATACTCCGTTATGCGGGATTGATCTGGATTCAGCACGCCCAAGAAAACGCTCAGAACAGGGCCATTTCCATTTCGAGATACACAAAGCTCGCGTTGCGCCGGTGGTTCTCCTCGTACAGGCGGCTGCCTTCCCATTCCGGGAAGTGCGAGCGGTTCACCGCCTCGCTCAGGGTCAGCCCGTTCTCGATCGCCTCGGCCATTTCGTCGCGCAGGCGCTGCACGTAGGCGCGGGTCTCGGTGACCATGGGGAACGGCGCGGTCTGCGCGCTGCCGTGACCCGGCACCATGAGCCGCGCATCCGCGAACGTCTCCAGCAGCCAGTCCTGTGCCGCGATGATCTGCCCGCTGTCACCGTCACCCATGAAGGTGGTGCGCTGGTTGAAGGCCAGATCCGAGATCCACACGATGTCCGCATCGACCTGATGCACGACCAGGTCGCCATGGGAATGGTGTGTCCCGACGTTGTAGACATCAAAGTGCTTGCCGCCCAGTTCGATGCGGCGCGGCGTGCCCAGCCGTGGCCGGTCGACGAGCACATCGGGGGGCACGCCCTCGAAGCCCGCCATGTCGTCGCCGATCAGGTCGCGACGGTAATCGGCGGACTCGGCCAGGGTCTCCGAGCCGAGATAGTCGAGTGTGCCGGGATGGCCGATGATGGTGACGCCGCCGAGTTCGCGGAACGTCACCGCCCCGTAGGCATGATCGGGATGGGTGTGGGTGAGGATCAGGTAGCGCACCGGCTGGTCGGTCACCGCGCGGATGGTGGCGATCATGCGCCGCGCGAGCCGGGGTGTGCCCAGGCTGTCGATCACCACCACACCGTCGGGCGTGACGATGAAGCCGGCGTTACCGTTGAAGCCCCGGTTGTGTTCGTCCACCTGCGCGATGTTGCCGTAGAAGAAATAGGTGTCGGGCGCGAGCCGATAGTAGGGCAGCGGCTCGTTGTCCGGCGCGTCGGCCCGCACCACGATGCTGGGCAGCGCCTGCGCGTCGATCGCGTTGGGCGGCAGGCGGTTGTCCGGGTGGCGCTGGGCGAATTCGGGGTTCTGCAGCGCGCCGGGTTCCGCGCCAGTCGCCTGGACCGGCCCGCCAGCCATCAGCAGCAGCAGAATGCAGAAGAGAAACAGGTGCCTGGTTGCCGCGGGTGTGGCCATGGTGCCTCCTCGGGCCCAGTGTCACGGGCAGGGTCATGATCGAGGCCATGGCCAGCGCTCATGACCTGGGCCGCTGTCCGCGCGCTCTGGCACGCGAACGGCTGGTGAAGTGGGTAACTTAAGAGTCTAGTTCACATGCCGCGCACTGCACGCGGCGCGTGAACCGGGCCCCACGGGTTCAGCCCGCCTCGGCCGCAAGCTGGGGGTGCATGGTACGTCGGAGTCGATGATCCACGACCAGAAAGCCGAAGGGGATCACACCCAGCAGGAAGATCAACAGCCAGTACCCGATGGACCAGCCCTGCAGGTGGCTGACGCCCAGCGCCATGCCGGCATAGAGCAGGAACAGGATGCCGTGGGTCATGCCGACATAGAACACGGGCTCAGGCATGCCGGCGTAGTACTTCAGGGGCATGGCAACGAACAGCAGGGCCAGCAGCGAGCAGCCCTCGATCAGGCTGACGAGGCGAAAGAGTTTCATGGCGTGACGTCCCATGGGTGATGGTTTCGTGGCCCTACCCTACCCGAATCGGGAGGCCCGGGCGACCCGGCGAGAGCCCGGCCGGCCGAGGGTAGCCAGCGAAGGGGAGGACCATCCCCTGCATGAGGCCGGGTCTTGCCGCACCCGGCAGGTGTTATGCTTGACGCATATCCACACGACGACGCCAACATGCCGCTTTTTCGCCGCCAACGCGACCCCGCCGCCCGGCTCGACGCCTTTTTCGCCCGCTTCGCCGGCAAGCACCTGATCGTGCACGGCGGCTTCGCGGACAACTGGCTGGAGGAGTTGCTGGCACAGGCGGGTGGGGCCGGCTACTTCCGCCTCGACCTGCGCCAGATGGACCGCCGCAGGCCCGCCCCCGTCGAATGGGTGGTGCAGACCTTCCTGGAACCACTCGACCTGCCCCTGCCGCTGTTCGTCGAGGTGCGCGAGGCCGATCTACTGGTGCGCCACCTCACACGTGGCGGCCAGGCGGTACACCCCAGCGAGATCCTGTGGTTCCTGGACGAGCTCGAGACACGCCATCATGCGCGGCTGACCCGCCACGCGCCGGATACGCTGGAGACCACGCGCGGCATTCCCGTCGAGGACAACGAACCCGAAGCCATGCTCGGTGGCCTGCAATGACCACGACCTTCACGCTCGCCCATACCACGGGCACGGATGCCGGCCCGCTCGCCCGTCGGCTTCTGGACCAGCTCGGCGACCTGCCCGAGAACGCGAACCTCGGCTTCATCTATGCCACCGACGCC
>DSBO01000028.1 GCA_011046015.1 Thioalkalivibrio sp. | reverse complement strand
GCAGGAGGGCCCGGGGGTGGGCGGGTCCCATGGTCCCTACCTGCAGTCCGAGCGTCACGCGATCTATGATCGCTATTACGCGCAGCTGATCGACGCCGGCCTGGCCTATCCCTGCTTCTGCTCCGACCAGTCCCTCAAACTGGTGCGCAAGCGCCAGCTGGCGGCCGGCCAGCCGCCGCGCTATCCCGGTACCTGCGCGCGCCTCACGCCTGAGGAGGCGGCCGCGAAGCGCGCCCAGGGTATCCAGCCCACGCTGCGCTTCCAGGTACCGAAGGGACAGGTGATCGAATTCGACGACCTCGTGCGCGGCAGGCAGTCCTACCGCAGTGACGACATCGGCGATTTCATCATCCGCCGTTCTGACGGCACGCCAGCATTCTTCTTCACCAATGCCATCGACGATGCATTGATGGAGGTCACCCACGTGCTGCGCGGGGAGGACCACGTCACCAACACCCCGCGCCAGTTGCTGCTGCTGAAGGCGCTGGGCCTGCCGGCGCCTGCCTATGGCCACATCGCGCTGATCGTCGGCCCCGCTGGCGGCCCCCTGTCCAAGCGCGAGGGCTCGGCCAGCGTGCGCGGCCTGCGCGAACGCGGCTACCTGCCGCTGGCTATCAACAACCACCTGGCGCGCATAGGCCATACCTACGAAAGCGACGCCTTCATGTCCATGGATGAACTGGCGGCAAACTTCGACATCGCGCGTCTGGGTCGGGCCGCCGCGCGCCACGACGAGGCGCAGCTCCGCCACCGGCAACAGCAGGCCGTAGCGGCCCTGGACGACGAGGCGATGCGGGACTGGCTGCTGCGAGCCGACTGCGGCCTGGACCGGGTGCCGGCGTCCGACCGCCTGGCCTTCATCCGCGCGGTGCGCGAGAACGTGACGCTGCCGGAAGATGCCCGCCGCTGGGTGGCGGCCGTGCACGACGAGGAATTGCAGCCCTCGGCCGAGGCCGCCGAGGTCATCGCGGCCACGGACGCCGGCTTCTTCGCCGCCGCGCTCGAGGCCCTGCCGGCGGCGGCCGCCGACTTTCGCGCCTACGCCAAGGCGGTGGGCGAGGCCGCCGGCGTGAAGGGCAAGGGCCTGTTCATGCCGCTGCGCGCCGCGCTCACCGGCGAGGTGCACGGGCCGGAGATGTCCCAGTTGCTCCCGCTCATCGGGGAGGCCCGCGCTCGCGCGCGCCTGACCCGCTGGCTGATTCGCAAACGCTAACCACCGCAAAGACGACGACCCATGTTGCAGATCTTCAACAGCCTGACGCGAAAGAAAGAGACCTTCGAGCCGATCGAGCCCGGCAAGGTGCGCATGTACGTCTGCGGCATGACCGTGTACGACTACTGCCACCTCGGCCACGCACGCGTGCTGGTGGTGTTCGACATCGTCTACCGCTACCTCCAGGCGCTGGGCATGGACGTGACCTATGTGCGTAACGTCACCGACATCGACGACAAGATCATCCAGCGGGCCAACGAGAACGGCGAGGCGTTCGGCGCGCTGACTGCGCGCTTCATTCAGGCCATGCACGAGGACGCCGAAGCGCTCGACGTGTTGCCGCCCACGCACGAGCCGAAGGCGACGGAGAACATCGACGCGATCCTCGACATGATCGGCACGTTGATCGACAAGGGGTATGCCTACGCGGCCGACAACGGCGACGTCTACTACGACGTGCATCGGTTCGAGGACTATGGCCGCCTCTCCGGCAAGAAGCTCGAGGATCTGCGGGCCGGCGCCCGCGTGGAAGTGGACGAGGTCAAGCGCGATCCGCTGGACTTCGTGCTGTGGAAGGCGGCCAAGCCCGGCGAGCCGAGCTGGCCCTCGCCCTGGGGGCCGGGACGACCGGGCTGGCACATCGAGTGCTCGGCCATGTCCACCCAGCTGCTCGGTAACCACTTCGACATCCATGGTGGCGGCCAGGACCTGCAGTTCCCGCACCACGAGAACGAGATCGCCCAGAGCGAGGCCTGCACTGGCGAGCACTTCGTCAATTACTGGATGCACAACGGCTTCGTGCGCATCAACGAGGAGAAGATGTCCAAGTCCCTGGGTAACTTCTTCACCGTGCGCGAGATCCTGGCGCGCTACCGGCCGGAGGAGGTGCGTTATTTCATCCTCACCAGCCACTACCGCAGTCCGCTGAACTACGCCGATGCCCAGCTCGACAATGCCCGCGGCGCGCTCACCCGCCTCTACACGGCGCTGCGGGGCCTGCCCGGGACGACGCCCGCCGAGGCCCCGGCGGCGCGCGAACGCTTCCATGCCGCCATGCAGGACGACTTCAACACCCCCGAGGCGCTGGCGGTGCTGTTCGACCTGGCCCGTGACGTGAACAAGGCCCGCGAGGCGGGCGATGCGGCCACGGCCGCCGCGCTCGCTGCCACCCTGCGTGAACTGGGCAGCCTGCTCGGTCTGCTGGGCGAGTCCCCTGAGGCCTACCTCCAGGGCGGGGCAGCCGCTGCCGGCGGGCTGGCCGACGCGGAAATCGATGCCCTGATCGAGGCACGCAACGCCGCGCGCGCGAACCGCGACTGGGCCGAGGCCGACCGCATCCGCGATGCGCTCAAGGCCCAGGGCGTGGTGCTGGAGGACGGCGCGGGCGGCACCAGCTGGCGCCGCGAGTAGCCGCTGCGCTACACTTGTCCCCAGTCGGGCCGGATTCGGCGTTGACGAGGGCAGGGGGCTTGCGTAAGATGCGCAGCTTGCGCCGCACTGGTCAGTGACTTGCGTGTGCCAGGATACGTCCGGGGTATAGCGCAGTCTGGTAGCGCGCCTGCTTTGGGAGCAGGATGTCGGGGGTTCGAATCCCTCTACCCCGACCAATTCGGGGCAGGGGCCGGGTCCCATAACTCGTGATCTGCGCCCGTAGCTCAACCGGATAGAGCAACGGCCTTCTAAGCCGTAGGTTGCAGGTTCGAGTCCTGCCGGGCGCGCCATTTTTTCGGCTGCCCGGTGGTAGGGAATGCAGGTTCCCGTAGCAGTTCGATGGTGGGTGTAGCTCAGTTGGTAGAGCCCTGGATTGTGATTCCAGTCGTCGTGGGTTCGAGTCCCATCATCCACCCCATATTTTCCTGAAGTTTTCAGGGCCGTTAGCTCAGTTGGTAGAGCAGCTGACTCTTAATCAGTAGGTCCGGGGTTCGAATCCCTGACGGCCCACCAAATCAGAAAGCCGCCCTCGGGCGGCTTTTGTCGTTTTGCATCCCGTGACTGGGTGTTGCCCCGCGGGCAATGTATAATGTGCCGTTTACGCCCGGCAGACGGGCCTTGCGGCGAAAGTGGCGGAACTGGTAGACGCGCTGGATTTAGGTTCCAGTGGGGCAACCCGTGAGAGTTCGAGTCTCTCCTTTCGCACCAGACAGACGCGCCCGGGGCGGCGATGACTGCCGCGATCCTGGTTCAAGCTATTGATAACGCAAGAATTTTCAGTAATCGAGCATCCCCAGAGGTATCTTTGCCATGCAAGTTTCCGTGGAATCCCCCAGCGCAATCGAGCGCAAGATCACCGTCGAAGTGCCGGCGGAGCGCATCGACCAGGAAGTCGAGCAGCGTCTCAAGTCCATGTCCGGCCGCGTGCGCATCGACGGTTTCCGTCCCGGCAAGGTGCCCTTCAAGGTGGTGAAGCAGCGTTTCGGCAAGGAAGTCTTCAACGAGGTGGTGGGCTACGTGCTGCAGTCCACCTTCCAGGAGGCGGTGGTGCAGGAGAAGCTGCGCCCGGCCGGCAGCCCCGAGATCGAGTCCATGGATGCCCAGCCCGGCAAGCCGCTGTCCTACGTGGCGAAGTTCGAGGTCTATCCGGAGTTCGAGGTGGCTGCGGTGGATGCCCTGGAGGTGACCCGCCCGGTGGCCGAGGTGACCGAGGCCGATATCGACAAGATGATCGATAACCTGCGCCAGCAGCGCAAGGAATTCGTCGCCGTGGAGCGCGCCTCGCAGAATGGCGACCGCATCACCATCGACTACGAAGGCTTCATCGACGGCGAGGCCTTCGAGGGTGGCAAGGCCGAGAATGCCCCGGTCGATCTCGGCAGCGGCCGCCTGATCGAGTCGCTGGAGAGCCAGCTCGTGGGTCTCCAGCCCGGCGAGGAAAAGACCCTGGACGTGAAGTTCCCGGACGATTACCACGCCGAGCAGCTCAAGGGGAAGGACACCCAGTTCAAGATCAAGGTCAAGGAAGTGGCCGAGCCGCGGCTGCCGGAGATCAACGACGAATTCATCCAGCAGTTCGGTGTGACCGAGGGTGGCGTGGAGGCCTTCCGTGCCGAAGTGGGCAAGAACATGGAACGCGAGCTGGAGCAGGCCATCAGCGGCCGGATCAAGCAGCAGGTGATGGATGGGCTGTTCGATGCCAACAACGTACCCATGCCCGAGGCGCTGGTGAAGGAGGAGATCCAGCGCATGCGCGAGCAGACCACCGCGCAGATGGGCGGTGCGCAGGGCGTGAACCCCGCCATGTTCCCGGACGAACTGTTCGAGGGCGAGGCCCGCAAGCGGGTGAGCCTCGGCCTCATCATCGGCGAGGTCGTGCGCAGGAATGACATCAAGCTGGATCGTGATAAGGTGGAGGCCAAGATCAAGGAGTTCGCCGCCAGCTACGAGGATCCGGAGCAGGTCGAGCAGTTCTACCGCAGCAACCGCCAGGCCATGAACGGCCTGGAGGCCATGGTGCTGGAAGAGCAGGTGGTCGACTGGGTACTCGGCAAGGCCAAGGTCTCGGAAGAGAAGACGGACTTCGACAGCCTCATGAACCCGCAGAAAGGAGCCGAATAAGCCATGAATGACTTCCTCAAGGGTGGTGCCGGCGCGCTCGACACCCGGGCGCTGAACCTGGTGCCCATGGTGGTGGAGCAGACGGCGCGCGGCGAGCGTGCCTACGACATCTATTCGCGCCTGCTCAAGGAGCGCGTGGTGTTCATCGTCGGCCCCATCGAGGACCAGATGGCGAACCTGATCGTGGCCCAGCTCCTGTTCCTGGAATCCGAGAACCCGGACAAGGACATCAATGTCTACATCAACTCCCCGGGCGGTTCGGTGACGGCCGGCATGGCGATCTACGACACCATGCAGTTCATCAAGCCGAACGTGAGCACCATGTGCGTCGGCCAGGCGGCCAGCATGGGGGCGGTACTGCTCACGGCGGGCGAGAAGGGCAAGCGCTACTGCCTGCCGCACTCGCGGGTGATGATCCATCAGCCGCTGGGCGGCTTCCAGGGTCAGGCCTCGGACATCGACATCCACGCCCGCGAGATCCTCAAGATCCGTGAGCAGCTCAACATGGTCCTGGCCCGCCATACCGGGCAGCCGGTGGAGCGCATCGCCCAGGATACCGACCGCGACCGTTTCATGAGCGGCGAAGAAGCGGTGGAATACGGTCTGGTCGACAAGGTCCTTACCGACCGCGGCTAGGCCCGGTGAGGGGGCAGGCCCTGGTGGCCGTCCCCCCTTTCCATCCGCCCGAGAACGGGCAGATTTCCCATCCCTGGACTATCCTTTTCCTCAGGAAAAGCGCGAATTCCCGAGCCGTTTATCGGCTTGCATAATCAGCCCAAAACGGGCAATGTGTAATCAAATCGCATTATTGGGGATTGTCGATGAGCGACGACAAGCACAACGATCAGGACAACGGAAAACTGCTGTACTGTTCCTTCTGTGGGAAGAGCCAGCATGAAGTACGCAAGCTGATCGCCGGACCCTCGGTCTTCATCTGCGACGAATGCGTCGAACTCTGCAATGACATCATTCGCGAGGAGATGCAGGAGCAGACCACGACCGCGGGCAGCAAGCTGCCGAAACCCCACGAGATTCGCGCCATCCTCGACGAGTACGTGATCGGCCAGGACCGCGCCAAGAAGGTGCTGTCGGTGGCGGTGTACAACCACTACAAGCGGCTGGAATCCCGCGGCGCCAAGGACGAGGTCGAACTGGCCAAGAGCAACATCCTGCTGATCGGTCCGACCGGCTCCGGCAAGACCCTGCTGGCCGAGACCCTCGCGCGCCTGCTGAACGTGCCGTTCACCATCGCCGACGCCACCACGCTGACCGAGGCTGGTTACGTGGGCGAGGACGTGGAGAACATCATCCAGAAGCTGCTGCAAAAGTGCGACTACGACGTGGAGAAGGCCCAGACGGGCATCGTCTACATCGACGAGATCGACAAGATCTCGCGCAAGTCGGACAATCCCTCGATCACCCGCGACGTGTCGGGCGAGGGCGTGCAGCAGGCCCTGCTCAAGCTGATCGAGGGCACTGTCGCCTCCGTGCCGCCGCAGGGTGGCCGCAAGCATCCGCAGCAGGAATTCCTGCAGGTCGATACCTCGAACATCCTGTTCATCGTGGGTGGCGCCTTTGCCGGCCTGGACAAGGTGATCCGGGACCGCACCGAAAAGAGCGGCATCGGCTTCTCGGCTGAGGTCAAGAGCAAGTCCCAGCAGCGCCCGGTCGGCCAGGTGCTCCACGAGGTGGAGCCGGAAGACCTGATCCGCTATGGCCTGATCCCCGAGTTCGTCGGCCGTCTGCCGGTGGTGGCGACCCTGGAGGAGCTGGACGAAGACGCGCTGGTGCGCATCCTCAGCGAGCCCAAGAACGCGCTCACCAAGCAGTACCAGAAGCTCTTCGACATGGAAGGCGTGGAGCTGGAGTTCCGCGACGACGCGCTGCATGGCATTGCCCGCAAGGCCATGGAGCGCAAGACCGGCGCCCGCGGTCTGCGTACCATCCTCGAGCACGTGCTGCTCGACACCATGTATGACCTGCCGTCCGCGGAGAACGTGACCCGCGTGGTCGTGGACGAGGCGGTGATTCGCGGTGACGCGAAGCCCTACCTCATCTATGAGGGCGCGGAGTACCAGCAGAAAGCAGCGGCAGACTGAGTCCTGGGGCCCGGCCGGCCCTTGGCGGGTCGTGCTGGGCCTGGCGCCTGTGTGCGTCGGCTTGAAATCGCGTCTGTCGTCCCCATCTTTGGGGCATGAGCCTCCTCCCGGAGGCCAGGGCCCGCACTGATCCCGGTTCGCTGAGACGACGACGTGCCTGACTATCCGGCCCCCGCGATGGCGTGTCGACGGCGGCCGCCCGGATTCACCTCACGTCTTGATGAGGACATTGCATGACTGACGAGACCAATACCCCCGAAACCACGAGCCTTGCCAGCGGCCAGATTCCCGTGCTGCCGTTGCGCGATGTCGTGGTTTACCCCCACATGGTGATACCGCTGTTCGTGGGGCGGGAGAAATCGATCAAGGCACTGGATGCGGCGATGGCCAGCGACAAGCAGATCCTGCTCGTGGCCCAACAGAGCGCGGAGGTGGACGACCCGGGTCCGGACGAGGTCCATCGTATCGGCACGCTGTCCACCATCCTGCAGTTGCTCAAGCTCCCGGACGGCACCATCAAGGTGCTGGTCGAGGGGGGTGATCGGGCGCGTGTCGAGCGGCTGATCGAGGTCGACGACTACTTCGCCGCCGAGCTGAGCGTGCTGCCTGTTGGCGCGGGCGAGGACGAGCGCGAGGTCGAGGTGCTGTCGCGTTCGGTGATGAACCTGTTCGATCAGTATGTGAAGCTCAACAAGAAGGTGCCGCCGGAGATCCTCACCTCCCTTGCCGGCATCGACGACCCGGCGCGGCTGGCGGATACCATCGCCGCTCACATGTCGCTCAAGATCGACGAGAAGCAGAAAATTCTCGAGATCGAGAGCGTGCGCAATCGCCTCGAGCACCTCATGGGGCTGATCGAGGGCGAGATCGACATCCTGCAGATCGAGAAGCGCATCCGCGGCCGCGTCAAGCAGCAGATGGAGAAGAGTCAGCGCGAGTACTACCTGAATGAGCAGATGAAGGCCATTCAGAAGGAGCTCGGCGACATGGAGGAGGGGCCGAGCGAGCTCGAGGAGCTGGCGCACAAGATCGAGACCGTGGGCATGCCCAAGGACGTGAAGGCCAAGGCCACCGCGGAACTCAACAAGCTGAAGATGATGTCGCCCATGTCGGCCGAGGCCACCGTGGTGCGCAACTACATCGACTGGCTGGTCGGCGTACCGTGGAAGAAGAAGACCAAGGTGCGTCACGACCTGTCGCGTGCCCAGGCCGTGCTGGACGAGGACCACTATGGCCTGGAGAAGGTCAAGGAACGCATCCTCGAGTATCTCGCCGTGCAGCAGCGCGTACGCAAGCTCAAGGGGCCGATCCTCTGCCTGGTGGGGCCGCCCGGGGTGGGCAAGACCTCCCT
>DSBO01000039.1 GCA_011046015.1 Thioalkalivibrio sp. | reverse complement strand
GAGGCAGACCGGGCTGGACTCTTCTCTCTGTGCACGCTGAGACCTCTGTGGCAATCAGGCTTTTCGCCTCACGCCTACCGCCTCACATCCTCCCGCAGACCCCGTCGCGGCAGCGGCGCGCGTAGCGCCAGCGGGCGAAGTGGCGGTAGAGAAAATCGATGAGGGGCAGCAGGTGCAGGGTGCGGACGAGCCGGGCCAGCCAGCGATAGCCGGGCAGCTCGCGCCAGATGGCGGCGAAGGCCCAGGCGCCGCTGACCAGCTGGCCGTCGGCATCCAGCGCGTGCAGGCGACGCATGGCCTGTTCCCGGCCGATGCCGTGGGCGGTCAGTTCGGCGGCATCCTCCGCAATGTCCTGCCAGCGCACCCGGCCGGCCTGGTCGAGGCGGCGGTAGTGCGCCACCTCGCGCCGGCACAGCGGGCAGCTGCCGTCGTAGAACATGGTGGTGCGCGTCGTCATGCGCTGCTCCCCGCCGCCGGGGTCTTGAAGTGGGTCAGGACGTGGCGAATGGCGGCGGGCGTGTCACTGCCCAGGGCGATGGCCCCGCCACGGGCGATGGCATCGGCCTCCAGCACGGCGGTCACGCCGCCGACGAACACGGGGCCGTCGATGGCGGCCACCAGGGCCCTGAGTTCGCGGGTGAGCGTCGGCGGGTCAACCGTGATCGAGCCCGACAGCAGCACGCCGTCACAACCGCTGCGCGGGGCGGCGTGTGCCAGGTCGTCGAGCGGCATGTCCGCGCCGAGGATCACGAATCCGAGCCCGTGGGCGCTGGCGGCCAGGCAAAAGAGCAACAGTCCCAGTTCGTGGTGTTCGCCCGGCAGACAGGCCGCCAGCAGGCGGGGACGGGCGTTGCGCGCGGCCAGGTGGTGCAGGCGCGCGCCCAGCTTGTTGCGCATGTAGCTGCCGAAGAAGTGTTCCTCGGCGATGCCGCCCGGCTGGTCGCGCCAGCGTTCGCCCAGCTCGCGCAGCAGCGGGACGATCAGGCGCTCGGTCACCACGTCCACCGGATACAGCGAGAGGGCCTCGTTGTAGGCGGCATCCAGTGCGGCCTCGTCGAAGCGGGTGATGGCGGTCAGCATGCGTGCGCGGTAGGGACTCCAGGCATCCGGCACGCCGGCCTCATCGCCGGGTTCGCTGGCCAGATGGCCGGGCACCTGGCTGATGGGTACGCCGCGGTTCACCAGGGACACCACGCGGTTGATCAGGTCGATGTCCGCCTGGGTGTAGAGGCGATGCCCCTTGGGCGTGCGGTGCGGGTTGATAAGCCCGTAGCGGCGCTCCCAGGCACGCAGGGTCACGGCATTCACGCCGGTGAGCTGGGACACCGTGCGAATGGGATAAAGCCCTTCGCGTGTCTCCGCGGGATCGTCGGTGGCCGGGTCGGTGGGTATCGTATTCATGGCAAATTTGTATAAGTCTTGTATGATGATTCTATGCCAGTTCCCGTGAGCTTGTACAACACCGGAAGGAGTTTATGCCGAACGCACGCCTTGCCTGGATAACCGGGGCGAGCGCCGGCATCGGCCGCGCGCTGTGCACGCAGCTGGCCACCGCGGGCTGGCAGGTGGCCGCCTCGGCCCGGGGCGAGGCGCGGCTGCGCACGCTGGCCGACTCCGTGAGCGGGTTGGGGGCCTACCCGCTGGACGTGACCGACGCGCAGGCCTGCGAGTGGACGGTAGCGGCCATCGAGGACGCACAGGGCCCCATCGAACTGGCCGTGTTCAACGCCGGCGACTATCGCCCCATGGCGGCGGCAGACTTCGACGCCGCGCTCTTTCGTCAGCTGGCCGAGGTGAACTACCTCGGGGTGGTGCATGGGCTGGCCGCCGTGCTGCCGCGCATGCGCGCCCGGGGGCGCGGCGAGATCCTGATCATGGCGAGTGTGGCGGGTTACCGGGGCCTGCCGCTGGCCGCGCCCTATGGGGCCACCAAGGCCGCACTGATCAGCCTGGCGGAATCCCTGCGCGCCGAGCTGGACGGGACGGGGGTCGCGATTCGCGTGGTCAATCCCGGGTTCGTGCGCACCGCGCTCACGGCGCAGAACGCCTTTCGCATGCCCGCGTTGATGGAGGTGGACGACGCGGCCCGGGCGATCGTGGACGCCATCGGCGGCCGTGGTTTCGAGATCACCTTCCCGAAACGCTTTACCTATGCCCTCAAACTGCTGCGCATGCTGCCCTATGCGCTGTACTTTCCCCTCATACGCCGCATGACGAGACAGGCATGAATCCTGGCGCCCGCAGTGAATACGCGCCCTCCCAGCGCCTGCGACGCTACGCCGCGTTTTTCGAGGGTCTCAGCCCCGACGCGCTGGCGCGTCTCGACGAGGTCCTGACCGAGGATGCGCATTTCCGGGACCCGTTCAACGACGTGCATGGTCTGCCGGCCATCCGCCGTATCTTCGAGCACATGTACCAGGCGACGGAGGCGCCGACGTTTCGGGTGCTCGGTATGAGCGAGACGGGTGATGTCGGTCACCTGCACTGGGAGATGCGCTTTTCCCTTCGGCGTGGTGCGGCGCGCGAATGGCGTATCGAGGGCATGAGCCGAGTTCGTTTTTCCGATGACGGCAGGGTGAGCGAGCACGTCGACTTCTGGGATCCGGTCGAATCGCTGCTGGCGCGGCTGCCCGTCGTCGGGGCCCTGTTCCGGTTGCCCGTGCGCCTGTTGCGCACGCCACAGCCGCGAATGTGACGACAATGTAAACAATGGCGGCGTTGCTGGCCATCGGCGCCCCCCTCGGTTACGCTGGGCTGGACAACAACAATGACGCCACGGGCGCTGGCCTGCGGTGTCTGATACGCAGAAAGCGCCTGTGACCGGACAACCTTCCGATGTATCCCGTGGCCTGATGCCGGGCCTTGGCGAAGACGGCTCTCCCGTGGCCGTCATCGGATATGTCTGCCATGACGATGCCCCGCTCGCCACCATCGCCCTGCATGGTGGCGTGGAGCGGCTGACGGGCATCCCGGCGGGGCGCTTCCTCGCCGAGCCCGGTCTGTGGCTGGACCAGATCCATCCCGATGACCGCGACCGCCTGCGCGACGCCGTGCAGGCCGCGCGACACGGCGGGCTTGCGACCTGCGAGTACCGGTTCCTGCATGCCTGTGGCGACTACCTGTGGTTGCGCGACGAGTTCGTGCGCCTGCGTAATCCCGCGGGTGGCTGGCTGCTGCGCGGCTGGCGCAGCGATGTGACCCGGGCGGCCCGGGCCGAGGGGCGGCTGATCAAGCTCAATCGTGCGCTCCAGACCCGCCGGGAGTGCGATGCCATCCTGGCCGCGGCCGAGGACGAGCAGCGGCTGTGTCGCGACTACTGCGCCACCATCGTCGACCAGGGCGGGTATCGCATGGCCTGGCTCGGCTTCGGGCTAAAGGACCCGGCGCGGCGCGTACAGCCCGTGGCGGCCGCCGGTTTCGAGGCGGGCTACATGGACACCCTGCACATCACCTGGGACGAGAACGATCCGCGCGGCCGGGGGCCGACCGGCGTCGCCCTGCGCGAACGCCGCGCGGTCGTCGTGCGCGACATCCTGCGCGATCCCCGTTTCGAACCCTGGCGCGCCCAGGCGCTCAAGCGCGGCTATCAATCCTCGATCGCCCTGCCGTTGATCTTCGGTGGCGACGAGCTGGGCGTGCTCAACATCTATGCCGACGAGCCGGACGCCTTCGATCACGAGGAATCGCGCCTGCTCCGCGAAGTGGCCGACGACCTGGCCTTCGGGATCGAATCCCTGCGTGCGCGTCGGGCGCGCGAGATCGCCGAGCAGGCGTTGCGCGAAAGCGAAGAGCGCTACCGCGAGCTGGTCGGCGCCATCCCGCACGGCGTGCAGGAATCCGACCTCGACGGTCGCATCACGTACTGCAACGCGGCCATGGGCCACATCCTCGGGCTCGAGCCCGAGAGCCTGGTCGGACGCTGCGTCTGGGACCTTCATGCCCCCGAGGAACAGGCGGAACTGCAGCGTCACTACGCCTGGCTGGTGGCCGAGCAGCCGGAGCCCACGCCGTATTACGGGCGCAACTTCACCCCGCAGGGCGAGCCGGTGGACCTGCAGGTCGACTGGGCCTACAAGCGCAACCAGGCAGGTGAACTCACGGGTTTCATTTCCATCATCACCGACGTCACCGAGCGCAAGCGCTCTCAGGCGCAGCTCGATCACCTGGCGCATCACGATCCGTTGACCGGCCTGCCCAACCGGCTCCTGTTCAATGACCGGCTGGCAACGGCGGTGGCCCATGCCGAGCGCGAGCAGCGCGAGTTCGCCGTGCTGTTCGTCGACCTCGATCATTTCAAGAACATCAACGACAGCCTCGGCCACCCGGTGGGCGACCGTTTCCTGAAACTGGTGTCCGAGCGCATTCTCGGAACAGTGCGGGCCAGCGACACCATCGCCCGGCTCGGCGGCGACGAGTTCATCGTGCTGGTCGACGAGATCCGGGGGCCGCGCGACGCGGGCATCCTGGCCAGCAAGCTGCGCGACGCGTTCCTCCAGCCATTCGTGGTGGACGAGCACGTCTTGCACCTGACCGTGAGTATCGGCATCAGCCTGTTTCCGCGCGACGGCAAGGACGCGGCCACGCTGCTGCGCAACGCCGATACCGCCATGTATCGCGCCAAGGACGAGGGACGCGACGATTTCCGCTTCTACACGCGCGACCTCACCGAGTCGGTGTTCGAGCGGCTTACCATGGAAAGCGCGCTGCGCGGCGCGCTGGAGCGCGACGAGTTGCGCCTGCACTACCAGCCGCAGATCGACCTGCGCACCGGTGGCGTCGTTGGCATCGAGGCCCTGCTGCGCTGGCAGCGTCCGGGTGGGCTGGTACCGCCGGACGCCTTCATCCCGCTGGCCGAGGAATCGGGCCTGATCATCCCCATCGGTGAATGGGTGCTGAACACGGCAGCAGCGCAGCTGCGGCGGTGGCTCGATGCCGGCATCGCCCTGGAACGCGTGGCAGTGAACATCGCCGCCACACAGATCCAGCGCGCGCCGCTGGCCCGGATGGTTGCGCAGGCGCTGGAGAGCAGCGGGTTGTCGCCGCAGGCGCTCGAACTCGAGATCACCGAGAGCTCGATCATGCACGGCACCGAGCGCAACCTCGGCGTGCTGGAAGAACTCAAGGGGCTCGGCGTGCGCCTGGCCATCGACGATTTCGGCACCGGCTACTCGTCGCTTGGCTATCTCAAGCGCATGCCCATCGACAAGCTCAAGATCGACCAGTCCTTCGTCTTCGACATTCCCGAGAATGCCAATGACGCGGCCATCACCCGCGCGGTGATTGCGTTGGCGCAAAGTCTTGGCATGAATGTGCTGGCCGAGGGGGTGGAGACCGAGGCGCAACGTGATTTCCTCCTCGCGCACGGCTGCGGCAGCGGACAGGGCTACCTGTACTCGCGGCCCCTGCCGCCGGATGCGTTGGAGGCCTGGCTGCGCGAGCAAGGGGCAGGCGAGTAGCGCGCCGTTACCGTGGCGTGCTCATGTCTCCGTCTCGGCGGACGGTCGTGAGGCGGTCGTGTCCGTCTCGCCCACCCAGCGGTCCATCAGCCGGCAGGCGACCAGGTCCCCGCAGACGTTCACGGCGGTGCGGCTCATGTCGAGGATGCGGTCCACGCCCATGATCAGCGCGATGCCCGCGGTGGGAATGCCCGCCGCCTCCAGCACCATGGCCAGCACCACGATGCCCACGCCGGGCGTGGCCGGTGAGCCGATGGATGCACCCACCGCGGTGACCACGATCAGCAGCATGGCGCTCACACCGACATCCACGCCGAACACCTGGGCGATGAAGATGGCGGCCACACCCTGGTAAAGGGCGGTGCCGTTCATGTTGATGGTGGCGCCCAGCGGGATGATGAACTGTGATACCGAGGGGCGCACGCCCAGCTTCTCCTCGGCGGTCCGGATCGACAACGGCATGACGGCTGCCGAACTCGAGGTGGAGAACGCCAGCAGCAGCACCTCGCGCACCGCGCGCAGGAAGCGCCATGGTCGTTCCGCCGTGAAGGCGAACATCAGCAGCATGTACAGCACCACCAGCATCGCCAGGCCGAGCAGCACGGTGGCGACGTACACGCCCATCGCGGCCAGTGCGCTCAGGCCGACCTTGCTGGTGAGCTGGGCGACAAGCCGAACACGGCCCAGGGCGCGAGCCACATCGCCCAGCGCACCACCGTCATGCACACCTCCTGCAGCGAGGCCATGAGGTCGAGCAGGGGCCTGGCCTGGCGCGGGGGCATCATCACCAGCGCCACGCCGACGATGATGGCGAAGAGCACGATCTGCAGCATCTGCCCTTCCACCATCGAGGTCAGCGGGTTGCTGGGCAGCACGCCCAGCAGCAGCTGCGGCAACTGGCCCGGGTCCAGTGTGGGCACGTCGCCGGTCACGGCCGCCGATGGCTTGCCGTCGGTGAGCGAGGCGACCGTGTCCGGGTCGATGAACTTGCCCGGCTGCACGATTGAGGCGATCCACAGGCCGATGACGATGGCCGCCGCGGTGGTCAGCAGGAAGTAGATCACCGCGAGCAGGCCCATGCGTCGCAGCTGTTCGAGGTTCTCGCCGGCCGCCAGGCCGCGGATCACCGAGGCGACCACCAGCGGGATCACGATCATCTGGATCAGCAGCAGGAACAGCTGCCCCGGCAGGGCCAGCCAGTTGCCCGTGATCGTCGACTGTTCCGGCGCCAGCCAGCCCACGTTGGGTCCGAGCAGGATGCCGACCAGGACGCCGAGCACCATGCCGATGAGTACCTGCAGCCACAGCCGTCCGCGCGTGAGGCCCGATAGGTAACCGCTGAGCTGGCCCAGGGAGACGGGAAGATTGCGACGTCGGCTCTGGTTGGTCATGGCTCGCCCGTGGTCGTGAGGTCAGAGGAAATGGGAGGGCACCGATACTGGCCGGTGCGCGTGTCCATGTTTTAGCATCTCAGATCGGGATCGGTGATGACAAACCGGTCGATACAGGCAACCAGCGAACGATGAGCATGACGAACGAAACCGAGCACAACGACAACGACGGCTTTAAGCGCATTCGCGTCGGCATCAGCAGCTGCCTGCTGGGCGAGGAGGTGCGTTTCGACGGCGGCCACAAGCGCGATGCCTACGTGGTCGGCACGCTGAGCGAGTACTTCGACTTCGTGCCCGTGTGCCCGGAAGAGGCCATCGGCCTGGGCACGCCCCGCGAACCGATCCGCCTGGTGCAGAAGGCCGACGGCGTGCACGTCGTGGGCGTGAAGACCGTCACCCGCGACGTCACCGAGGCCCTGCGCGCCTATGGCGAGAAGATGGCGGGGCGGATGACGGACATCAGCGGCTACATACTCAAGCGCGCCTCACCCAGCTGCGGCATGGAGCGTGTCAAGGTGTATACCGAGGCCGGCATGCCGGTGACCACGGCCAGCGGCAAGTACGCGGAGGCCTTCATGCAGGCGCAGCCGCTGCTGCCGGTCGAGGAGGAGGGACGCCTGGGTGACCCGGTGCTGCGGGAGAATTTCATCGTGCGCGTGTTCGTCTACCACCGCTGGCAGACGCTGGTGACCCACGGCCTGACCGCGCAGGCGCTGATCGACTTCCACACCGACCACAAGTACCTGCTGATGGCCCACGACCAGAACGCCTACCGCGAGATGGGCCGCCTGGTGGCGCAGGCCGGTAACCGGCCCCTGGACGAACTGGCCAACGACTACGTCACCGCGCTGATGACCGCGCTCAGAACGCGCGCCACGCGCCGCCAGCACGTCAACGTGCTGCAGCACCTGTTCGGCTACGTGAGCAAGCACGTCGACGCCGCCGATCGCGCCGAGATGATCGAGATCATCGATCACTACCGTGACGGTCTCGTGCCCCTGATCGTGCCCATCACGCTGCTCAAGCACCACTTCCGCCGCCACCCCGACCCCTATATCGAACGGCAGGTCTATCTCTCGCCGCATCCGAAGGAACTGATGCTGAGAAATTTGTTGTGAGTCGCAAGTTGCAAGTCGCAAGTCGCGTAGGAGCGCTGCGAGGCGCGATCGGGGGCGGCACGATGCCTGGGCCAGGGCATCGCGCTTTCACGCTGTTTCAGCCACAGAGGTCACAGAGTACACAGAGGGAATGCGTGACAGGTTAGCCCAGACACGAGCATCGCGGCTCCGTAGGAGATTCTATGTCGCAAGGCAAAGTTTTCTTGGCACATAGTCGGATCCATTTTTGAGGATGGCGAAGGCGATACGGGCGAGCTTGCGGGCGAGGATGGTGAGGGCCTGGGTGCTTTTC
>DSBO01000063.1 GCA_011046015.1 Thioalkalivibrio sp. | reverse complement strand
CTATTTCCGAATGCCTATCCACAATGGCACCGTCGAAGGTCTGAACAACAAGGCAAAGGTAATCAGCCACAAAGCCTACGGATTCCGTACCGCCAAAAGCTACATCCGGAATCTATATCACTCGGTTGTGACCGGTATCGGCCGGAAAATATCCGGCCGATACCCGGTTTGTGCGGATGCCATGATACCCCTGCAGGGAGGGGCGCCGGGCGGTGGATATGACAGTGGCGTGTCAGTCTCCCGGTTCTCGACAATGCTCCCTACGACAAACCGGCTGGCGATTGTCATATTAACGTCATATTCCTTCCCTAAGCTCTGCGCCCTATGAACGATACCTCGACCAAGGTGACTTCGGTCATCCCCGATCCCAACGCGCCCATCGCCGTGCGCCGGCGTCGTATCCGCCACGGCAAGGACCTCTTTGCCCGCTACGCCGTTGGCGTGGGGGGGGTTAGCGTCATCTTCGCGGTGGTGCTGATCGCCTTCTATCTGTTCTACGTGGTCGTGCCGATGTTCCTGCCGGCCGACATCGAGGCCCGCGAGGGTTACGCGGCGCCGGGCGGTGGCAAGACACTGCTGGTCGCCATGGAAGAGCAGGGCGAGGTGGGGGTGCGCTTCACCGACCGGGGCGAGGGGGTGTTTTTTTCGGTGGCCGACGGTGCCGTGCGCGACAGCGTCGAGCTCCCTCTGCCCGAGGGTGTCTTCGTCTCCAGCGTGGCCGAGGGCGTGCCGGGCAGCGGCGAAGTGGCGCTTGGCCTCAGCGATGGCACGGCGCTGGTCGTCATGCATCGTTACCGCGTCACCTACCCGAATGACCAGCGCCTGATCACGCCGTACATCGAGTATCCTCTGGGTGAGGCGCCGCTGGTGCTCGACCGCGACGGCATCGCCATCGATCGCATCGCCATCATGAATCAGGGCGACGGCGCCACGGCCATCGCTGCCGAGACGCTGGATGGCCGCCTGCTCTACACCCGCTACGAGGTGGAAGAGTCGCTGATGGGCGACGTGGAGGTCACCCCCTACGAGGCCGTGGTGCCGAGCCTGCCCACCACCGTTTCCTTCGTCAGCCTGAGCCTCGACCTGCGCTGGATATTCGCCGCCGACGAGGCCGGGACGCTGTACCTGATCAACGTTGCCGACACCGAGAATCCCTATGTCGCGGATTCCAAGGTCGTGCGCCGGGGGGGTGAGCGCATCACGGCCATGAAGATGCTCATGGGCGGGATCTCGGTGATCATCGGCACCTCGGACGGGCGTATCGAGCAGTGGTTCGGGCTGCGTGACGCCAACAACCGCTACGCCCTGGCCTTCGTGCGCGAATTCCACGAGCACGAGGGCGCGATTCGCTATTTCGCCATGGAGCCGCAGCGCAAGGGCTTTCTGGCCATGGACGAGCATGGCGACCTGGGCATCTTCCACACCACGGCCCAGCGTACGGTGCTGATGCAGCGCCAGGCCGTCGATGGCCAGGTGACTGCCATGGGGATCGGCCCGCGCAGCGATCGCCTGCTGGTGGCCACGCGTGACGAGCAGATGCATGTCTGGGACGTGGAAAACAAGCATCCGGACGTGTCCTTCTCCGCACTCTGGCAGGAGGTCTGGTACGAGAGCTATCCGGAGCCGGATTACATCTGGCAGTCCTCGGCAGCCAACCAGGACTTCGAGCCCAAGTTCAGTCTCTCGCCGCTGGCCTTCGGTACCCTGAAGGCCGCCTTCTACGCCATGATCATCGCCATGCCGCTGGCGATCATGGGCGCGATCTTCACCGCCTACTTCATGAATCCGAAGCTGCGGCAGACCGTCAAGCCGACCATCGAGATCATGGAGGCCCTGCCCACCGTCATCCTCGGTTTTCTCGCTGGCCTGTGGTTCGCCCCCTTCGTCGAGGAGAACCTGCCGGGCATCTTCATGCTGCTGGTGGGGCTGCCGCTGGGCGTGCTGCTGTTCGCCTATGCCTGGCACAAGCTGCCGCGCGCTCTCAAGAGCCGCATTCCCGGCGGCTGGCAGCCGCTGATCATCATCCCGGTGCTGGCCCTGGTCGGCTGGCTCAGCATCGCGCTCAGTGCGCCGGTGGAGGCGTGGCTGTTCGGCGGCAACATGCGCAGCTGGCTGACCAACGAAGCGGGTATCGGCTTCGACCAGCGCAATGCCATCGTGGTGGGCTTTGCCATGGGCTTTGCCGTCATCCCGACCATCTTCTCCATCACCGAGGACGCGATCTTCGGCGTGCCCAAGCACCTCACCAACGGCTCGCTGGCGCTGGGCGCCACGCCCTGGCAGACGCTCACCCGCGTGGTGCTGCCGAGCGCGAGCCCGGGCATCTTCTCCGGCGTGATGATCGGCCTGGGGCGTGCGGTGGGTGAGACCATGATCGTGCTCATGGCCACTGGCAACACCGCCGTGATGGACTGGAACATCTTTGAAGGCATGCGCACGCTCTCGGCCAACATCGCGGTGGAGATGCCGGAGTCGGCGGTAGGCAGCACGCATTACCGTACCCTGTTCCTGGCGGCCCTGGTGCTGTTCCTCTTCACCTTCGTGCTCAACACCCTGGCCGAGCTGATCCGTCAGCATCTGCGCCGGAAATACGCGTCACTCTGATCGTCGCCAGCAAACCGGAAGATCAATGATCAAAGACATCAAGAAATGGTTTGCCTCGGGTGAACCCTGGATCTGGCTCAACGCCGCCGCCGTGGGGGCCTCGGTCATCATGGTGGTCGGCCTGCTGCTGCTGATCGCGGTACGTGGGCTCGGCCACTTCTGGCCGCACGCCATCGAGGAAGTGCGCTACCAGTGGCAGGGCGAGGAAGTGCGCATCATCGGCGAGGTGCAGGGCAAGGAGCTGGTCGATACCCAGCGCCTGATCGATTCCGGCATCCCGCTGGAAACGGATGAGCTCAAGGTGACGCGCTACCTGATGAAGATCGGCAACCGTGATGCCTATGGGGTCGACTTCCGCAATATCGTCGAGCCGCTGGTGGTCGCACGCGAACGTCCGCGAGACCTCATCACCGTCGAGCGTACCGAATACGGCAATTTCTATGGCTACCTGCGCGAGGTGAAGGAAGCCGGTACTGTGGTTGCCAGTGGCGAGGCCGCCTGGGCTGCGCTGCAGGAGCGCATCGATCGCGTGGCTGCGCTGCGTCATGACATCCGGGCGATCGAGAAATACGCGATCGGCGACATCAACTACGCGATGGAAAAGCTGCGCCTGACCAGGCGGCGGCTCGAGATCAAGGGCGAAGACACACCCGAGAATCTCGCCCGCATCGACAGTCAGCGCGCGGTTCTGGATGAGCGTTACGACAAGCTCTATGCCGAACTGAACGCTCTGTACGAGGAGATTCGTCGCGACAGTTTCACGGCCGAGATCCAGGATGGCCGTGTGCTCGAGGTTCCCATGGAGCGCGTGATTCAGGCCTATCGCCCGAATGCCATGAACCTGTTGCAGAAGATCGGCTTCTACCTCGGGCAGCTGTGGAACTTCGTTTCCGGCGAGCCACGCGAGGCCAACACCGAGGGCGGCATCTTCCCGGCCATCTTCGGCACCGTGATGATGGTGCTGGTGATGGCGGTACTGGTCACGCCACTGGGTGTGGTCGCGGCCGTCTATCTGCGTGAATATGCCAAACAGGGACCGCTGGTGCGCACCATCCGCATCGCCGTGAACAACCTGGCGGGCGTGCCTTCGATCGTCTACGGTGTGTTCGGCCTGGGGTTCTTCGTGTATTTTCTCGGCGGCAATATCGATCGCCTGTTCTATCCCGAGGCGGCGCCAGCACCGGTGTTCGGCACGCCCGGCATGATCTGGGCTTCGCTCACCCTGGCGCTGCTCACGCTGCCGGTGGTGATCGTCTCCACCGAGGAGGGGCTGTCGCGTATCCCGAGGTCCATCCGCGAGGGCAGTCTGGCGCTGGGTGCGACCAAGGCCGAGACCCTGTGGCGCACCGTGCTGCCCATGACCAGCCCGGCCATCATGACAGGTCTGATCCTCGCGGTGGCGCGCGCCGCCGGCGAGGTGGCCCCGCTGATGCTGGTCGGTGTGGTGAAGCTCGCACCCTCGCTGGCCGTGGATGGCAACTTCCCGTTCCTGCACCTGGAGCGCAAGTTCATGCATCTGGGGTTCCACATCTACGACGTCGGCTTCCAGAGCCCGAACGTGGAGGCGGCCCGCCCGCTGGTCTATGCCACGGCCCTGCTGCTCGTTATCATCATCATCGCGCTCAACCTGGTTGCGATTGGCGTGCGTAATCGCCTGCGCGAGAAATACCGTGAACTCGAGAACTGACCCGCTCCGGCAAGGCAATGACTATGAATGACAATCAAACCATGACCCACGGCGTCGATATCGGCTCCCTCAGAAAAAAAGGGCCCGAACTCAGTCTCGACAGGGAAGACGTCTGCCTTGAGGTCAAGAATCTCGATCTGTATTACGGCGATACGCAGGCACTCTTCGACATCAACATGAAGATCCCGCGCAAGCGCGTGACGGCCTACATCGGCCCGTCGGGCTGTGGCAAGTCCACGCTGCTGCGCTGCTTCAACCGGATGAATGATCTGGTCGATATCGCGAGGGTCGATGGCAGCATCCTGCTCGACGGTGACGAGATCAATTCGCGTGGCGTGGATGTGCCGGACCTGCGACGCCGCGTCGGTATGGTGTTCCAGAAGCCCAACCCGTTTCCGAAGTCGGTGTACGAGAACATCGCCTACGGTCTGCGCCTGCAGGGTATAAATAATCGCAGCACCCTGGACGACGTGGTGGAATGGGCGCTCAAGGGTGCCGCGCTGTGGGATGAGGTGAAGGACCGTCTCAACGACAGCGCCTTCGGCCTGTCCGGCGGCCAGCAGCAGCGCCTGGTCATTGCGCGCGCCATCGCGGTGCAGCCCGAGGTCCTGCTGCTCGACGAGCCAGCCTCCGCGCTGGACCCGATCTCGACGCTCAAGATCGAGGAGCTCATCTACGAGCTGAAGTCGACCTACACTATCGTCATCGTCACGCATAACATGCAGCAGGCCGCGCGTGTTTCCGACTACACCGCGTTCATGTATCTCGGCAAGATGGTCGAGTACGATGCGACGGACAGGCTGTTCACGAACCCGAAGAATCGTCAGACCGAAGACTATATCACCGGCCGCTACGGCTGAGTCGAACCGCAACGGAGTTGGCAATGGACAAAAGTGATATCACGCATCACATCTCCCAGCAGTTCAACGAGGAACTGGAAGGTGTGCGTAACATGGTCCTCACCATGGGCGGTCTGGTGGAGAAGGCGATCGGCGATGCCATCGAGGCACTGGTCACCGGCAACAGCGAACTCGGTGATACCGTGGCCACCAGCGACTACAAGATCAACTCGCTGGAGGTGGAGATCGACGAGGAGTGCGCCCAGATCATCGCACGCCGCCAGCCGGCCGCGAGCGACCTGCGCCTGATCGTGGCCATCATCAAGACCATCACCGACCTCGAGCGCATGGGCGACGAGGCCGAGAAGATCGGCCGCATCGCCGCGAATCTCGGTGAGGAGAATACCGTCAACAGCAGCAGCTACTCGGCGATCCGTCACCTGGGTGAGCATGCCCGCGCCATGCTGCACGATGCCCTCGATGCCTATGCACGTTTCGACGTCGATGCGGCACTGAAGGTGGCCCGTCAGGACGCGGGCATCGACCAGGAATACGAGGGGCTCATCCGTCAGCTCATCACCGTCATGATGGAAGATCCGCGCTGTATCCGTCACGTCATCGACATCATGTGGGCGGCCCGTGCCATCGAGCGCATCGGCGATCACGCGCGCAATATCTGCGAATACGTGGTGTTCATGGTGCTGGGCAAGGACGTACGTCACACCACCTTCGAGCAGATGGAAGCCGAGGTGAAGTCGGCAACCTGAGCCGGCAGAATCGGCGGCAGCTAACGGGCTCCGCACGGGGCCCGTTTTGCGTTCAGGCCTCCAGTGCCGCCGACTTGATCAGCGCATAGATATGTTGTCCGGTCGCGAGCGACAGTTGGTCGCTGGAGTAGCGCGTGATCATGGCTAGCAGTCGGCCCTCGGCGCCGAGCCGCAGCAGCAACTCGTGTTCTCCGTGGGGCTGCATGTCCTGGATGATGACGGGCAGGCAGTTCAGGATACTGGTTTGCGTTGGGGCTTCGAGTGCGATGGCGACATCGCGTGCGCGGATACGCAGGCGGTGCTCCTCCCCACTTACAAGGCGTTGCGGTATGTGCAGTTCGCCGACGCTGGTTAGAAGCCGACTCAGCCCCGTGCGTGCATCGAAGTCCATTACCCGCCCCTCGACTACGCTGGCGGCAAGCTGGTCGCGCGCCAGCGCCAGGCCGGGGGCCGAAAGCATGGTCATGACGGGGCCGCTGCCCTGCACCCTCCCGTCTTGCATCACGACCACGTGATCGGCAAGCCGTGACACCTCGTCAACGGAGTGACTGACATAGAGCACAGGGATCTCAAGCTCGCGATGCAGCCTTTCCAGGTAGGGCAGGATATCCCGCTTGCTTTGCTCGTCGAGTGCGGCCAGCGGTTCGTCCATCAGTAGCAGTGAGGGACTGGTCAGCAGTGCGCGCGCCATGCCGACGCGCTGTCTCTCGCCACCGGACAGCGCGGGCGTGGCCAGTTTCAGGAGTGGGCCGAGTCCGAGCAGGTCGATCACGTCATCACGCTGCACGCGCCGGGTTGCCGATCGAACGCGTTTCATTCCGTAATCGATGTTTGCGGCCACGTTGAGATGGTCGAACAGCGCCGCATGCTGGAAGACGTAACCTAGCGGACGTCGGTGAGTTGGGACGAAGATACGTTGTGCATCGTCCTGCCAGATGTTCTTGCCCAGTCGGAGGTAGCCGTGGTCGGGCCGCTCCAGTCCGGCGATACAGCGCAGCAGCGTGGTCTTGCCCGAGCCTGACTGGCCAAAAATGGCGGTCACGCCCCTAGCGGGCAGTTCGAGGTCGGCCGTGAGGCGAAAGCTGTCGCCACGGGCCAGGCTAAAGCGCGCATGAATGCTCATGGTTGACTCACAGTGAAGCGGCGATTGAGCCCGTAGATCGCGAGCAACAGGAAGAACGAGAAGGCTAGCAGCCCCGCGGACAGGATGTGCGCCTGCGCGTAGTGGACAGACTCGACATGTTCGTAGATGGCGATAGAGACCACCTGTGTCTGCCCCGGAATGTTGCCGCCGATCATGAGTACCACGCCAAACTCGCCCACGGTATGGGCGAAGCTCAGGGTGATCGCCGTGAGCACGCCGCGACGACACAGGGGGAAGGCGACGGTGAACAGGGTGTCCCACCACCCGGCGCGCAGCGTGGCCGCGGCCTCGAGAGGGACGCGGCCCATCGCCGAGAAACTGTTTTGCAGGGGATGCACCGCGAACGGTAACGAATACAACACCGACCCGATCACCAGCCCCGTGAAGCTGAAGGCCAGTGCCGGCCCGCCCATGGCCGTAACAACAGAGCCGATCGGTCCGGCAGGTGCCAGGGTGATCAGGAGGTAGAAGCCCAGCACGGTCGGCGGCAGCACCAGCGGCAGGGCGACCACGGCCTCGATGAACACCCGGCCCCGTGCCCGAGTGAAGGCCAGCCACCAGGCAAGCGGCACGCCGATGAGCATCAGGATCACCGTGGTGAGCGCGGCGAGCTTGAAGGTGATCCAGAGAGCGGTCCAGTCGGATTCCAGGAGCATGTTGGTTTTTGAACGTTAGATGTTAGGTGGAGCCGTCGGTTTTCTGCAGAGGGTGCAGAGCAGCAACAGTGCCGTAGGAGCGCTGCAAGGCGCGATACCCACGCACGGGTGAGTACCAACCGATCACGCCTTGCAGCGCTCCTACGGCGATGATTGTGCCGCCATGTGTCTGTGCCCTCTGAGGCAAAACGATTACTCGCGCGCCACTCTGTAGCCGAAGCCCTCGATGATCCTTGCCGCTGCTTCGCTGCGCACGTAATCCATGAAGGCGCGTGCGGCGGGGGTATCCTTGAGCAGCACCGCCTGTTGTTCGATCGGGGTATAGAGCTCTTCCGGCACGATCCAGGCGCTGCCGCTCGGATCGCTGTCGGGCGTGCGGATCTGCGAGTAGGCGACGAAGCCGAGTTCCGCCGCGCCACTTTGTACGTACTGGTAGGTCTGGCCGATGTTCTCGCCGCGCACCAGGCGAGGCTGGAGGGTATCCCACAGGCCGCGTGACTCGAGCACCTGTTGTGCGGCCGTACCATAAGGGGCCAGGCGCGGGTTGGCGATGGCCAGGCGTGTAAAGCCGTCAGTCGCCAGTACCTCGCCGTGCGCATCCACGCGGTTTTCCTGCGGGCTCCAGAGCACGAGTCTGCCGAAAGCATCGGTGATGCGGCTGCCCGGCACGACCTGTCCCTG
>DSBO01000249.1 GCA_011046015.1 Thioalkalivibrio sp. | reverse complement strand
GTCGTACACGGTGGCCATTTCCAGCCCGATAATGCCGCCGCCGACGACCAGCAGGCGCTCGGGGACTTCCTCGATTTCCAGCGCGTCGGTGGAGTCCATCACGCGCGGATCGTCCCACGGGATGAACGGCAGCTTGGTGACGCGCGAACCGGCGGCGATGATGCAGTTGTCGAAGCCGACCACGGTCTTCCTGCCGTCGCCCGCCTCCACCTCGATGGTGTTGGGCGAGGTGAACTTGCCGTAGCCGTGCATGATCTCGACCTTGCGCTGCCTGGCGAGCTGCTTGAGGCCGCCGGTGAGCTTGCCGACCACGCCGTTCTTGTGGCCGCGCAGCTTGTCGAGGTCGATCTTGGGCTGGTTGAAGGCGACGCCGATGTCGGCGAACTCCTCGGCCTCGTTGATCACCTGGGCGGTGTGCAGCAGCGCCTTGGAGGGGATGCAGCCCACATTCAGGCACACGCCACCGATGCTCTCGTAGCGCTCGATGAGAATGACCTTCTTGCCGAGGTCCGCGGCGCGGAAGGCAGCGGTGTAGCCGCCGGGGCCGGAACCGAGCACGACCAGCTCGGCGGACATGTCGACGTCGCCGGTGAAACTCGCGGCCTTCGGCGCCGGAGCAGCAGCCGGTGCGGTTGCGGCCGGCGCCTCGGTCTTCTCGGCGGCGGCGGGTTTCTCCGCCTTTGCCGGGGCGGCTTCCTTCGCAGCACCCTCGCCCGCTTCCAGCTTCAGGATCGGGTCGCCGATGTTGACGGTGTCGCCGACCTTGATCAGCAGCTCGGTGACCTTGCCGCCCTGCGGGGCCGGGATCTCCATCGAGGCCTTGTCGGACTCGAGCGTGATGAGCGACTGCTCGGGCTGGATCTCGTCGCCCGCGCCGACCAGTACCTCGATGACCTCGACGTCCTTGAACTCGCCGATGTCCGGCACCTTGATTTCCACGATATCAGCCATGATGCGTTCTCCCGACTAGAGCAACAGACGACGGGTGTCGGACAGCACCCGGCTGAGGAAGGTGGTGAAGCGCGCCCCGGCGGCACCGTCGATCACGCGGTGATCGTAGGACAGCGACAGCGGCAGGATCAGGCGCGGTTCGAAGGTCTCTTCCTCGGCATTCCACACCGGCTGCATGCTGGCGCGGGAGACGCCGAGGATGGCGACCTCGGGGGCATTCACGATGGGGGTGAACTTGCTGCCGCCGATGCCACCGAGGCTGGAGATGGTGAAGCAGCCGCCCTGCATGTCGCCGGGGGTGAGCTTCTTGTCGCGCGCTTTCTGGCTGATCTCGCCGAGTTCGGCGGCCAGGTCGACCAGGCTCTTGCGGTCCACGTCGCGCACCACGGGGACGACCAGGCCGTCCGGGGTGTCCACGGCGATGCCGATGTTGAAGTACTTCTTGTACACCAGGTTCTCGCCGGTGGCGTCCAGCGAGGCGTTGAAGCGCGGGAACTCGCGCAGGGCGGAGACCACGGCCTTCATCAGGAAGACCAGCAGGGTGATCTTGATGCCCTTGTCCTTGTACTCGGCCACCATGGACTTGCGGAAGGCCTCGAGGTCGGTGATGTCGGCCTCGTCGAACTGGGTGACGTGCGGGACGGTGACCCAGTTGCGGTGCAGGTTCTGGCCGGTGAGCTTGTTGATCTTGGTGAGCGGCTTGCTCTCGACCTCGCCCCACTGGGAGAAGTCGATCTCCGGCATGGGCGCCACACCCAGGCCGCCGCCGGCACCCTGCGAGAGGGCGCGCTTGACGAAGGCCTGCACGTCTTCCTTGACGATGCGGCCCTTGCGGCCGGTACCATCCACCTGGCCCAGGTCCACCCCCAGGTCGCGCGCGAAGCGGCGCACGGAGGGCGAGGCATAGGCCTTGGAGAAGCTCACCTCGTCGATCTTGCGCGTGGGCGAGGGACGCTGGCCGGCCGGGGCCGCGCGCGGCGCCGCGGGGGCGGGCTGGGGCGCCTCGGCCTTGGGTGCCGGTTTCGGCTCGGGCTTCGCTTCAGCCTGGGGCGCGGGCTTCCCGGCCGCCGGCTCCGTCGCGGGCGCGGCGTCGTTGACCGGCTCGAGTTCGAGGATGGTGTCGCCCTGCTTGATGCGGTCGCCCACCTTGATCTTGAGCGCCTTGACCACGCCGCCCTCGGGGGCCGGGATCTCCATGGAGGCCTTGTCGGACTCCAGGGTGATCAGCGAGTCCTCGGCCTTGATGGTGTCGCCCGGGCTGACCAGGATCTCGATGACTTCGACATCGGCGAAGTCGCCGATGTCCGGTACCACGATGTTTTTCGTCGCCATGATGATCTCCGCCCCTTACGCGTACATCGGGTTGGTACGGTTGACGTCGATGCCGTACTTCTCGATGGCCTCGGCCACCTTGCCGGCGGGCATCTGCTCCTCGTCCGCCAGCGCCTTGAGGGCGGCGACGGTGACGTGGTAGCGGTCCACCTCGAAGTGACGGCGCAGGTTGGCGCGGGTGTCGGAGCGGCCGAAGCCGTCGGTCCCGAGCACCTCGTAGCGCGCCGGGACCCACTTGCGGATCTGGTCGGCGAAGGCCTTCATGTAGTCGCTGGCCGCGATCACCGGGCCGCGACGGCCCTTGAGGCACTGCTCGACATAGCAGGTCTTCTGGTCCTCCAGCGGGTGCAGGCGGTTCCAGCGGTCCACGTCCAGCGCCTCGCGGCGCAGCTCGGTGAAGCTGGTGGCGCTCCAGATGTCGGCGTCCACGCCCCAGTCGGCCTCGAGCAGGTCGGCCGCGGCGATGACCTCGCGCAGGATGGTGCCCGAGCCCATGAGCTGCACCTTTTTCTTCTTCTTGCCGCCGGAACGGAGCAGGTACATCCCCTTGAGAATGCCGTCCTCCACGCCCTGCGGCATGGCCGGCTGCTCGTAGTTCTCGTTCATGACGGTGAGGTAGTAGAAGACGTTTTCCTGCTTCTCGTACATGCGACGCAGGCCGTCCTGGACGATCACCGCCAGCTCGTAGGCGAAGGTCGGGTCGTAGCTGATGCAGTTGGGGATGGTGGCCGCCAGCAGGTGGCTGTGGCCGTCATCGTGCTGCAGGCCCTCGCCGGCGAGCGTGGTGCGACCGGCGGTGCCGCCGAGCAGGAAGCCGCGCGCCTGCAGGTCGCCCGCCGCCCAGGCGAGGTCGCCGATGCGCTGGAAACCGAACATGGAGTAGTAGATGTAGAACGGCACCATGTTCACGCCGTGGTTGCTGTAGGCCGTGGCCGCCGCAATCCACGAGGAGAATGCCCCGGCCTCGTTGATCCCCTCTTCCAGGATCTGGCCGGACTTGTCCTCCTTGTAGAACATGATCTGGTCCTTGTCCTGCGGCGTGTAGGTCTGCCCCACCGAGGAGTAGATGCCCAGCTGGCGGAACATGCCTTCCATGCCGAAGGTGCGCGCCTCGTCCGGCACAATGGGCACCACGTACTTGCCGATCTTCTTGTCGCGGGTGAGCAGCGTGAGCAGACGCACGAAGGCCATGGTGGTGGACATCTCGCGGTCGCCGCTGCCCTCGAGCAGGGGCTGGAAGGCGTCCAGGGACGGTACTTCCAGCGGCGCGGCCAGGTTCTTGCGTACCGGCAGGTAGCCGCCGAGCTCCTTGCGGCGCTCGTGCAGGTACTTCATCTCCTCGCTGTCTTCCGCCGGCTTGTAGTATTTGAGGCTGGTGGCCTCCTTGTCCGACAGCGGGATGTTGAAGCGGTCGCGCACGTGCAGGATGGACTCGTCATCCAGCTTCTTCTTCTGGTGCGCGCCCATCTGGCCCTCGGCCGCGGCGCCCATGCCGTAGCCCTTCACGGTGTGGGCGAGGATGACGGTGGGCTGGCCCTCGGTGTCCATCGCCGCCTGGTAGGCCGCGAAGACCTTGTGCGGATCGTGGCCGCCGCGGTTGAGGCGCCAGATGTCGTCGTCCGACATCTTCGCCACCATGGCCTTGAGTTCCGGATACTTGCCGAAGAAGTGCTCGCGCACGTAGGCGCCGTCCTTCGACTTGTAGTTCTGGTAGTCGCCGTCCACGGCCTCCATCATGCGCTGGCGCAGCAGGCCGTCCTTGTCCATGGCAAACAGCGGATCCCAGTAGCTGCCCCACAGCACCTTGAGCACGTTCCAGCCGGTGCCGCGGAAGTTGGCCTCCAGCTCCTGGATGATCTTGCCGTTGCCACGCACCGGGCCGTCCAGGCGCTGCAGGTTGCAGTTCACCACCCACACCAGGTTGTCGAGCTTTTCACGCGCGGCGAGCGAGATGGCGCCCAGGGTCTCGGGCTCGTCCACCTCGCCGTCGCCGACGAAGCACCAGACCTTGCGGCCTCGGGTATCGGCCAGGCCGCGGTCCTGCAGGTACTTCATGAAGCGGGCCTGGTAGATGGCCTGCAGCGGGCCCAGGCCCATGGACACGGTGGGGAACTGCCAGAAGTCCGGCATCAGCCAGGGATGCGGGTAGGAGGACAGGCCCTTGCCGTCCACCTCCTGGCGGAAGTTGTCGAGCTGGTCCTCGTCGAGGCGGCCTTCCAGATAGGCGCGGGCATAGATGCCGGGCGCGGAGTGGCCCTGGAAATAGACCAGGTCGCCGCCGTGCTCGTGGGTGGGCGCGCGCCAGAAGTGGTTGAAGCCCACGTCATAGAGCGTGGCCGAGGAGGCGAAGGAGGCGATGTGGCCGCCGAGTTCGGCGCTCTTGCGGTTGGCCTTCACCACCATGGCCAGGGCGTTCCAGCGGATGTAGGAACGCAGGCGCTGCTCGATGGCCGGGTCACCCGGGTGCGGGGGCTCGAGGTGCGGCGGGATGGTGTTCACGTACGCCGTGTTCGGCGAGTACGGCAGGTCGGCGCCGGAGCGGCGCGCCTTGTCGATGAGCTGTTCGAGCAGGTAGTGCGCGCGCTCGGCACCCTCGTTCTCGATGACGGCCTCGAGCGCCTCGAGCCACTCCTGGGTCTCGATGGCGTCGACGTCGTGGATATGTTCTGGCTGCGTGGACATGGTGCTACCTCTCTTATCACGCGCCCCGGTCATGGGCGGGGCCGCCCCTGGTGGAACGGCGTATGATCCGGGTTCACCCGGTGAAGGTCAATGAGTGTAGCCCATATTCTGGAAAAGTCGAAAAATAGTTATTTATTTTTCATGAAGTTACAGACCAAGAATCTTTTTGGCATTTCCGCAAAGTGTGTACGGGCACACAGAAAACGGGCCCGCGCGGGGCCGATGGGGCTAGTAGTGGATCGGCGTGAGCCGGTAGCCGCGCGCCTTCAGGCGCGCGACCAGGCCGTCCTCGCCCGCCAGGTGCAGCGCCCCCACCGCGACGAAAGCCCCGCCCGCGCGCAGGGCCGGCTCGGCACGCTCGGCCATGCGCCGGTTGCGCTGGGTGAGCAGGGCATCCTCGAAGCGCGCGCCCAGCCCCGGCGGCAGCTGGGCGAAGGCCTCGCGGGAAAGATTGGCCAGAACCTCGAGGTCGCGGGCGAGATAGGCCCGGTGCATGGCTTCAAAGGCCTCGGCCTCCTGGCCGTACTCGTCGAGCGAGAGCCTGAGCAACGCGCGCTGCTCGTCCAGGCTCAGACGGTCGAAGATCGCGAGCTGCTCTGACAGCGTCTCCAGCCCGCGCACGGCGATACCGCGCCCCGTGGCCTGCTGGTACAGCACCAGGTCGAGAAACTGCCCGCTGCGCGGTGGCGGCACGGCGAGGGTGATTGCCACCGCCCAGGGCCGCATGCGGTCGACCGCCTCGGTGGGGTAGCCGCGCGCCTGCATGGCGGCGAGCGCTCGCCGGTAAAGCCCCTCGTCGAGCAGGCGCGGCAGCGACTGGCCGGGGGGCAGGATCATGGCCAGGGGCGCCAGCGCGACCTCGGGGGCACCGAGGTCCAGCTCCAGCAGCACCAGGCGGCTGCCCGCCAGGGCGTCGACCACCGGGGCCGGCAGCCTGGCCACCCGCGGGTCGTCGGAATGCATGGTGCCGAAGAGGTGGCTCACCGCCCCGCCCTCGCCCTCCACGCGCCACAGCAGTGCCTCGGCGGAGGCCGGCGCCGCCAGTGCCAGCTGGACCAGGCAGAGGCCCGCGAGCCATGCCGCCCGCAGCCGCAGCCGCGAGGAAAAATTCTGGATTTGGTTTCTCATGCCCATCCCCATCCGGTAAGCTGTACGCATGTCACAAGACCCTTCGTTTATACCCGTCGGCCAGCGCTTCCGCGGCTTTCTTCCTGTTGTCGTCGATGTCGAAACCGGTGGTTTCAACGTCCAGACCGACGCCCTGTTGCAGGTGGCGGCCGTGTTCCTGCGCATGGACGCCAAGGGCGAGATGCACCTGGAACGCACCGAGTCCTGGCACGTGGAGCCCTTCGAGGGCGCCAACATGGAGCCGCGCTCGCTGGAAGTGAACGGGATCGACCCGTTCCACCCGCTGCGCCTGGCGATCCCCGAGAGCGATGCGCTCACGCACATGTTCAATCACGTGCGCAAGGAGATCAAAAAGAACGAGTGCACGCGCGCCATCCTGGTGGGCCACAACGCGCCCTTCGATCTCAACTTCATCAACCAGGCGGCGGAGCGCTGCGGCGTCAAGCGTAACCCGTTCCACCCGTTCAGTACCCTGGACACGGTCACGCTCGGCGCCATGGCCTACGGCCAGACGGTGCTGGCGCGCGCCGTGCAGGCCGCCGGCATCTCCTGGGACAGCAACGAGGCGCATTCGGCCATCTACGACGCGGAAAAGACCGCCGAGCTTTTCTGCAAGGTGGTCAACCAGTGGCAGCTGCTGGATAGTGCCTTCAACGCCTTCGCTATGGACAGCAACTGACGATTCGATTAAAAAAGACACACAAAAAATATATAGATACCTAAGGGAAAGCCTCTCTTGCCCTCCAAAATGACCACCGATCTCTCCATCATCATCGTGGATGACATGCAGTTCTCCCGTGCCGTACTCAAGCAGGCGCTGCAGAAGGGGGGCTACACCGACCTGCGCCTGGCCGAAAGCGCCAACGTCTGCCTGGAGATGCTCAACGAGCGCTGCGCGGACGTGGTGCTGGCGGACTGGGTGATGCCGGAAATGAACGGCCTGGAGCTCACCAACGCCATCCGCCAGTTCGACGAGGAGCGCAACCGCTACACGGCGGTCATCCTCTTCACGGGCCGCGAGGGCAACGAGGCGATGCAGGAGGCCTTCGAGCGCGGCATCGACGACTACCTGACCAAGCCGGTGGACGAGGTGGAGCTGGCCGCGCGCGTGTTCGCCGCCGGGCGCATCGCCACCCTGCAGAACACCCTGCTGGAGACGGCGTCCGCGCTGAGCGCGGCCAACGCACACCTCGAGGAGCTGACCACCACCGACTCGCTCACGGGCCTGGGCAACCGCCGCTACCTCACCAAGCAACTCGAGGACCACCTGCTGGAGTCGCACAACCGCGGCGGCGGGGTGTGCCTGGGGCTGATCGACGTGGACAAGTTCGCCGACCTCAACGACCAGTATGGCCACGACGTGGGCGACGAGGTGCTGGTGGGGCTGGCCCGCCGCCTGCGCCGCGCCGTGCGCCCCACCGACATCGTGGTACGCACCGGCAGCGACGAGTTCGGCGTGATCATGCACTTCACGGAGAACAACCCGATCCGCGCCTCGGTGTTCGAGCGCGTGGTCGCATCGGTGAGCCAGCGCTCGATCCAGACCAGCGAGGGCGAGGTGCCGGTGACCATCTCCATGGGCGTAGCCTGCTACACGGGCGACAAGTCGCAGCCGATCAGCGACGTACAGCAGATGATGATGGCCGCCGACGAGCGCCTGTACAAGGCCAAGGAGGCCGGGCGCAACCGCGTGTTCTCCGAGTAGGCCCGCGGATCGCCACGCCGGACACGAAAAAGCCCCGCATCGCGGGGCTTTTTCGTGTCCGGGGGACCGGTGGAGGGGCGTTTCAGCTGGCCTGCTTCGTCGCCGCGGCCTCCTCGACCATCTTCTTCAGATCGCCACGCTCGAACAGCTCCAGCGTGATGTCGCAGCCGCCGATCAGCTCGCCGTTGATGTACACCTGCGGGAAGGTGGGCCAGTCGGCGAAGCGCGGCAGGTTCTCGAAGATCTCCGGATCGGCCAGCACGTTCACGTAGGCGAACTCCTGGCCGCACTGCTTGAGCGCCTCGGCGGTGCGGCTGGAAAACCCGCACATCGGGAACTGGGGCGTGCCCTTCATGAAGATGATCACGGGATTCTCGTCCACGTGCTGCTTGATGCGATCCATGACGTCCACGGCATATACCTCTTTAGAATACTCAGTGACGCACAGTCTATCGACTCTCCGGGAAAAATAAACCGACGGAAAGTGCGCCCATTCGGTCGTGACCCTCGAACTGGCCCTCATCGCGCCTCGCAGCGCTCCTGCCAGCCACACCCCCGTAGGAGCGGTGCCAGCCGCGATGCCCAAGCCCGGGCAACGTGCCGAACCTGATCGCGCCTCGCAGCGCTCCTACCAATCCGGCGACCCTCGTAGGAGCGGCGAGAGCCGCGATGCCCATGCCCGGGCAACGTGCCGCACCTGATCGCGCCTCGCAGCGCTCCTACCAATCCGGCCCCGTAGGAGCGGCGAGAGCCGCGATGCCCATGCCCGGGCAACGTGCCGCACCTGGTCGCGCCTCGCAGC
>DSBO01000239.1 GCA_011046015.1 Thioalkalivibrio sp. | reverse complement strand
CTGCGAGGCCGCCTGCTGCAGCTCGCTAATCTGCTGCTGGACGATGGCGGCCTGCCCGACCGAGGCCTCGCCCGCGCGCTTTTGCGTGAACACGGGGGCGGCGGCGGCCACGATGGAACCGACGTGGGGGAGCACGGCCTTCAGGGCCGGAACAAGCCAGGCGGGCATGGGGACTCCGTGGTTAGGGGTGAGGCGTCGGGTGTGAGGGGCGGGCATCAGACGCCCGGGCCTTCCTTGCCGACCTGGTCGTCGGAAAATTGCTGGTGCGTGCCGTCGCAGTACGGGGCATTGCCCGTATGCTTGCACCGACAGAGCATCGCGTCCCCGCCCTTATCGGCCACGAAGGCCAGCGGTTGGAAGCCCGTGCCCTCGTGGGAGCCGTCGCAAAACGGCTGACTCTGCGAGCGGCCGCAGCGGCAGAAGAAATACTCCTTGCCCTGCTCCAGGCTGACCTTGGCTGGCTTGTTGTCGGCGATCACGGGACGCGGCATGGGCTTCCTCCCCCAAAGGACTGAATGGACTCGACACAGCGAGCTTAGCAAATCACCGGCGCGGGACGCGAAATACCGTGCCACGCTCAGGGCCTGGCGGCGGCCAGCAATCGATCCAGCTGGTCGGCAAAGGCCTTCCGGTCGGCCTGGCTCAATGCCGGTGGCCCACCCGTCTGCACGCCACTCGCCCGCATCGTCTCCATGAAGTCACGCATCTGCAGGCGCGAGCGGATGGTGTCCGGCGTGTAGCGCTCGCCGCGCGGGCTCAGCGCGTGCCCACCCTTCTCGATCACCTCGGCCGCCAGCGGGATATCGCTGGTGATCACCAGGTCTCCCGGCATCACACGCCGGGCGATCTCGTCATCGGCTACGTCGAAACCGGACGACACCTGCATGAAACGGATATAGGGTGAGCGCGGCACGTTCAGCGCATGATTCGCCACGAGCAACATGGAGACCTTCGCACGCTCGGCGGCCCGAAACAGGATGTCCTTGATCACCGCGGGACAGGCGTCGGCATCGACCCAGATCTGCATTGGCTAGGGGCTCGGTGGCTGGTGGGTGCATGGATGATGGCCAGAGGCGCCTGCGCTACGCGCGGGGCATGCCTGCGCCACGCGCCGCGCCGCCCCCGGGCGGGTGGGCCATGATTCGCCACCGCGTTCTTGCCATCTAGTCAAAGCCTTTCTCACCTGTCCGGATCTCGACGAGCTCGCCGTTGCGAAAGGTCAGCACGCGCATGAAGCGGGTGGCGCCGAGGTTGAAGGTCCACTCGTCGATCGACACGGTGACCTGCTGCCGGCCGCCGGGAATCGGCCGGGTCACGGTTTCAATACGCCGCTCCGCCATGTCGGGCTCGCCACAACGGGCAGCCACTTCGGCACTCGGGGTGCCGAGCGAGAAGCTGGAAAGATCACAGGGCTGCATCCCGGGGCGCACGATGAAACCGCGCCCGCCGGTTTCGATCGACACCACCCGGCCATCCCGGAACGTCACGAAGCGCAGGAACTGCGAGGGTCCCGGGTTGTAAAGCCAGCGCTCGTTGACGCGTACCAGGCGGTGCTCGATGGGGGTATCGGGAAAGTCGATCGTCTCCTCCACCCACCGGTCAATCCAGTCCGGTTCGCCACAGTGCTTGAGCACCGTGAGCTTCGACTGGCCCACCGACACCAGTTGCCCGTCGCAACGAAAGGCGAAGACGTTCTGGCTTGCCGATACGCCAAGGCAAAAGATGAACGCGACGAACAGCCAGCGACGGCGTGACATGAGACCACCTTGCTTCTGCGGGCGGGCCGGATCGCCGGAGACACGGCCACGCGGATCATTATCACGAAGGCGGCGACCAGGCACAAGAAAGCGCCCGGGCCGCGTCGCCCGGGATGCCCGCTGGCCATGCCGCCCCATGCGGGCGGAAGCGGCAGCGATGCCGCCGCCCCGGACGCCGGTTACCGGGCTTTGAGATTGCCGCAGTCGGACGACAGCCAGTGGCCGTCCTGCTCGACCGTCATGCGTTCCGGCTTGCCGTTAACGGTGGTGTAGATGACGGACTGGCCGCGAAGGGCGGTCGGACTGGCAAAGGTAATCTCGCTTTCACCGCGGCTCGGCGGGTCGCCGGGGCAGGTGAAGCGCACCCGGATGGTGTTGTCGCTGCGCTCGACGACCTCCTGCTCGCAGTCCGCGTCTTCCTGCGGCACGAAGCCCCGCGCGGCCTGCTCTTCGCTGATGCAGATCCGCATCGTCCGGCTGTCAGCGCCCATCTGCACGCCCTGCTCCGCCATCATCCGTTCCACCATCTGGCGCTGCTCGGGCGGCATGCTCTCCAGCTGTTGCTGCATCTCGCGCATGGCGCGTTCCAGCTCACCGCTTTGCGATTGCATGGTAAGGCTGAACTCCCACAGGCCGGGACGCATCTGTTCCGGCTCGGCCTGCGCCGGGACGCCAAAGGCGCCGATCGCCAGCGCCATGATGGTTGCGAGTCCTGCTTTCATCTTGCCCCCTTGTTCTATTTTCGGGATACGGTGGGATGGTCGCGCCCGCCGGGCGCTTTCGGGAGAGCCGCACCCTCCCCCGGTTTGCGGTAACCGCCGTGCGGAACGCAGGCTCCGGCTGGGCGTGCTCACGGGCGCAGCCGGTCGATGGGGCGCAGACTGCGGTTGATTCCCGCGGCGTAGGTATTGAGGTTCGCCTCGAAGACGGCCAGGAACTGCCGGCCATAGTCGTCCATCATCGACTGGCGCAGGGCGTCCACGCTGCCGTGCAGCGCCGCTTCCAGGGCGGGACGGTTCAGAGCCTCGTCGGCCTGCAGCAGGCCCCATTCGGTGGCCACGGTGATGGTGGTGAAGGTCGCAACGGCGCAGCCGATGGCCACGGGCCCGGTGGCCGCGCACAGTGTGCTGCCGCTGGCGGCCGTGCCGCGGCTGGCCAGGCGCACCGCCGCCCGCGCGCTGGCGGCACGGGCGTTCACGCGCACGATCGCCTGCCGCGCCAGCAGGGAGCTGGCCACCAGCCCCGCGCCCATGGCCGGGACGATTCGGTCGGCGTCCAGCACAAGGCCCAGCTGGCCCTGCAGGCGCCGGTCGAGGTCGAGGGCCGGCCGCTCACCGGCCAGCGGGCGATCCTGCCGGTAGGGGGCGAGCTCGTCGGCCAGCCAGGCCAGCCAGCGCTGCTCGATGGCCGCGAACTCGGCGTCATGACGCGCCGCCACGGCGCGGTCCAGCGCCGCCAGTTCCTCCGCCCACCGCTCCGGTGGAAACAGGCGGCCGGTCACCGCCTCGGCCAGGCTGTCGCCGTCCTCCCACGGCATGGCCGCCACGAAGCGCACCCCCAGCCCCGGGGCGGAGTAGTACCAGTTGGCGAACGCCGGCACCCGCTCATGGACCTGCGCGAACAGCGCATCCAGCTCCTCGCCCACGCCCTGCTCCAGGCGCGCCAGGGCCTGCTCCTCGGCCAGCGGGAGCCAGTCGGGCCGCGTCCAGGCCAGCCGCTCCAGCTCGCGCTCGGGAACCAGGTAGACCTGTTCGTCGAACAGCACGGGGACCTGCCGGGGAAACAGCCAGCCCCAGGGGTCTTCGGTGGCCAGGCTCCAGAACAGCAGCACCATGGCCAACGCCACCGCCAGCAGGTACCACAGGTGGTACCGGTTGGCCTCAGTGGCGGGCAGCGTCGGTGTCGTTTGCATGTTCATGACCATGGATTATATGACCAACGGCCTGGCAGAGCAGGAGAAAGGGCCAGACAAACAGCCATTCCTGCACCAGCACCACCAGCCAGGCCGCCAGCTGCAGCGCCAGCCCGGACAGGCCGTCCAGCCAGTGCTGGGCCAGCCAGTGGCGGCCACCGTCCAGGGCCGCGGCGATCTCCAGCAGGTGACGCAGCGGGACGCTCTCGGCCTGCTGCCGGGCGGCGAAGAACCGCACGGCCTCGTACAGGGTGACGCCACCCAGGTCCGGGTAGGGCTGCCAGAGGGCCCAGGTCGCCAGCACCAGCAGCAGCACGACCCCGCCGATCCGACGCAGCGCGCCACCGGTAAGCGGCGCCAGGTACCGCGGGGCCACATGGCGCTCGAGATAGCGCGCTAGGGCACGCCAGCCCAGCGCCCAGAGCGGCACGCACAGCGCCAGCACCATCCAGGTCGAGGCGGATACGCCCCGCGCCAGGGCAATCAGCAGCGCCAGTGCCAGCAGCCCCGCTACCGGCGCCTGGCCGAGCAACATCAGCGGACCACCCCGCAGGCGACCGAACCACGGACTGCCGTCCCGGAGGTAGCCGGTGAGCCAGACCCGCCGCGCCACCCGCCGCTGCAAGAACAGCAGCGCCAGCAACGGCAGCCAGATCGCCCCCCAGGCAAGCAGGACATACCCGGTCGCCAGCCGGGGCAACAGGTGGCTCAGCACCAGCAACAGGCCGATCAGGCCGAGCATCGCCAGCATCAGCTGCAATTCCTTCACCCTTACCCAGCGCGCCATTCCCCCCCCTCGCCCCGACAGGCTGCGACTACGGCTCGTCCGAGGCCGACAGTTCGTTGAGCAGCCGGCGCATCTCCGCCTCGAACCGCTCGCCCCATTCATGCCAGCGCCGCTTGTACTCACCGGTCACGTCGTCGTCCGTCGTGTCGAGGCGGGCCTGCGCCTCGCCCGCCGCCCGGCCGCCGTCCGCGATCGACTCGACACTGGGATCGGCCAGGCCTTCGCCGGTCTGGTCCAGGTCGGCCGCCACCTCCTGCAGCAGGCGCCGGTCCCGATCGGAGAGCTCGTCGTCCTTTTCCCGCAGGGCGCGATCGATCGATTCCTGCAGCTCTTCAAGGTGCTGACGAAGCACATCGGCGTACTTGTCGATGCTTTCGGATGCCCGCGCACCGAGCAAATCGGCCAGCGCCTCGAATTCCTCGGTCATGCGCGCCACCTCCGCATCAAGCTCGCGCGTCGAGGCCTCCCACTGCTTCGAGATTTCACTGCCCAGCTCACTGAGCTTGCCCAGCAGATTCGAGATCACGTCACCGCGGACCGAGTCGGCAGTGCGGGCGTAGTCCACGCGCCAGCGGTCATCCTGCCGCACCAGGTAGGTCACGAACTCCCGGCAATCCTGCGCGGTGCCGCCCGCCTTCGAGAACTCCGAGGCGATGCTTGCCCGATCGCCCTCGATCACGACCCGCCCCCACGCCGGCCGATAGCCGGTCCAGTCCCTGGCGAACCCGTCATAGGCCTGCGCGTCGGTCAGGGTGGAATACCTCACCACGCGCCGGGTGTCGTCATCGATCACCGCCTGCCAGAAGGCCTCGGCGACGTCCTGCGGCGTCTTCGGACCCATGCAGGCAGACAGCAACAGGGCTGCACAGGCCATCAAGACGAGACGAAGAAGATTCATCCTCATATCGGGCTTCACTCGACTGTAGAAATTCATGTCGTGCCATCGAAACACGGGGCCGCTCCTGCCGCCAGTGTTTCCGCATTATAACGCGAGCGTGGCTGCCATCCGGACACGACCAGATGGTGCCACTGCCGGCAGATGTGATCGGCCTCTCGGGAACGACGCACCGGCTCCGATAGCATGGAAAAAAACAACTCGGGGCCTTTGCCTAATGAACAGAATCACCATCGTCGCGGCCGCGTTCGCCGCCGCAGTGTCACTCGCCACGCCCGCACTGGCCGATCCCCGGAAGGACGAATCCGGCCACCGCGGCGGGCCGCCCTCCTGGGCACCGGCCCACGGTTACCGGAACAAGCACGACCACCACGGGCATCGCGATGGCCACGGTGCCGAGATCCACGTCGGGGCCGACCGCCCGCTGGTCATCAGTAACGGCAAGTGCAACCGGGAAGCCGCCGGCGCGGTGTTCGGCGGCATCGTCGGGGGCGTCATCGGTCACCACGTCTCTCGCGACAGCAACAACCGGGAGCTGGGTACCCTGGCCGGCGCCATCATCGGCGTGGTGGTCGGCAAGCGCATTGGCGAGAACATGGACCGTAACGACGCCAGCTGCGCCGCCCACGCCCTGGAACACGCCCGCGACGGCGAGGCGGTCGCCTGGCACAACCCCGACTCGGACCTCCACCTTCGGCTCACCCCGACCGACACCTTCGACCGCGACGGCCGCGTCTGCCGCCACTACCGCACCGAAGTGGTCCAGGGCCGCGAGCAGGTCCGCGGCAGCTCCGAGGCCTGCCGCCTGCCCGACGGCAAGTGGCAGTTCGCCGACGGCACCCCCATCTGACGCCGACCGCGAAACGGGCACGCACGAAGCAGGCCGCCGAACAGGCGGCCTTTTCGTATCCGCTCATCCCCGCGGATCACGCCGATCACCCCCGATCAATCCCCGGGTTGGCCGGGATCGGCCCTTACAGGCCGAGGGGATGGACCGGCTGCACTGCACCGGCCATGAACAGGCTGGCCCCGAGGGCGAAGATCAGGCCGCCGCCGGCCAGGGCGGCCACCTGGCCGGCCCGGGCCCAGCCGGCGCCGGCGTGGTCACCGGCGAGGCGCGCAGCCCAGTGCCGCATCTGCACCGCGAGCACGGCCAGCATCGAGACGGTGATGGCGGTGCCCACGGACATGGCGAGCACCGCGGCGACGCCGGCCAGCCACAGCCCCAGCATGTTGGCCACCGCCAGCACCAGGATGGCGCCCGTGCAGGGACGGATGCCGACGGCCAGCACGGTGCTGACCATGGCGCCCAGTCCGTCGCTGCGGGCCGCCTGCTCCGGGGTCACGTGGTGGGCATGACCGCAGCCGCAGGCATGGCCGTGACCGTGCTCATGCCCATGGTCGTGATCATGGGCACGCTGTGCGGCCGGTCGCAGGCGCCAGAGGCCGCGCAGGGCGCGAAAGACCAGCCAGGCGCCGACCACCGCCACCAGGGCGAAGCTCACCTGCTCCAGGACCTTCACCTGCCCCAGGGCCTGGCGGGTCAGGCGCTCGGCGATCACCACCACCCCCAGCACCAGGACGATGGCGGTCACCCCCTGGAGCAGGGAGGAGGCCCAGGAGAGCGCCAGCCCGCGCTTCATGTGCTGCCGGTGGGTGAGCAGGTAGGTGGCGATCACCGCCTTGCCGTGGCCGGGGCCGGCGGCATGGAACACGCCGTAGAGAAAACCGATGACCATCAGCGCGAGGGTATTGGCGGCGGTGGGCGCGGCCTGCAGCGTCTCCATGCCCCGGGCCAGCCGGCGGTGCAGGTCCCGCTGCGTGACGAGTACCCACTGGGTCACCCGCTCCCAGGCGCCCGGGGCCGGCTCTTCGCTGACCTGCGCCGGGCCGGTCGCCCCAAAGAGGGGCGAGGCCCACAGCGCCGGGGCGCACAGGAGCAGCAGGATCAGGACGCCGACGCGCATGTCACCTCCCCGTGCTCGGTGAAATGACGTCCCAGGTCCGGGTCCCCGGTCTGGTTGACGTCCAGCGCGGCGGCCCGCGCAACCACCGCGGGATCGGGGCGCGGCGCGCGAATGCGCAGCGTGCAGGCTTGCGGGGCGCCCTCGAGCGCCGGGGGGCGGTCCGGGTCATGCAGGATCTCGATGTAATAGGTCGGGTCGAATACCCCGTAGATCAACTCGCCCGACTGCGGGTCCACCGGCTCCGGCAGCCTGAGGGTAAAGGCCAGCTCGAGGCGCCCCGACCTGCGGGACAGCCCGTAATCCTCCACGGTGGCGCCGGCCAGCGACCGTCCGGCGTGGTGGAGCTCGGTGAAGTAATCGTGGGCGGCGAGGTTTCGGATCATGCCCTCGCCGATGTCCGCCAGCCCGGCGTCTACGGAGTCGCCCCGGGCATCGGCGCCCATCTCCTCCAGCAACACCATGCTGTACAACGGATCGATGCGCCACACCTGCCGCAGGGCGGTAATCCGCCCCGCCTCGTCGAAGACCACCGTCACCCGCAGATCGATCCAGGCATGGGGGTGGGCATGGGATGGGGGGGCCGCGAGCAACAGCGGCAGCAGAAACAGCATCCAGGAACGGACAGGGGACGATCTGAACAAGGAAAAACTCCGAAAGCCGAGGTCTGGGTCACTAACAGCCCGGCCGCGCGGGCCAGCCAGCGATATCGTATGCCGGTTAGTCGACACCGGTCCGGAATGGTTTCGCAGAATCGATGCCCGTGCAACCGGACCGGGCGAGGCACTGCCTGATCGGCCACGGGCCAATCCGGGAGAGGCCACGGCTTGCTGGCGGGGCTAGCTGAGAACCGAGGTCTGTTCTTGATGGATATAATCTGGGTGCAGCAACGACTCCCGATGAAGGGCTAAGCCTTGTCGTCGCGAGTGAGCTCCTCCCGGGATGACCGCGCCATCTCTTCCAGCGGCCGGTAGATCTCCACCCGGTCACCGTCTACCAGCTCGTGGCTCCGTTTCAGCACCTTGCCGTATACGCCCACCTGGAGGACCTGCCAATCGATCTCGGAGTGCCTGTTCATCAACCCGGATGCCAGCAACGCATCATCGATGGTGGCGCCCGGTGCGAGCACGCAATCGTTCAGGAAAATCCCTTCCGGCCGCGCATAGACCACCTGTACCTGAATGGATCCTTTCTCAGACATCACCGCACTCTCCAATCGAGTAGGAGGGGGAGTTACCTCCCCCGTCCTCTCACACCACCGGGCATACGGTTCCGTACCACGGCGGTTCATGGTT
>DSBO01000131.1 GCA_011046015.1 Thioalkalivibrio sp. | reverse complement strand
GTTCGGCGGTGACCTGGTGCGCGGTGAGCTTGCCGCCGAGGATGCTGACCAGGCGGGGGCGGGTGGCGCGGTCGCTCAGCAGGCGCGTATCGCGGGGCCGGCCGAAGGGGCTGTCATCGGCGCGTGGCAGCACGCGCAGCCCGGCAAAGGCGTCGATGATCTGCTGCGTGTCCACGTGGCGCGTATCGAAGTAATGCGCGCCGGTTTCGCGCAGGTAGTCGATTTCCTGGTCGGTGGGCGCGACCGCGGCCGGGTCGCCGCAGTGCACCCGTTCGGTGGTGCCGATCATCACCTGCCCGCGCCAGGGCATGACGAAGACTGCGCGGGCGTCCCGCGGTGCCTCCACGTAATAAATGCCCCGCCGCAGACGTCCGGGTACCACGATGTGCGTGCCGGCCACCCGTTCGATGGCGGGCAGGGGCTGGGCGGGTTCGACGCGGGCCAGCAGTTGATCGATCCACGGGCCGGTGGCGTTGACCACGGCGGCGGCGCGATAGCCGGCGCGGTCGGTCTCGACCTCGACGCCGTCCCGGTGCAGGTGCACCTGCCGCACCGTTTCCCCCAGCTGTAGCTGGGCGCCCCGGTCGCAGGCCGCGTGCATCAGCGCGCGCGTTAGCGCGGCATCGTCGGTGCGACCATCCCGGTAGCGGAATACCGCCTCGAGGCCGGCGGTATGCAGGCCGTCGAGCCGGCTCCAGGCCCGGCGGGGCAGGCGGCAGAAACGATTGTCGGCGTGCAGGCCGCCGAGCAGGGCATACAGCGAGAGACCGGCACGGATGGTGAGCGCACCGCGCCGGCTGTCGGCAAACACGGGGATGTGGAAGTCGGTGAGCTCGACCAGCTCCGGCGCGAGCCGCAGCAACCGGCGGCGCGCTTGCAGCGATTCGCGTACCAGCCGCCATTGCCCCTGTTCGAGATAACGCAGGCCGCCGTGGATCAGCTTGCTGGAGCGCGAGGAGGTGCCCTGGGCGAGGCGCGGGTACTGCTCGATGAGGCGCACACGCCAGCCGCGCCGGGTGGCCTCGAAGGCGGTGGCGACGCCGTGGATGCCGCCGCCGATGACGATCAGGTCGTCGCTCATGCGGTTCGGGATTGCGCCTCCAGCAGCCGATGGACCGCGCCGGACTCTATCAGCGCGGCGCCGCGTTCCTGTAGCTCGGCGGCGCGCCGGGCATCGACGATGTCGTAGATGACCCACTGCCAGTTGCCGGGCCAGAGGGACTCCAGTGGCTGGTGCAGGCCGTCGCAGTCACAGAACAGGAACTCCGGGCGCATGATCTCGGCGATACGCCGGGCGGTGAGGTTGTATTCGCGCAGCACCCAGCCGATGGGGCGATGGTAGTGGCGCCGCGCATATTCGAGGGCATCCTGGATGAAGGAGATCAGCACCCAGTCGAACGCGGCCGCGCGCATCACCTCCTCGATGGCGTCCACGCATTCCTCGGCGCCGAAACGCATCAGGCTCTGGCGCTTGATCTCCACGAACACGGTGATACCGGGGTAGCGGTTCAGCAGCGCCACGGCATCCGACAGGCGGGGAATAGGCGTGCCCTTGAAGCGTTCACCGAGCAGGGCCGGCACGTGGGCCGAGATTGCCGCCAGTTCCTTGGCGCTGCGGTCGAGTACGCTGCCGGTCTCGGCGGTGGTGCGCTCCAGCGTGTCGTCGTGGAAGACCATCGGCACCCCGTCGGCGGAGAACTGAACGTCGAACTCGAGAAATCGCACGCCGGCATCGAGCGCGGCCTGGAATGCCGGCAGGGTATTCTCCGGCAGGTCATGCATCGCCCCCCGATGCGCCACCAGTCGCGACGGGTCGATCACGGGCTGAGGCTCGCCTGCAGCGCGGCGCGAAACCGTTGCTGTCGTCGGCGCAAGGCCACCGCCGGTCTGGGTGTGTAGGGTGTGCGTGGCGTGAGTGTCCATGATTGATGGTCCTTCGCGGCCAGCCAGGCGGCGCCGCGTGCAGTGGCTTCCGGATGAACAATGCGCTCGCCCGGCAGTCCGGCCAGGTCGACGATGTACTGACAGAGGCGGTCGAGGCCGCTCAGGCCGCCGGTGAAGACCAGGCGGCCCAGGGTCAGCCCGCTCTCGTGCATGCGCGCGATGTTCTCGGCCACCAGAAACGCGATGCTCTCGACCACGGCCGCGACGTGTGCGGCGAGGCTTGTCGGCGCGTCGGCTTCGAACCGGGGTTCTGTCGCCGCCCACCAGGGCGAGCCCAGCCCGCCCACGCCGTTGATGAACAGCGGCGTTTCCTGGCCCGTGTTCGCCATCTCCTGTAGCGCGGACTCGATGCGCGGCGGGTCGAGCGTTTCGCCGCTGCGAGCGGCCAGCCAGTCGAGTGCGGTGCCTGCCCCGTTGACCGTCCCCTCGACATAATAGAGGGGGCCCCCCGGGTTCCGGTCGGCCAGCCCCGCGAGCAGGTCGGGTACGTCGCGCCGTTGCGTCCCGGTCACCGTGAGCACGAAGGCGCCGCTGCCGAGATTCACCCGTGTCTCGCCGGGTTCTGGACACCCGTCGACGAACAGGGCCGCCGTCTGGTCGCCGCTGACGGCGGTGAGCGGGATGTCGCCGCTGCGCAGCCGGCCATAGTCGGCGCGTACCGGCTGCACCGTCGGCAGCCACTCGCGCCGGATGCCGAAATGGGCAAGCAGGTCCTCGTCCCAGTCGCCCCGGTCGATGTCGAGCAGCAGGGTGCGCGCGGCATTGGTGACATCCACGGTGGGTGGCCGCCCCGGGATCAGGCGGGCGACCAGGAAGGCGGCCAGTGGTCCCATGCGCAGCACGCCGTTGCGGGCCGCCTGCTGGATGGCCGGATCGTGGTCCAGCCACCACCGCAGCTTGCTCGCGCCGTAATGGGGCGAGGCGCGCAGCCCGGTGACGCGCGCCAGACGGTCTGCCGGCGGGGCATGGCGCAGGAGCCAGTCGGCGTTGCGTCGGTCCTGCCAGCTGATGGCCGGGGCGAGTGGTCGACCGTCGCGGGTGTCCCAGGCGACCACGGTGGAGCGCTGGGTAGCGAGCGCCATGCACCCGATGGTATCGGGATACTCCGCCAGGGCCGCCTCGATGACTTCCTGCACGCTGTCGACCAGTCGACCGGCATCCTGTTCGATGTGTTCGCCCGCGTGATCGAGCGTGACCTCGCGGTGAACGTCGTGCACGCAAATGCCCCGCGCATCGAACACGAGCGCGCGCGAGGCGTGGGTGCCCTGATCAACGACGAGTGTCAGTGTTCGCGAGGCATCCGCGTCGTTGTCGTTGCCGGACGAAATGATGGTGCGGTCTCCTGAAAAGTATCGTCTATACATAGATATAGACGATTGTGAACGCAAACAGGGAGTTCTCGCGTGTTTTATTTACTGGGAAAGTGGCTGCGCCGCCTGTTTTACGGAATCGACTTCACACTTTATACCGCCCTGGTCTATCTCCTGAGTTTCCTGCCACGGCGCCTGGTACGCCCCGTCTATTCGCGTCTGTTCTTCGGCTGGTGTCGCAGTTTCGTGCGGGCCCTGGGGGTGGAGCTGCGCCTGCATCAGCACAATACCCGGCCGCTGCCCCGGCAGTACCTGCTGATCGCCAACCATCCGTCGGCCTTCGAGGACATCGGCATTCCGGCGCTGTTTCCCGTGCACTCGCTGGCCAAGGCCGAGGTGCGCGACTGGTGGATCGTGGGGCGTATTTCCGTGGCGGCCGATACGCTGTTCGTTCAGCGCGAGGAGCGGGAGTCGCGGCGTGCAGCCTTCGATGCGATCGTCGAGGCGCTCGAACTCGGTCGGAATGTCGCGGTCTATCCCGAAGGCGGCTGCAAGGGGCGGCGGATCTTCGAGACCTTTCGCTACGGCGTGTTCGAGATCTCCCTCAAGACCGGCACTCCCATCGTCCCCGTGTTTCTGCATTATGAGTCGCAGGACGATTTCGAGTGGAAGCCGGGCGAGACCCTGTTGCACAAGCTGATGCACTTCTTTACGACGCAGAATCCACGGGCCAACTACCATGTGTACGACGCGCTCGACCCGGCGGCCTTTGCCGACCGGGAGAGTTATATGCGGCACGCGCATGGCCTGTACCTGCAATGGCAGGCCCGCTACCTGGATTGATTGACCAGGTTGTTGGCGGCTGCATAGACTTCACGAACACAATGACCATGCACTGCAGGAGTGAAAGACCATGAAAAAAGGATGGATCTTGGCCGCACTGGCGGCGTTGATGATGACGACGGCAGTGGCCGACGATCACAAGCAGAAGGACTGGCGCAAGGATGGTAGCGATACCGAGAAGCTCGAAAACCTGGTGAAGGCCGTGCCTTCGACCGCGAGAATCATGATCGAGATGGGTGAGCGCTACAAGAATCTCTACTGGGCGGCCAGGCAGGAGAAGTGGGAGTTTGCCGAGTACCAGGTCGAGGAGATCGAGGCGCTGACGGAGTTGCTGCAGATCACCCGCCCGAGCCGCGCGGCCACGGCCCAGGACTTTCTCGACGAGGGTTTCGAGAAGTTCGAAGCGGCCTTCGAGAAGCAGGAATGGGAGCCCTTCTACAAGGCCTTCGACCACATGCGCGCCCAGTGCGTGATCTGCCACGCGCGTAACGACTATGCCTTCATCATCCTGCCCGAACACCCCGCCACCGCCACCAGCCCGGTGCTGAATCTGAAGTGAGGCGTGAGGCGTGAGGCGTGAGGAGGCAGGTCGCCCCTTACGTCTCACGCTACATGCCAAAGGCTACAACTCGGCCAGCACCTCGGCCGCGGCCGCGATGGTGGCGTCCAGGTCGGCGTCGCTGTGGGCGCTGGAGACGAAGCCGGCCTCGAAGGCCGAGGGCGCGAGGTACACGCCGCGCTCGAGCATGCCGTGGAAGAACAGCTTGAAGCGGTCGAGATTGCAGTTGGTCACCTGGTAGAAGTCCGTCACCTCTTTCTCGTCCGTGAAGAACAGGCCGAACATGCCGCCCACCTGGTTGCTGGTCATGGGGATACCGGCCTCCCGCGCCTTCGCCACGATGCCCTCCACCAGTCGGGAGGTCTTCGCCGTGAGGTCTGCGTAGAAGCCGGCCTCGCTGATGATCTCCAGGGTGGCAAGGCCTGCCGCCATGGCGATCGGGTTGCCCGAGAGCGTGCCGGCCTGGTAGACCGGTCCGAGCGGGGCGAGTTGTTGCATGATCTCGCGCTTGCCGCCGAAGGCGCCCACCGGCATGCCGCCACCGATGATCTTGCCGAGCGTGGTGAGGTCGGGGGTGACACCGTACACGGCCTGGGCACCGCCCAGGGCGACGCGAAAGCCCGTCATCACCTCGTCGAAGATCAGCACGCTGCCGTACTCGTCGCAGATCTCGCGCAGGCCCTCGAGGAAGCCCGGTACGGGCGGGATGCAGTTCATGTTGCCGGCCACCGGCTCGACGATGATGCAGGCCACCTGGTGACCGATGTGCTCGAAGGCCTCGCGCACCTCGTCGAGCTTGTTGTAGGTGAGCGTGATGGTGTGTTCGGCCAGCGCCACCGGCACGCCCGGCGAGTTGGGCACGCCCAGGGTCAGCGCGCCGGAGCCCGCCTTCACCAGCAGCGAGTCGCCGTGGCCATGGTAACAGCCCTCGAACTTCACGATCTTGTCGCGGCCGGTGTAGCCGCGCGCCAGCCGGATGGCGCTCATGGTCGCCTCGGTGCCGGAGTTGACCATGCGGGTCATCACCATGGACGGCATGATGCGGGCGATGGCCTCGGCCATCTCGATCTCGATCTTCGTCGGCGCGCCGTAGCTCAGGCCCCGGTCCACCGCCGCCTTCACCGCCGCCAGCACCTTGGGGTGCGCGTGGCCGGCGATCATCGGCCCCCAGGAGCCGATGTAGTCGATGTAGCGTTTGCCGTCGACGTCGAAGAGATAGGCGCCCTCGGCGCGCTCGATGAAGACGGGCTCGCCGCCCACGCCCTTGAAGGCGCGCACGGGGGAATTCACGCCGCCCGGGATGTGCTCCTGGGCCTCGACGAAGAGCTGGTGGGACTGACTCATGCCTGCTCCGATCCTGTAGTTCCGGGGAAGCCCAACAGTCTACACGATTTGCCCGTGAATGCAGGGCTCAGCGCGATTCGAATCGTCTGTGCAGTGCACTCGTGGCGGTTTCGGGATCTGGCCGTGCAAACACCCCGCTGATCACGGCGAGCATGTCCGCGCCGGCCGCGATCACCTCGGCGGCGTTGTCCGCGTCGATACCGCCGATGGCGCAGATCGGCACCGACAGCGTTTGGCGTGCCTCGCGAATCAGATCCAGCGAGGCCCGGCTGGCGGCGGGCTTGGTGGGGGAGGGGAAGAGGGCGCCGAAGGCGACGTAGTCGGCGCCCCCGGCCTCGGCGGCGCGGCCCAGTTCCAGCGAGGCGTGGCAGGTGATGCCGATGACGGCGGTCGGTCCCAGGCGTTCCCGCGCCGCGGCGAGCGGACGGTCCTGCTGGCCCAGGTGCACGCCGTGGGCGCCGGAGGTCGCGGCGAGCTCGACGTCGTCGTTGATCAGCAGCAGCGCGCCAAAGGCCTCGCACAGGGCGCGCAGGGCCCGCGCCTCGTGCAGGCGCCGCGTCGCATCGGGCGACTTGTCGCGGTACTGCACGATGCGGCAGCCGCCGCGCAGCACCGCCTCGACCTGTTGTTCGAGGCGCTCGGCGGGGGTGAGGGCGGCGTCGGTGATGGTGTAGACGCCGGCCAGTCGGGCCCGGTTCACTCCTCCTCGGCCTCCGCCCAGAACAGCCGGTTGGGCAACTGCTGCCCCATGCCCAGGCGGTAGCCGTGGGCGAGGGTCTGCCAGGTGTACTCCTGCGCCTCGTGGATGGCGGTGAGCGGTTCCTGGCCCTGGGCCAGCAGGCCGGCGATGGCCGAGGCCAGGGTGCAGCCCGAGCCGTGGTAGCTGCCCTCCAGGCGCTCCCAGCTGAAGCGCTCCAGCTGGCGGTTGTTGGCATAGAGGGTGTTGTGCACCTGCGGGGTGTTCTCGTGGGCGCCGGTGATGAGTACGAACTCGGCGCCCTGGTCGAGCAGCGCCATGGCGCAGGCATCAAGGGTATCCGAGCCCGGCGCGAGGCGGCGCGCCTCCTGCGAATTGGGTGTGATCACCGTGGCCAGCGGCAGCAGCAGGGTGCACATGGCGTCGATGATGGCCTCGTCCGCCAGCGCCGCGCCACCGCCGGCGGCGAGCACCGGGTCGAGGACCATTGGCAGTTGGGGGTAGTCGGTGAGCAGCGTGTGCACGGCCTGGATGATCTCCACCGAGCCGAGCAGGCCGAGCTTGATGGCGTGTACCGGCATGTCCTCCAGCACGGCGCGGGCCTGCGACACCACCAGGCTGGCCGGCAACGGCTCCAGGGCCTGCACGTCGTGCGTGTCCTGCACGGTGATCGCGGCCACCACGGGGCAGGCGTGGCAGCCCATGCTGGTGATGGCCTCGATGTCGGCCTGCAGGCCGGCGCCGCCGGTCGGGTCGTTGCCGGCGATGCTCATGACGACGGGGATCGGGGGCTGGTTCACGTCCGGGTCTCGCTGGGGGGGTGGTGATCGATGCTTTAAAGTGTATCATCCCTGCGGCGATTCACCCGGCGGTGAATGCCTGTTCCATTCCCAACAGCGCTTAATCGATCATGAAACAGTACATGTGTGTCATCTGCGGGTTCATCTACGACGAGGCGAAGGGCGACCCGGAGCACGGCATCCCGCCGGGCACCCGGTGGGAAGATGTGCCCATCAACTGGACCTGTCCGGAGTGCGGCGCGAGCAAGGAAGACTTCGAGATGGTGGAGATCTGAAGTCGACTCAGCTTGTGCCGGCCACCCGCGCCAGCCAGTCGGTGCGGGCCGAGAGCTCCAGTGAACAGGTCCACTTGTAGGCGAGGTTTAGGCTCTCGGCCGCGGCGTACACGCCATGGCCGCGCACGATCACTATCGGCCGCCTCGCCAGCACCGGCGGAACCTTCACCGGGGCCTCGTCGAAGTAGCGCGCGTAGTCGATGGCGATGACGGGGATCGTGTCGAAGTAGTACTGGCCCTCGAAGTCCACCGGCCGGTAGTCCTGGCCGTTCAGGGTGAGCGCGATGCAGTGGGCCCCGTGCGAGTGCATTACCGCGCCAAGCGCCGGGTTGGCCCGATACACGGCCTGATGCAGCGGCGCGTCGCTGCTCGCGCCCGCCGGGATCGCGCCGTCCACCGGGCAGGCCACCAGTTCCTCGGCGGTCAGCGTGTCGGCGCAGGCGCCGGTGGGCGTGATCCAGAACCGTTCCCCGTCGCGCACCGAAAGGTTGCCCGAGTGGGAATCGTTGTAGCCATACTGGCGCAGCCAGCGGTAATGCCGAATGAGGTCGTCGCGCGGGTCCATGCGGCGATGTTACCTTCCGCGGCTGCGATGACAAGGCCCGCGTGAACTCGTCTCGACAGGAACTCCCGTGACCACCCACACCCCGCTCACCCATCGCGGCGTCTGGGCCCTGGCCCTGCCCATGATCCTCTCCGGCATCTCCCAGCCCCTGTTGGGGCTGGTGGACACCGCCGTGGTCGGCCACCTGCCGGACGCGCGCTACCTCGGCGGGGTGGCGGTGGGGGCCATGCTGGTGCAGTTCGTGTTCTGGCAGTTCGGTTTCCTGCGCATGAGCACCACGGGGTTCGCCGCCCAGGCCCTGGGGCGGGAAGACGGCGACGCGCAGCGCGCGGTACTCGGCCGCGCGCTGCTGGCGGGCATTGCGC
>DSBO01000252.1 GCA_011046015.1 Thioalkalivibrio sp. | reverse complement strand
TTCCACTTGGTAGATTCTTGGACTGAGAATGACGGTATCAGGAATGTTTTTAAGTTCAAGCTGGTGGCTGTGGAAAACGTTTCCGATGAATCAGCCGCTGAGGAGGTTTCCAGTCGCTTCGCTGAGCGCAGCCGCATCATTCCGACCAGCGTCAAATTGGAGGTTTGGGCGCGCGATGGTGGTAAGTGCGTCACGTGCGGCGCAACCGATGAGCTGCATTTTGATCACATTCTCCCGTACTCGAAGGGTGGGACATCACTGAAAGCTGAGAATATCCAGTTACTATGTGCTCGTCATAACCTTAGTAAAAGCGCGAAAATTCAATGAAAAACGAACATAATAGGAAAACCCGGGTCAGAGAGGAATATTCTCTAATATTAGAAGGAATTCCTCTCTGACCCGGTTTTTTTGGAGCCGACAAATTCAGATGGGTGATGCTGTGAAACATACTGGTGGATGTCTATGCGGGGCGATTAGCTTCGAGGTGACCGGGCCCTTTGAGGGTTTCTTTCTTTGCCACTGTTCGCGTTGTCGGAAAGACACGGGCTCATCTAACGCCGCTAATCTTTTCTCTAAGGTTGCTGAACTGCGCTGGCTGTCTGGAGAATCGCAAGTAACCATCTATAAATTGCCTGAAACGCGCCACGTTAGGAGCTTTTGTGCGGTTTGTGGTTCGGCGCTGCCAAGTCTGCAAACGAACGGCACGTTACTCGTGCCTGCTGGGAGCCTTGATACAGATGTGCCGCTCCGACCCCAAGGGCATATATTCATGGACAGCAGGGCGAATTGGGATGAAAAGTTGGAAACTCTTCCTAAATATGGTTCCTTTCCAGCCTAGTATTCCGGGCCTCTTTGATTCGAAAACCCGGGTCCCGAAAACCCGGGTCAGAGAGCAATGTTCTCTAAGTATTAGAAGGAATTCCTCTCTGACCCGGTTTTTTTCCGGCTTCACCGTGCGCGAAGGATCGGTTCTCGTCGAATAGGAAATTTTGGTGACAGTATGCCCAAAGCGGTGGCCTGCCTGAGTCAATCGATATGCTGTTTCCGGACGGGGCCCAGCTGGGATTTACCTGTCCTTCTCCTATTCGGTGACCGTTCATGAGTGATTGCTGTTCCTCGTCCGCTGGTCAGGCTGCGTCACATGACGTGCCGCGCAAGTCGTCCTGCCCCTCGTGCGGGACACTGGCCTCGGCCGTTTCCGTGACGACGCTCAGCCACAACCTGCATGCGCCAGCCCTGCTGTCCCTACCGGATGCGCCCTGTTATTTCTGTGCCGATCCGGCCTGCGCTGTCGTGTATTTCTCCCTTGAGGGGGATGTCTTCGACCGCACTCAGGTGCGTGCGCTCGGCTACGAGAAGACGGGCGACCTGGATGACCTCGTCTGTCATTGTTTCGATGTGTCGGGTCGGCGGATTGCCGATGAGTGGCAGGCGGGTAGCAACCGCAGCCGCGCGTACATCGTCGAACAGACGCGCGAGAAGCGCTGTGCCTGCGAGGCGCGCAACCCCTCCGGGCGGTGCTGCCTGAAGGCGATTGGTGGCATCGAGGCGGGGCTGGATGCCGATCCCGCCGTCTCGGGGGTGCGCCGGCTCGAGGCGCTCCTGCCGCTGGCCGAACGCCTGGCCCAGGCCTCTCCACTGGCGCAACAGGCCTATGGGCGCATTCTCGAACAGCTGCGCACCAGGGGCCTGCCGGTAGCGGCCGAGGATCTGCGGGAGTACGACCCGGTGCAATTCCGGCAGGTGGTGGACGAACTGGCGGCCGCCGACCTGGTGGTGGCCGATGCGGCTCACGCCCGCGTGCTCGGCGCCTATCCGCTGACCACGGAGACCACCGACCATCAACTGTCTGTCGACGGGGTGCGCCTCTTCGCCATGTGCGCCCTCGACGCCCTGGCGGTGGCGCCCGTCATGCAGGCACGGGTACAGATCGATTCGCGCTGCGCGGTGAGCGGTGCGGCGGTGCGGATTTTACAGGATGGCGACAGGCTAGAACTCGCCGAGCCGTCCGACGTGCAGGTGGGAATCGCCTGGCAGGACACCGGCGGATGCGCGGCCCACAGCCTCTGCCGGGAGATGGTCTTCCTCGGCGATGCGCAGACTGCCGCACAGTGGCGCGAGGCGGGGGAGGGCATGCGCGATATCTACGACCTGAACCAGGCGCTGGCGCTGGCTAAACAATTCTTCCTGCCGCTGGCCATCGACACGGGACAGCGCACGGTTTCCCCATAGCCCAGCCCGGCATTGCCTCTTTACTCGGGCTTCACTACACCCTTCTCCCGATTCCGGCTCAGCAGCCTTCCCTCCCGGTCGGTGTAGCAGCTGTACCGGTAGCTCGCCTCCGCGCCGTTTCGGGGCGGTCGGCCGCGACCAGGGCGGCGCGCTGGCAGGCCTCGGTGGCGGTGAGGCGCCCGGGGTTGGTGAGCTGCTGGTACCAGCGGTTCACGGTCGGCACTTCCTGCACGAGGATGTAGCCGCCGACGGCGCCGAAGATCAGCAGCGGAAGCAGGCGGTTGAGCTGGCGCCGGGTGCGCCTCGGGCGGCGAGAGCTGGTGTCGGGCGTCGGGCGTTGCATGGTCCGGTGGCCTCTCTGGCGATGTTGGTTGCCGGCGTGGGGCGCTGTCAGTGATGCTAGCGATGTTCGGGCGCGGATGCTGGTTCCATGGTAGACGATGGGACGCCATCTGGTAGCCCGCGGGCTAATATCATTCACTGATCTCTTTGACTAGTCCGGGTGGTTCTGTGCAGATACGGGAAGCCGTGGCAGCCGATCAGACGGCGATCCGAACGCTTCATCTTGATGTCTTCGGTGAGGAGGGCGAGGCGGTGTCGGTGCTGGTCACGGAGCTGCTGGCGGATGCCACGGCAAGGCCGCTGCTTGCGCTGGTTGCCGAGACGGACGGGGAGGTGATCGGGAGCGTGATCTTCAGCACCGTGCAGGTGACGGGTAGCGGGCATGTGCGTGCTTGCATACTCGCGCCGCTGGCGGTGGCGAAGGGCTTTCAGCGTCAGGGAGTCGGGCGTGAGCTTGTCGAGCATGGCCTGAAGACGCTTCGCGAGCGGGGTGTCCAGCTGGTATTTGTGCTGGGGGATCCCGGGTATTACCGCCGCTTCGGATTCAGTCATCAGCATCGGGTGCGTGCCCCCTATCCGCTCGCGTATCCGGAGGCATGGATGGCCCTGGCGTTGCAGGGAGATGCGCTTGATGCGGTAAGCGGTCGGTTGGTGTGTGCGCGTTCGCTGGACAGGCCGGAACACTGGTGAGCGCGCCGTGGCCCGACAGGCCGGGGTCGGGCCAGGCCAGCCGATTGTGCGGGGCATAAAAGCAGCGTATTTTCTATGACGCAGCGGCCTTGTGAGGCCATTCATAGCCCCGACAGCGGGCTTCCAGGAAGGGAGGTCATGTCACGCGCGCATCGCCATCATCTGCCGGGTTTTTTCCTGCGCATTGTCCATCGCTACCACGAGCGGATCGTCCTGCTGTGTTCCACGGCTGTGGTGCTCGCTGCCAGGCGAGATGCAGCACTGGAAACGATCCGCGTGGGGTTGTGGCGATGTTAGCCATGGAGCTCACCGCCAGTAATCCGCGAACTACTCCCGAGGCGAAACGCAAGATGGCCATTCTGCTTGCAGGCCTATGGGGCGGCGCCTTGGTCGTGTTCATCACCACTTCGTGGCAAAACTGGGGGGCATTTGCCGGGGCGGCAGTCGTTACTGCCATCCTTTGGCTTTTCCGGCCAGAGGACGAATACACATTCAAGATCACGCTTGGTGGGGACGGACTATCTATTACGCATGGCCCGAATTTCATGTGGGGTGCGTCGGTTGACGAGCTGGCCGGTGTCGAGGTGATCGAGGAATCGAAGAAGTGGGGGGTCGTGCTGTCTCCGAGGCGACTGGTGTTCCACAAACAGGGTGGAGACCTGTATTCCATCGGGACCGAGTTCTTTGATCAAGGGGCGCTGCGGGCTCTCGTGGAGCAGATTCAACATGAACTGTCGTTCAGGTCGGATGCTTCGCGCTAAGACGGTAGAGTCGCTTCCGGGTCCGGACGTCGAACCCGCGGACGGACGGCGGTGATGCAGCCTGCCCGGGATCAAGGGTCAACCTGGCCGCGGGCTACTTCTCGCCCTCGTTGATTCCGGGCGTCCCCGTTTCTTCCGCTACCTTTTCCACCGCATTGTCTGCCGCTTCGGCGGGCGACGCCTGATGCAGGTCCTGGCGCAGGACTTCCGTGTACCGGGCGGCCTTGAAGGCCTGGTCGAGGATGCGGCGGATCGCGCTGATCTCATCCAGGCGCGCGACCATCTGGCGCACGGCTATCCGGTCCTGCACGCCGGCGCGCAACAGGGTCGCCTTGAGCTGCTGGTAGCTGTCCTCGGTGACGCTCTTCGCTTCTTCCATCGCGGTGGCGGAAAAGGCCTCGGTATAAGGGTCGGTGAGTTTGAGCAGGTGCACCGCCTGGCGCTTGTAGTCGGCCACGGCCGAGGCGAGCTCTTCATCCTTTACGGGCGGCATGGCGATCTGGGAGCGCACCAACTCCTCGGCACGTTCGACGATGTTGGCGTAGTACTGGGTGATGCGCAGGGCCACCGGGAAGCCGCCTGCAATCGACTGGGGTACGTCGCCATGCTGGGCGCGGGTGGTGAATTCACCGACGGCGATCACCAGGCGCTGAATGGCGTCGCGGTCACGTTCCAGCGACAACGACGGTGGCGGGCCTTCGGCGCTCAGGGCGGCGAAGGCGCTGCGGCGCGCCAGTTCACTGATGCGCCGGATCTCCATGTTCAGGGCCTCCAGTGCGAGGTCCGGCGTGCCGGCGATGGTGCGGTCGAGGTGGCGAGGCACCCCTTCATCGACCTCGCCGGAGACGAAGCGCGTCTCGAGAAACCGCACGAGGTAGGGCGAGAGCGGCCAGACGATTGCTGCCCCCACCAGCTTGGTCACGGTATGAAAGATTGCCAGGGTGGTGGCCGGCGTGGCTTCGAGCCCGAGCTGGATGGCGATCCACATCACCAGCCACAGCAGGGCGGGCAGTAGTATCAGGGCTACCGCGCCGGTGATCACGTTGAAAAGGACGTGCATGCTCGCCGTGCGCTTGGCGCTGGCGGTGGCCCCCAGCATGGCGAACATGGCGGTGGAGGTGGTGCCGATGTTGGCGCCGATCACCAGCGCCGCGGCCGCCGTGAGGGAGATGAACCCGCTGCCGGCCGCGGTGAGGATGACGGCCAGCGCGGCACTGGACGAGTTCATCAGCACGGTGAGCACGATGCCGATGAGGACGAACAGCATTAAGTGTCTGTCGGCATAATTTGCGAGATCCACCTGCTCGCCGATGCCGGCGAAGGTGCCCTTGAGTACATCCAGGCCGAGGAAGAAGATCCCGAAACCGGTGAGCGCGTCGCCCAGTGAGCCGCGCCGGGAATCGCCGCCGGTGATGCGCAGGAACACACCCAGCGCAATGGCCGGCAACGCCAGCGCCGGCAGGTTGACGTTGAAGCCGACCAGTGCCACCAGCCAGCTGGTGACGGTGGTGCCGATGTTGCTGCCGATGATCACGCCGACCGACTGGAGCAGGGTCAGCAGCCCCGCATTGACGAAGCCGATGGTGGCGAAGATCACGGCCGAGGAGGACTGCACGCCCGCGGTGATCACGATGCCGGAGAGAATGCCGCGACCGGTGGTGGCGGTGCCTCGGGCCAGGATTTCGCGCAGGGCATCCCCGGCCGCCACCTTGAGGCCATCGGTCATCAGCCGCATGCCGAGCAGGAACAGGCCGACACCGCCGAGAAAGGTGAGAAGCATCGAAAGGTTCATTCGAGGCAGTGTAGTGTCAGGGGTTTCCGGTGCCAATCACGTTGCGGGCGTGCAACCCCGGTGTGGGGGCGCATGGAAACGCGTGGCGCGCCTGGGATCGCGCGTCCGGCTGGCCCGTGAGTGCCGGGTGGACGGACGGTGCCCGGGGCCGGTTCCGGCTCGCGACTACTCGGGCCCGGAGACCGGGCGGGATCGGTACGGGTAATTACGCAGCCGGATATCCGAGCGCGGATGTGTCTTGGTTATGGTCTTCTCGGGGTCGACCCAGTCCTCCCAGCGAAAATCCTCGATGATCCTGGCTTGGTAGCTATCGTGCAGGGGGTGCTCCAGGATGTCATTGACGTGCCTCCACTGAAGGTGTCGCAGCAGGTCGACCTGGTAGGGCGTGGGTGTGCCGCCGGCGGCCTTGACGTCTTCCTTGAGCTTCATCACCTCGTCGATGTCGACGGCAGTCTTCCAGCCGATCTTGCCGGGCAGCACCACGGGTTCTCCCGGGATGTTGTTGATCCCGCGCTTCCAAGTGGCCAGAACCGCCGTCTCGGTGTCTTCGCGGTAGAGCAGGATGGCGTGACCGTAACGTGATTCCCTGAAGAAGCCCAGGTTGCCGTACTGCACCCGCGCGCCGGTGAGGAAGGCAATGGCATCGGACCAGCAGGGCGAGTTGCCCGAGATGCCCCAGAGCACGCTGCGGTCGATGATGCCGTCCGGGAACAGGATGTCGAATGCGACGCGCGCGCTGTTGGCCGCGTGGATGGTCCCTTCGCAATCGTGACCGTGAAACTTGATGATGTCCTTCAGGGTGGCGGTGTAGGTGTAGGGGTAGTAGCGGCCCTGGGTCCCGCGCGTGGCCAGGAGCTCGAACACCGGCGCATAGGGCCTGGCGGCCATCGGGGCATACCAGGTGGGCGTGCGGTCGGGGGACTCGACACCGGTCTCGATGAAGATGTCCTCGCCCTGCCGGTAGAGGGGGTCGGCTGCCCCGGCGCTGCCGGCACACAAGGCGGTCAGCAGTATGAGCAGGCCGCCGGTGATCTGGATGAGGTTCATGGGAGGCCCTCCGTGTCCGTACCGGGAGAGACGAGTGTAGTCCGTCGCTGCGGCGACTGCCGATGCCCGAGGCGTATACAATCATCAGGGGTGGATGGCCCGGGAGGCCCCGCGCATGAAGCCCCGGTATTACGTTGTTTACCAGGAGCCCCATCGGTCATAGCCCATGCCCAGTATGTCCCACAGTGCGCAGGAGGCCGGCCGCCTGCTCAGGAAGGTCCCGGACGTGCGCCGCGCCGCGCTGCAGGAGACGCTGGTCGCGCTTTGCGAGGAACACTGGCGGGAGCTGCGCGGCCCGCCACGGTGCTGGGCGCGACGCTGTGGGCGGTGACGCCGCCCTGGCCGGACCTGTTGCTCGACCTCCATGCCGCGGCCGACGCGCGCCTGGATGACCTCATGCCACGGCTGGACCTGGCGCGGGCGCTCGCATTGCTGGTGCTGGCGGAGATCGAGCGGGGCAACGAGGCCGGTGTGCACATCGCCCACGAACCCATGATGGCCTTCGAGAAGTCACCGCCGCCGGCGGCCTGGCAGGCACGTGTCAGTGCCTTGCTGCGCGGCACCCTTGCGCTGCCCCCGCGGCATTCGCATGAGCGTCGAGAGCCCATTCGGAAGGCGCTGGCCGTGATCACGGCGCGAACCCGCCGCGTGGATCTGCCCGCCGTACTCGCGGTGGTTGGCCTGCTGACCGAATCACCGACACCCTCCACTGGCCCCCGCGATGCGGGCCTGGAGGCGCTGCGCGCGGAGCTCGACGGGGTCGGGGTGCGGCTTGTGCGCATCGAGGGTGACCAGCTGTACTTCGAGCAGCACGGCCAGGCGCACAGTCCCGTGCGCACCCGGCAACTGGGGGAGATGTTGTACGAGATCCGGCAGGCGTGGCTCCACTGAGCGGCACCCGGTGCGGGCATGCGAAGCCGGGGGCCGTTCGCCGCGATCTTCCCACGGACCCCGCGTCATCTCTCGGCCGGTTGTTCCGTGCCGGTTGTTACCGCGTACGTGACATCTCGTGCCAGGGCATCTTCCCGTCATGCCCGCGAAGGCTGGGAATCCAGCGGCCTTCGTTCACTGAACCCCGGTACTGGATCGACTCCGGCACAGGTTCTCTCGCAGGGATGAAGGTTCCAGCTTTGGGTGTGCCGCCAGGGCTGGCCTTTCGCCCAGGCCCGCGGCGCCGCTCTGCTGCAACAGACAACCGAGCACCGACGGCCCCACCGTTTCGGTACTGATGTGCTCCAGACACCGGCCGTCGGATTCTTCTGTGAACAATTCGGCTGGTTTAGGCGCCTTGGGCGTTGCCGTGCGCGTTACCTGCCGATGGAAAAGTAGATGCAGGTGTTCGAATCGGGCGGGCAGGTGCGGAACATCAGGTGGGCGCCCTCGTAATAGTAGCGCCCATGCCGGCGTAGTTCAGGATGCCGTCTCGTGTAGCGGTCCCACTCGTCCCAGGAGCGCCAGTGCCCCTGGTAGGCGTAGCGGTGACCGCGGTGTTCGTGATGGCGGTTGCGGTAGTGGTGCCGGTGCCTGTCGTAGGGCAGTTCCCGGTAGCCGTCGTAGCGGTCGTAGTCACGGTAGCGGTCATCGGCCAGTGCGGGACTGGCCAAGGCGAGCACGGCAAGGATACAGCCGGCGGCAAGGATGACAGGCTTCATGTGGCACCTCGCGTCGAGTTGGCGCGGCACCCGCATTGGCGAGGGGCCCGCGTCCCAATCGGTTCGTGATGGCTGGTAACGGAGTATAGATGGGAATCCGGGGCTTGCCATGCCGGCCTGCGGACCCGTGCCCGGACCTGCCGCCAGCGCTGGCGAACCGGCAGGGGTGGGTGCGATGATGTACATGCCTGCACGGTTTCGGCAGGCGTGACAGGCAGAGTGATCCAGGAGGGAGACATGGGGAATCGCGTGCGATGGGTAATG
>DSBO01000122.1 GCA_011046015.1 Thioalkalivibrio sp. | reverse complement strand
GCTTTGCAATCTCTTCCCTGCCGCTGATGTCGATGGCCTCGATGGACTGCTCCTCGGGACTGATCAGAATCGCCTTCATGGGTATCTCCCTGGGTTGAGTGCCGTGCGCCCGCATGCGGGCGCGTCATGGGCCAAGCATAGTGTGAAAGCGCCGGCCGGGTGAAATCGTGAATCACTGTCACGCCGAGAGCCCCCGTCTATCGATCGAAGGCCGGTTCGCCTGGTAGTGGATGCCCCGGGGGAATTTCCCTGTCATCATTCGGTCCATACGACGGGGACAATCCGGGAGAAACGAATGGAACAGGCAACGGCACGGCCGCGTGCACGGCTGGCGGTCTACGCGCTGGCGATCTTTCTGAGCTCGGCGGGCCTGATGGCGCTGGAAATCGCGGCCGCGCGGTTGCTGGCGCCGTATATCGGGGCGTCGCTGTATTCCTGGACGGCGATCATCGGTGTGGTGCTCGGTGGCCTGTCCGTCGGCAACTGGCTGGGCGGGGTATGGGCCGATCGCGGGGCCGACGAGTCCGTGGCGGGCTGGGTGCTGGGCGCCGGCGCGTTGGCCTGCGTCGGCGTGCTGTTGTTGCTCACCCTGGTGGGCGGGCCGCTGCAGCGCATGGAGATGGGGCTGCTGGCGGCGAGCTTCGTCTACGTGGCCACGCTCTTCTTCGTCCCGGCCGTGCTGCTCGGGGTGGTCACGCCCCTGCTCACCACGCTGGCGCTCAGGCTGGATGCGCGCACCGGGCACATCGTCGGCATGATGCACGCGTTGGCGGCCTTCGGCAGCATCGTCGGCACCTTTGCCACCGGCTACGTCTTCATCCAGTACTTCGGTACCCGGGCGGTGATTCTCGGCACCGGCGCCGTGCTCGCCCTGCTCGCCCTCGTCTTCCTGCGCCGCCGCATGCCCGCGATCGCGGTGCTGGCGGTACTGGCCGTGGGCCTGGTGTCCTGGACCGGCGCGCGCGGCGGTTTCGAGGCACTGTGCGACCGCGAGACCAACTACTTCTGTATCCGCGTGGTGGACGTGAGCCGCGACCTGCCTTTCGGCCAGGGGCGCGGTCTGGTGCTGGATCACCTGCTGCACGGTATCAGCCATCGCGAGCGCCCGCGCTTTCTGCCCTCGCCGTACACGCACCTGATGGACGAGGTGATCGTGGCGCATGCCGACGGCATCGAGGGGCGGCCGCTGCGTAGTTTCTTCGCCGGCGGTGGCGCCTATACACAGCCGCGCGCGCTGCGGGCGCGCTACCCCGACGCCGAGATCGTGATCGCCGAGATCGACCCGGCGGTGACGGCGGTGGCCCGCGAGCAGATGTATTACGACGGCGCCGCCGACCGCATCATCCATTCGGACGCCCGGCGGGTACTGGCCGGCATGCCCGAGGGGCACTTCGACGTCATCGTGGGCGATGTCTTCCATGACATCGCGATCCCCTATCACCTGGTCACCGCCGAGTACGCCGAGCTGGTGCGCTCGCGCCTGACGCCCGACGGCCTGTACGTGCTCAACGTGGTGGATGCGCATCCTGACCCCCGGCTGGTGAAGAGCATCGTGAAGACACTCGGCACCGTGTTCGCCGACGTGCGCGTCTGGCTGGAGGCCTGGCCCGAGCGGCCCGAGCGCATGACTTACGTGATCACCATGGGCGGCGCCACGGCCCTGTCCGAGCGCGTGATGGCCCGCAACTGGCCGGCGCGCGAGTGGCAGGACATCACCGGCCGCTTGCTGGCGACGGGTACGCCGCTGGCGGAGCTGCCGGTACTCACCGACGACCTCGCGCCGGTGGAACGGCTGCTGTCGACGCTGATCTTCGGGACGCTGGGCCGCTAGCAAGGCCGCACGCATCGCGCGGCGACATGCCCTCACATGGTGGCCGGCGGCGTCTAGACTCATTGTGAGCGCGCCGCAATCACGCAGTCTTGTGGGAGACACTCGGCATGCATTCCAGGCACCAGCAGATGTTCGGCATCCTGCGTTTCTTTTCCCTCGCCAGCCTGGTCTGCATCCTCGTGGCGGCATTGCTGCTGGCCCTGCTCTACCGCCACGTGGCCATCCAGGAGCTCCGAAGCTTCGGTGAGCGCGGCAACGTGCTGCTCGCCGACAGCCTGCTCGACGCCATGCGTCCGGATATCGACGCCTACCTGGCCGATGAAGAGCTCCACCACGGCGAGCCCTTCCCCCCGGGGCTGACCCGGATCGTCACGCGCATGGTGCAGGACTCGGCCGTGCTGCGGATCAGCCTGATCGACGACGAGGGCATCGTGCTCTACTCAACAGTGTCCGATCTGATCGGGCAGAACCGTACCGGCACCGAGGCCTACCAGGTGGCGATCAACGGCCAGGTCTACAGCCGATCCGAGTTTCGCGGCCTGTTGCGCCTGTTCGCGACCCCGCGCGAGGGCGAGAACGTCGTCATCAGCTACGTGCCGGTACGCAATGGGCCTGCGGACCCGGTGGCCGGCATATTCACGGTGTACACCGACTTGACCCCGATGCTCGCCGAGGTCGAGAAGGCGGAGCTCGTGATCTTCACGGGCAGCGCCGGCGTGATGCTGCTGCTGTACCTGGTGCTGGTGGGCATCGTGCGTCACGCCGAGCGCATCATCCAGGAACAGGAATCGACGATACGCGAGCGTTCCTATGCCCTCGAACGGCTGTCGGCCCAGCTGATCGCGAACCAGGAGGAAGAAAGGCGGCGCGTGGCGCGCGAATTGCACGAGGGGGTGGCGCAAACCCTGGGGGCGCTGAAGTTCCGCCTCGAACACGCGCACGGTCTGCTTGCCGACAAGGACGCGAGCGACAGCCCGGAGCTCGCGCCACTCGTGCCCCTGGTGCAGGCGGCAATGCAGGACGTGCGCGCCCTGGCCATGGACATCCGCCCGCCGGGCCTCGACGAGCTGGGGGGTGTTGCCCACGTTGCACTGGTACTGCCGGGAACTGGGCAAGGTGTACCCCGGCACGACATTCGACTGCGAGGCCGCGCTCGAGGAAGAGGACATACCGCCACCGCTCAAGGTCGTGGTCTTTCGCGTGGTGCAGCAGGCCCTGCAATACCTCGCCCGCGATGCCGGTGCGAGCCGCGCCGAGGTTCGCCTGGGACGGGAGGACGGTGTGCTGTGGCTGACAATCGGCGATGACCGCCCCGCGCCTGCGGCGGAGGCGTCGCCGGATTACGACCTGCACCTGCTGGCGCTGCATGAGCGCGTCACGCTCTCCGGCGGGACCTTCGACCCGGCCGCCCCGAACGGGCGGGGTGCCAGCGTGCTGCGCGCCGCCTGGCCGGCGTAGGCGCTCGTCGATCTGATTTAATATGGTGTCAGCGATTCAACAACCGGAACTTAATGACCTGCCTCGGGCCCGATACCCTGAGCCCGTGTCCTTCGTCCGATAGTCATCCTGCGGCCCTGCATGCGATATCCCGTACAACGCACTCTGATTCGCCGCCGGCACAACGGCTGGCTCGCCCGCCTGCTCGCCGGCCTGCTGGTCCTGCTGGCCGGGCCGGTCCTGGCGCAGGCGCCGGAGATCCGCCTCCCGGGGCTGGGCGATGAGCTGGCGGACAACATCCGTTCCCATCTGAGCATTGGGCGCGAGGCCTGTGACCTGGCCACGTGGCGCGAGCGGGCGCTGTTGCGCCGGGCCGATGACGAGGCACGCAAGGCCCTGCGGGCGCTCGGTTACTACAGCCCCGATCTGGAATTCGTGCTGCACCGAGAAGGGGAGTGCTGGCGGCTGGACATCGCCGTCGATCCCGGCGAGCGCATCCGCGTGCGCCACGTGGACGTAACGATCGAGGGCGAGGCGGCCGATGATCCGGCCTTCGATGCACTCCTGGCTGACGCGCCGCTGAAGCCCGGCGACCCGCTGCGCCATGACCGCTACGAGGACCTGCGCAAGGCCCTGACGCGGCTCGCGGCCGACCGCGGCTACTTCGACCACCAGGTCCTGGTGCGCGAACTGCGGGTCAACGTGGGTGAGGGCCACGCCGATGCCGTGATCCACATGGACAGTGGCGCGCGCTACGCCTTCGGCACCGTGAGCGTGGAGCAGGACATCCTCAGGCCCGAGCTGGTGGCGAAGTTCCTGCCGGTGCACGAGGGCGATCCCTACGAGGCCCGCAAGCTCATCGACCTGCAGCAGCGGCTGGCGGATAGCGATTATTACAGCGAGGTGCGCGTGCGCACCGAGACCGATGCGCGGGCCGACGGCCGGGTACCCATCCAGGTGCAGCTGACCCCGCGCAAGCGCCACGCCTACCTCGTCGGCATCGGCGCCTCCACCGACATCGGCCCGCGGTTGCGCCTGGGCTTCGAGAACCGCTACGCCAACCGCCTCGGCCATCGTTACCAGTTCGACATGGAGCTCTCGCCGGTGCGTTCCGGCACGGGTTTCAACTACGAGATCCCGCTGGACGATCCCTCCCGCGAGCGCGTGAACCTGCTGGCGCGCTACCAGACCGAGGAAACGGACACCGCGGAGTCGGACATCTACGGCCTGGGGGTGAGCCACACCATCCAGCACAACTCGGGCTGGGTGGAGACCCGCTCGCTCAGTTTCGAGCGCGAGGACTACACCGTGGCGGATGTCACCGACCGCAGCGACCTGCTCATGCCGGGGCTGGCGCTCACCCGCGTGCGCTCCGATCACCCCATCAACCCGCGTCGCGGCTGGCGGCTTTATGGCAGCACGCGTGGCGCCCTGGAGCAGGCCGGTTCCACGGTGAGCTTTGCCCAGTTCCACGGCCGCGCCAAGCTCATCCTGCCGCTGGGGTCGGGGCGGCTGATCGGCCGCACCGAGGGCGGTGCGACCCTGGCCGATGAGCTGGTCGAGCTGCCGTCCTCGGTGCGCTTCTTCGCCGGCGGCGACGACAGCGTGCGCGGCTACGGCTACCAGAGCCTCGGCCCGGAGAACGCCGACGGCGAGGTGGTCGGCGGCCGGCACACCCTCACCGGCAGCCTGGAATACGAACACCCCCTGGCCGGCCGCTGGAGCATGGCCGCCTTCGTCGACGCCGGCAACGCCTACGACCGTTACGACGAGTACGAGCCGGTCGTCGGGGTGGGGCTCGGCGTGCGCTGGCGCTCGCCCATCGGACCCATCCGCGTGGACGTCGCGCACCCGCTCGACCATGAGGACAGCTTCCGCCTGCACCTGACCATGGGGCCTGATCTCTGATGCGTCGTGCCATCTACAGCGTGCTCATCGCCTTCATCGTGCTGGCCACGCTGCTCACCGTGCTGCTTGGCACCGAGCCCGGCAGCCGCTGGCTGGTGCAGCGCGGCGTTGCCCTGGCCCCGGGCGAGCTCACGATTGAGCGCGTCCGCGGCACCCTGCTGCAGGGCCTGGAGCTCGAGGGTGTCCGCTACGAGGACGCGCTGCTCGACGCCTCGCTGGATGAGCTGGAGATCCGCGTCAATGCCCTGGCCCTGTTCGCCGGCCGTCTCAGCGTCACGCGCCTGCGGGTCGAGGGGCTGGACCTGGTCATGCATCCCGCCCCCGACGAGCCCGGAGTCGAGTCCGAACCCTTCCGGCTGCCCGACTCCGTCGCCGTACCGCTGGCCATCGACCTCTCGGATGTCGAGTTCACCCGGGTCTCGCTCCGGTTCGGCGAGGGCGAACCGTTGCGTATCGACGCCATGGGCCTGGCCGCCACCGTGGATGACGGCCAGGCGCGCATCCACGCGTTCTCGGTGGAAACGCCGGATCTGGGTGTCGAGCTGGCGGCCGAGGCCGGTCTGGCCATGCCCTATCCGCTGGGCCTGGAACTGGACTGGCGGCTGCGCCTGCCCGAGTCCGTCGCCGGTGGGCTGGAGGCGGAGGACGCCCGTGGCCGCCTGGTGCTCGACGGCGATCTCGAGCGGCTGGGGTTTCGCCATCGGGTGCTCGCGCCCGTGCGGCTGGCCGGGGAGGGTGAGTTGCGCGACCTGGCCGGCACGCCGGGCTGGCGGCTGGAGCAGCGCTGGGAGCCCCTGGGCTGGCGGCTGCCGGACGGGCGCCACCTCGCGCTCGAGACTGGCCAGCTCACAAGCGAGGGCACGCTGGACGACTACCGGTTGACGCTGGCGACCACGCTCACCGTACCGGACCTGCCGCCCCAGCAGGTCGAGTTCACCGGCCAGGGCAACCTGGAGCGTCTCGAGGAGCTGCGTCTGGCCAGCCGCAGTGCTGCGGGCGAGCTGGTGCTGGCGGGGACGGCCGGCTGGCTGGAGGTGCCGTTCTGGGACCTGCGGATCGAAGGGGACGCGCTCGACCCCGCCCTCATCGACCCGCAGCTCATGGGCCGGCTGGCCCTGCGCGCGCGCAGCGATGGCCGCCTCGACCCGGAGAGCGGGCTGGCCGCAAGCCTCGATCTGGAGCGTCTCGACGGGCGGTTGCGCGACTACCCCGTGTCGGCGCGCGGCAGCGCACGGCTGGAGGACGGTGTGCGCGTGGTCACGCCGGGCATCGAGGCCCGCATCGGTGGTAACCGCCTGGACCTCGCGGGCCAGGTGGATGTCGCCCGCCCCGACCTGCGCCTGGCCATCGACGCGCCGTCGCTCGACGCCCTGTGGCCGGGGCTCAGGGGCCGGCTGACCGGCAACGGGCGACTCGCCGGCAGCTGGCGCGAACCCAGCGTGGACCTGCGTCTGTCCGGCCGGGAGACGGGCTACGGCGACCTGCAGGTCGCGAGTCTCGACCTGCAGGCCCGTGGCACGCTGCAGGCGAACTCTAGCCTGACGCTGGATCTCGCTCTGGCTGGCGTCACGCAGGGTGGTGCCGAACTGGCCGAGCGCGTCGCCCTGACCGGCCGGGGCCCGATAGAGGCCCATCACCTGACGCTGGAGGCCGACACGGCCGAGGGTCGCCTCGGCCTGCGACTGGAGGGCGGCGTCAGCGAGGGCCCGCGCTGGGCGGGACGCCTCACGCGGTTCGACCTCGACGAGACCCGCCTGGGCGCCTGGCGGCTCACCGCCCCCGCTCGTCTGGAGGCGGATGCACAGACGGCCAGCCTCTCCCTGCTGTGCCTCGCGCAGGACGACGCGCGCCTGTGCGTCGAGGGCAGCCGCGACCCCGAGAGCGGCCGCCGCGCGGTGGTGGACCTGACCGATTTCCCGCTGACACTGCTGGATCCCTTTCTCCCCGAGAACGCCCGGCTGGAAGGGCAGCTCTCGGCGGGCGCCCGTCTCCGGGACGAGGAGGGCCTCGAGGTGCTGGCCCAGCTGCGCACCCGCCAGGCCGTGCTGCAGGTGCAGGGGCTCAATGGCGCACCGGAGTCGATCCGGATCCGGGCGCTGGCCGCGGATGCGAGCCTGCGGGACGGCGGGCTGGATGCGTCGGCCAGCCTCTCCTTCGCCCAGGGTGGTCGCGCCAGCGCGAAGCTGACCACGCGCCCGGAGGGCGAGACCCACCGGCTCGACGGCGAGGCGCGCGCCAGCCTTTCGGAGCTGCGCTGGGTGGAGGCCCTGGCCCCCGAGCTGCGAGAGGTCACCGGGCGGATCGAGGCGGATCTCACTCTCGCCGGCACGCTGGAGAACCCGGACTTCCACGGTGAACTACGCCTTGCCGACGGCCGTTTCCAGGTTCCCAACGCCGGTACGGTCGTCGAGCAGGTGGCGTTGCACGCCCGGGCCCGTGGTCTGGACCGCCTGATCCTGAACGGCGAGGCCCACTCGGGGCCCGGGCGTATCGTGCTGGCGGGCGAACTCGGTCTGCGGCCAAACGGCGCTCCCTGGGCGGAGCTCGGGCTGTCGGGCGAGCGCTTCCTGGCCGTACAGCGCCGGGAGGCGGACGTGCTGGTGTCACCGGACCTCGCCCTGACGCTTGAGGCCCGCAACATCGACCTGACTGGCACGCTCACCATCCCCGAGGCCAGCATCGAGCTGCGCGAGTTGCCGCCCCAGGCGGTCTCTGTGTCGCCCGACGAGGTGATCGTGGACGCGCCCCCCGTCGAGGCCTCGCCCTGGCAGGTACACACCCGGGTCACCCTCATTCTCGGCGACCGGGTCCGGCTGAGCGCCTTCGGGCTCTCCGCACGGCTGGCCGGTGAGGTGGCCGTGGACGACCGTCCGCCCCGGCCGGTCCGGGCGGAGGGCGAGATTCGCATCGAGGACGGGCGCTACAAGGCCTACGGCCAGGACCTGACCGTGGAGCGGGGCGTGCTGGTGTTCCAGGGGCCGGCCGACAATCCGGGCCTGGACATCCGTGCCGTACGCCACGTGCCCGACTACGAGGTGACCGCCGGCATCGCCATCGGCGGCACCCTGCAGGAGCCGCGTTCCCGGGTGTTCTCCGAGCCCGCCATGGAAGACAGCGAGGCCATGGCCTTCCTGCTTACCGGCCGCCCGCTGTCCGGCGCCTCCGAGTCCGACGCGGGCGTGCTCATGACGGCCATCACGAGCTTCGGCCTCGAGCAGGGCGGCCTGGTCACCCGGCAGGTCGGCCAGGCGGTGGGTATCGACGAGGTGGTGCTGGAGTCGGAGGGCCAGCTCGAGCAAAGCGCGCTGATGCTCGGCAAGCACCTCTCCTCGCGGCTTTACGTGCGCTACACCGTTGGCCTGTTCGAGCGGGCTTCGGTGCTGATGCTGCGCTACAAGCTCACTCGTAGCCTGAGCCTGGAGACCCAGACCAGCGGCGAGGCGCAGAGCATGGATCTTATCTACCGTATCGAGCGTTGACCGGCCGGTTCTCGTCGTGCGCGTTTTTGCTAGGATGCCCTCATGAGTCTCACTCGACACCCGATACCCGGCGTCCGGCCGCACTGGCTGACCGTGCTACTGCTGACCTGCCTGTGGCTGCCTGCCGTGCCGGCGGCCGAGCGGATGGTGGCGCTGGGCGACGACGAGGTGCCGGTGGCGGTGTATGCGGCCGAGGGCAAACGCCTCGCCCTGTGGATCCCGGCCGAGCACGGCGTGCTGGAGGCCCATCACG
>DSBO01000250.1 GCA_011046015.1 Thioalkalivibrio sp. | reverse complement strand
CGCGCCTGCGCGAGGCCGGCCTCGCGCAGGCGCGTCTCCAGGCGTTCCGCCGCCACCGGGTCGGCCATCACGGCAAAGCGCGGGCAATGCTCACGGCACTGTGCGAACAGGCGATCGACGTCATTGTTGGCGGTGAGCGCGACCACCGTGAAACGCTGCGGGTGGCGCGTCAGCACGTCCAGCGTGTTCACGCCAATGGTGCCCGTCGACCCGAGGATGGTGACGCCGATGGCCCCCTGTTCAGAGCCGGTAATGTGCGAAGTGCCCGTCACGTGAAATCCCGTCGTCTATATCCAGTACAGCCCGATGGCGAAGACCGGCGCGGCGGCCGTCAGGCTGTCGATGCGATCAAGAATGCCGCCATGACCCGGCAGGATCACGCCGCTGTCCTTCGCCCCCGCCTCGCGCTTGATGAGGCTCTCGAACAGGTCGCCCGCGACCGAGATCAATGCCACCACCAGGCACAGCCCGATGAAGTAGACCCAGATCCCGGTCTCGAGGTTCAACCACCAGGCGCCGAACACCGCCCACAGGGCCACGCCGGCCAGTCCGCCCAGCACCCCCTCGCGGGTCTTTCCCGGGCTGAGTTCCGGCGCGAGCTTGTGCTTGCCGAAGGCGCGTCCGGTGAAGTAGGCGCCGGTATCGGCAACCGCCACGATCCCCACGAGGAACAGGATCCACTGCCAGCCCGCCGCATGCAGCCCGGCCACCGCCACCCAGGCCGGCAGCAGGGTCAGGAACGCGGCCACCGTCAGCAGGCGATGCCAGCCGCGACGCCGCCCCACCCCGCGATGATAGACCGCCAGCAGCACCAGCACGACCGCCCACCAGGCGACGCCCGCGCCGATCAGTGCGATACGCGCCTCAGGCGACGCCCGCAGCGCAACGAACACGCCGAGCGCGAGGAACACGAGGGCAAACACGACCCGCATGAGGGGCTGACGGACGCCCGCCAGGCGCGACCATTCCCAGGCGCCGACGCCGAACACCAGCAGCGCCGCCCAGCGGAAATGCGCCGGCTCCAGCAGCAGGATCGCGGCGAGAAACAGCCCGATGAGGGCCAGCCCCGTGATGACGCGCTGTCTAAGCATGACTGGCCTCGGAGACCTGATCGCCAGTCATGCCGAAACGGCGCTCCCGGCCAGAGAAGGCGGCGATCGCCGCTTCGAGATGGCAGGCCTCGAAATCGGGCCACAGCACATCGGTGAAATAAAGTTCGGCATAGGCCATCTGCCAGAGCAGGAAATTGCTCATGCGGTGCTCGCCGCCCGTGCGAATGAACAGATCGGGATCGGGGAGTCCGGCCGTGGACAGCGCCTGATCCAGCGCCTCGGGCGTGACCGCGTCGAGGGTGAGTTCGCCGTTCTGCACGCGCTCGGCCAGGTGGCGCGCGGCCTGGGCGATATCCCAGCGCCCGCCGTAGTTGGCGGCAACGACCACCTTCAGGCCCGTCGCCCCGGCCGTGCGTGTCTCCGCCTCGGCGATCCGTTGCTGCAGGCGCACCGGGAAGGCCTCGCGCGCACCGATGAAGCGCAGCTGGATGTCATTCGCCATCAGACGCGGCACCTCGCGCTCCAGCGCGGTGACGAACAGCTGCATGAGGCTGCTCACCTCCTCGTCCGGGCGCTTCCAGTTCTCGCTGCTGAAGGCGAACAGGGTCAGTGCCTCGACGCCACGCTGCGCGCAGGCCTCGATCGCACGGCGCGCGGCCTCGACGCCCCGCTTGTGCCCCGCGGTGCGTGGCAGATGGCGTGCCCTGGCCCAACGTCCGTTGCCATCCATGATGATGGCGACGTGGCGCGGTACAGGCGGGCTGGTCGCTTCGATGGCGGACACCATTGGCCGGGAACCTGACGCGACGCGTCAGATCTCCATCAGTTCCTTTTCCTTGACCTCGAGCATCTGATCGACCTCGGCCACGTACTTGTCGGTCAGCTTCTGGATGGCGTCCTGTCCCTTGTGCTCGTCGTCCTCGGAGATCTCCTTCTCCTTGAGCAGCGCCTTGAGATCGTTGTTGGCGTCGCGACGGATATTGCGGATCGCCACCCGGGCATTCTCGCCCTCGTGACGCACCACCTTGACCAGGTCGCGGCGGCGCTCCTCGGTCAGTGCCGGCATCGGCACGCGGATCACGGTACCGGCGGAAGACGGGTTCAGCCCGAGATCGGAGGTCATGATGGCCTTCTCGATCACCGGCACCAGCTGCTTCTCCCAGGGGGTGACGGTCAGCATGCGCGCGTCGGCCACGGCAATGCTCGCCACCTGGCTCAGCGGCGTCTCAGTGCCATAGTAATCCACGGTCACGTGGTCCAGCAGGCTGGTGTGTGCACGACCGGTGCGGATCTTGGACAGCTCGCTCCTGAACGATTCGATGCTCTTCTGCATCCGCTGCTCGGCGTCTTTCTTGATGTCTTCGATCATGTCTCAACCCCTTTCGACGATAGTCCCGATTTCCTCGCCGCATACCACGCGGTCCAGGTCGCCTTCATTGAAGATATTGATGATGCGCAGCGGGATATTGTTGTCACGACACATCACGATGGCCGTGGCGTCCATCACGCCGAGCTTGCGCGTGAGCACCTCGTCAAAGGTCAAACGCTCGAAACGCTTGGCATCCGGATTCTTCACCGGATCGGAATCGTAAACACCGTCGACCTTGGTCGCCTTGATCATCAGGTCGGCATTGATCTCGCTGGCGCGCAGGCTGGCGGCTGAATCCGTGGTAAAAAACGGGTTGCCGGTGCCAGCAGCGAACACCACCACACGTCCCTTCTCCAGGTGACGCACGGCGCGGCGGCGGATGTAGTCCTCACAGACCTGATTGATCTTGATGGCGGACATGACGCGGCAAAAAGCCTCCTTGCGCTCCAGTGCGTCCTGCATGGCCAGCGAGTTGATGACGGTCGCCAGCATGCCCATGTGGTCGCCGGTCACGCGGTCCATGCCACCCTCCGCAAGCCCGGCGCCGCGGAAGATGTTGCCACCGCCGATGACGACGGCCACCTCGATGCCCTTGCGGCTAAGGTCGGCGATCTCGCCGGCGATACGATGCAGAATGTCGGGGTCGATACCGTAGTCATATCGGCCCATGAGCGCTTCACCGCTCAGCTTGAGAAGAACACGTTTGTACTTGGGTGCGCTTTTATCGGCCATTATTTATTAGCGTAGTGGTGGATACGAAGCAGCCGGCATTGCGCCGGCACCCCGGACCCTCGGGTTCGAAGGGCCCAGTCTATCTGTCGCAACCGCCCGAGGCGAGTCGCGTCGAAAAAACGGGAACGCCTTTCGACGTTCCCGCGATCCAGTGTCTTACTGGCTGCCCTTGGCCTGGGCCATGACTTCGGCGGCGAAGTCTTCCTGTTTCTTCTCGATGCCTTCGCCGACCTCGTAGCGCACGAAGTCGACGACCTCGGCGCCCGCACCGGCGAGCAGCTTGCCCACGGTGGTGTCCGGGTCCTTGACGAAGGGCTGGCCCACCAGGGTGATCTCGGCCAGGTACTTCTTGATGCGGCCCTCGACCATCTTCTCGACGATCTCGGCCGGCTTGCCGCTCTCCTCGGCCTGGGCGCGGATGATGTCGCGCTCCTTGTCGAGCAGTTCCGCCGGCACGCCTGACTCGTCCAGGCACACCGGGCGCGAGGCCGCGATATGCATGGCGACGTCACGGGCCAGCTCTTCGTTGCCGCCCTTCAAGGCCACCAGCACGCCGATGCGGGTGCCGTGCAGGTAGGAGGCCATCACGCCGCCTTCCACGTTCATCTGGGCAAAACGACGGATCTGGATGTTCTCGCCGATCTTGACCACCAGTTCCTGACGCACTTCCTCGACGGACTTGCGGTCCTTGAGGGCGGTGCCATTCAGGGAATCGATATTGGTCGGAGCATTGTTCAGGATGCAATCGGCCACTTCATCGACAAAGGCGACGAAGTTGTCGTCCTTGGCCACGAAGTCGGTCTCGCAGTTGACTTCGACGATAGCGGCCTCGGTGCCGGCGTCGTTCATCGCCACGGCGATCTTGCCCTCGGCGGCGACACGACCGGCCTTCTTCACGGCCTTGGCCGCGCCGGACTTGCGCATGATCTCGATGGCCGCTTCCATGTCGCCATTGGCCTCGCCAAGGGCCTTCTTGCATTCCATCATGCCGGCGCCGGTGCGTTCGCGCAGCTCCTTGACCATCGCTGCTGTAATCTGCATGGGGTAACTCCTAAAACGTGTTCAATTCAGTGAAGACAAATAAGGTGTTAAAGAAAGAGGCCTTATTCGGCCTCTTCCCCATCATCCTTCGCAGCCGCCGCCTTCGGCGCCGCCTTCTTCTTCACTGCGGCCTTTTTCTTCGGCGCCGCCTTTTTCTTCGGCGCGGCCTTCTTGGCCGGAGCCTCTTCACCTTCCGAGACCTCGACGAACTCGTCGCTGCCGGCGGCCGGCGTCTGGCGACCGGTCGCCAGGCCCTCGGCCACGGCGTCCGCGGCGGACGAGACGTACAACTGGATGGCGCGCATGGCGTCGTCGTTGCCCGGGATCACGTAGTCCACGCCATCCGGGCTGTTGTTGGTGTCCACCACGGCCACGACCGGGATACCCAGCTTCTTCGCCTCGTTGATGGCGATGCGCTCGTAGCCGACGTCGATGATGAACAGCGCGTCGGGCAGGCGACCCATGTCGGAGATACCGCCGATGGAACGCTCGAGCTTCGCCTTTTCGCGGCGCAGCATCAGGATTTCTTTCTTGTTCAGGCGGTTCAGGGAACCGTCCGTCTCCATGTTCTCGAGGTCTTTCAGACGACGAATGGACTGACGCACGGTCTGGAAGTTGGTCAGCATGCCGCCCAGCCAACGGTGGTTGACGTACGGCATCTTGCAGCGCTCGGCCTCTTCCTTGATGGTGTCGCGCGCGGAACGCTTGGTACCCACGAACATGATCTTGCCGCCGTTGGAGGCAAGCTTGCCCAGGTAGTTCATCGCGTCGTTGAAGAGCGGGAGGGTCTTCTCGAGGTTGACGATATGGATCTTGTTACGCTCGCCGAAGATGTAGGGAGCCATCTTCGGGTTCCAGTAACGGGTCTGATGTCCGAAATGCACGCCAGCCTCAAGCATCTGGCGCATGGTAATACCAGCCATGAATAACTCCTTGACGGGTTAGGCCTCCATACGTCCCATACGACAACCCCTTTAGGGGCACCCAGTCGTACGTGTCGACGTATGTGTGGGATTAAAATTTCAGGGTTTGCGCGTAGCGCGGCCGCTTTATACCACAAAACCAGCACAGACAACAGGTTGGGCGGGGTTTTTTGACCTTTTCCCCGCCCCCTGCCAATCTATGCGGCTATCAGGACGCAGGTGTCCAAAACCCTACTATTAGAGCGGATTTCACGACCCCATGGCCGTTACCATCAAGACCCCTGAAGAGATCGAGAAGATGCGCGTCGCCGGGCGCCTCGCCGCCGAGGTGCTGGAGATGATCGGACCGCACGTCAAGGCCGGCATCACCACCGACGAGCTGGACCGGATCTGTCACGACTATATCGTCAACGAGCAGCAGGCGATCCCCGCCCCGCTCAACTACCGCGGCTTCCCGAAGTCCATCTGTACCTCGGTCAACCACGTGATCTGCCACGGCATTCCGGGCAACAAGACCCTGAAGAACGGCGATGTCGTCAACATCGACGTCACGGTGATCAAGGACGGCTACCACGGCGACACCAGCAAGATGTTCTTCGTCGGCAAACCCTCGGTGCAGGGCAAGCGCCTGGTCGAGGTGGCCCACAAGGCCCTGTGGATCGGCATCGACATGGTCCGCCCGGGCGTGCGCCTGGGCGACATCGGCCACGCCATCCAGACCTTCGCCGAGGGCCAGCACTGCTCCGTGGTGCGCGAATACTGCGGCCACGGCATCGGCCGCGAGTTCCACGAGGAGCCGCAGGTGCTGCATTACGGCAAGCCCGGCACCGGCATGGAGCTCAAGCCCGGCATGACCTTCACCATCGAGCCGATGGTGAACGCCGGCAAGCGTCACACCAAGCTGCTGCCTGACGGCTGGACCGTGGTCACCAAGGACCACAGCCTCTCGGCCCAGTGGGAGCACACCATCCTCGTCACCGAGGACGGCCACGAGGTCCTCACCCTGCGCAACGAGGAGCGCGACGAGGCCCGCGTCACGGCATGACCCCCGCCATCGCGCTCCCGGGCTTCCTCGAGTCCGTCACCATGATCGACGACGAGCCGGGGGCGCGGCCCTCGGTCCGGGAGTACCACCAGCGCATCAAGGCACTCGAGGCCCGCCTGTACGAGGCGCGCGACGCCGGCGTGCCCGTGGTGGAACTGGTCACCGGCCGCGCCGCGGCCATCGACCGGCTGCTGATCCAGGCCTGGGAGCACTTCGGCATCGCCCCACAGGCGGCCGCACTGGTGGCCGTCGGCGGCTACGGGCGGGGCGAACTGCACCCGGGATCAGACATCGACCTGCTGCTCCTGCTGGGCGCCCCGCCGCCCCCCACCGACGAAGAGCGCCTGATCGCCTTCATCACCTTCCTCTGGGACATCGGCCTGGACGTCGGGCACAGCGTGCGCACCCTGGACGAGTGCGTGACGGAGGCCACGGCCGACATCACGGTGATGACCAACCTCATCGAGTCACGCCCGCTCGCCGGCAGCCGGGCGCTCTACGCGCAGCTGGCGGAGCGCACCGCGCCGGAGCGCATCTGGCCCAGCCCCGCCTACTTCCAGGCCAAGCTCGACGAGCAGGTGGACCGCCATCGCAAGTTCGGTGACACCGCCTACAAGGTGGAGCCCAACCTCAAGGAGAGCCCGGGCGGGCTGCGCGACATCCAGATGATCGGCTGGGTTACCCGACGCCACTTCGGCACCGGTGCCCTGCACGAACTGGTGCAGCACCGCTTTCTCAACGAGACCGAGTACCAGTCGCTGATCGACGGCCAGGACTTCCTCTGGGAGGTGCGCTTCAGCCTGCACCAGCTCGCCGGGCGCAAGGAAGACCGCCTGCTGTTCGACTACCAGCGCGAGCTGGCGCGGCGCTTCGGCTACGCCGACCAGGATCAGAACCTCGCAGTCGAGCAGTTCATGCAGCGCTACTACCGCACGGTGATGGAGCTCGAGCGGCTCAACGAGATCCTGCTGCAGTACTTCCAGGAGACCATCCTGCTGGCCGAAGAGAGCGGCGAGGCGGTCATCCTCACCCGCCGCTTCCAGTCACGGCGCGGCTTTCTCGAGGCGCGCGACAACCAGATCTTCCTGCGCTACCCGCCCGCCCTGCTGGAGGTATTTCTCGTCCTGCAGCAGCACCCGGAGCTCAAGGGCGTGCGCGCCTCCACCATCCGCCTGATCCGCAGCCACCTGCACCTGATCGACGACAGTTTTCGCAACAATCTCGTCTGCCGCCGCCTGTTCATGGAGATCCTGCGCCAGAGCAGCGGTATCACGCGCCAGCTCAGGCGCATGAACCGCTACGGCGTGCTCGCCGCCTACCTGCCGATCTTCGAGAACATCGTCGGGCGCATGCAGTACGACCTGTACCACGCCTACACGGTGGACGAGCACACGCTCATGGTACTGCGCAACATCCGCCGCCTGAGCGTGCCCGAGCATGCCGGCGAACTGCCGCTGTGCAGCGAGCTCTTCACCACCCTGCCCAAACCAGAGCTGCTGTACCTGGCCGGCCTGTTTCACGACATCGCCAAGGGCCGCGGCGGCGACCATTCCGAACTCGGCGCCGAGGAGGCCTACGCGTTCTGCCGGCATCACGGCCTGGGCGAGCAGGACGCCGAACTCGTCAGCTGGTTAGTGCGCAACCACCTCGTCATGTCCATGACCGCCCAGCGCAAGGACATCAGCAGCCCCGAGGTCATCCACGAGTTCGCCACCCTGGTCGGCAACAAGACGCGGCTCGACTACCTCTTCCTGCTTACGGTCTCCGACGTGCGGGGGACCAACCCCGAGCTATGGAACTCCTGGAAGGACGCGCTCTTCACCGAGCTCTATCACTCCACGGTGCGGGTGCTTGGCCGCGGACTCGACAACCCCATCGGGCGCACCGAGCTGGTGGACGAGGTCCGTCACGAGGCCGCCGGGCTGCTGGCACAGGCCGGACTGCCGGACGAGCGCATCGCCGCCATCTGGGACGACCTCGACGAGGACTACTTCCTCCGTCACACGGGCGCCGAGGTCGCCTGGCACACCCAGGCCATCGCCGAGACCGGTCAGGCCGACCTGCCGAAGGTCGTGCTGCGCCAGATCGAGGAGCTCGGCAGCACCGAGATCTTCCTCTTCAGCAAGGACTACCCGCAGCTCTTCGCCCTCACCACCGCCGCGCTGGACCAGCTCGGCCTCAACATCGTCGACGCCCGCTTCAACCTTACCCACAGCGGCTGCTCCCTCTACACCTTCCTCGTGCTCGAGGCCAACGGCAAGCCCATCACCAACGGCTACCGCCTGCAGGAGATCGAGCACGAACTGGCGAAACTGCTCGACAACCCGCACCAGCTCCCCGCGATGCAACCCCGGCGCATGCCGCGCAAGCTCAAGCACTTCGACGTACCCACCCGGATAGATTTCCACCAGGACCCGGACGAACGCTGGACCGTCATGGAACTCTCCACCGCCGACCGCCCCGGCCTGCTCGCCCGCGTCAGCCGCGCCCTCATCGACAGCGGCATCAAGGTCCAGGGCGCCCGCATCGCCACCGTCAGCGAAACCGCCGACGACGTCTTCTACGTCACCGACATGCAACACCGCCCCATCCTCTCCGCCGAACGCCAGCAGCGCGTGCGCGAGGCTATCGAGGCGGAACTGGCGTGACTAGTCGCTAGTTACATGTCGAAGTCGCGTAGGAGATTCTATGTCGCAAGGCAAAGTTTTCTTGGCACATAGTCGGATCCATTTTTGAGGATGGCGAAGGCGATACGGGCGAGCTTGCGGGCGAGGATGG
>DSBO01000058.1 GCA_011046015.1 Thioalkalivibrio sp. | reverse complement strand
GTCACCGGCCACGTCGGAGGTCTGCGAGGAGACTTCCTTCACCATCTGCGCGCCCATGTTCTCGAACTTGTCTTCCAGCTCGATTTCCTTGGCCACGGAGACGCCGTCCTTGGTGACGGTCGGGGCGCCGAAGGCCTTTTCCAGCACCACGTTGCGGCCCTTCGGACCGAGGGTGACCTTGACGGCATTCGCCAGGATGTTGACGCCCCTTACCATGCGATGACGTGCGTCATCACCAAACTGTACTTCTTTAGCAGCCATGTGTTTCTACCTCTGAATAGATTGAATTCTGACGACCGGACAAATGGCGACGATTACTCGAAGATCGCCACGATGTCTTCTTCGCGCATCACCAGCATATCTTCGCCGGCGACCTTGACCTCGGTGCCGGCGTACTTGCCGAACAGCACCTGGTCGCCCACCTTCACGTCCAGCGGGATGACTTTGCCGTCGTCGGTCTTCTTGCCGCCGCCTACGGCGACGATTTCGCCACGGGCCGGCTTCTCGGCGGCGCTGTCCGGGATCACGATGCCACCGGCGGTGGTCCGCTCTTCTTCCATGCGCTTAACGATCACGCGATCGTGCAGGGGACGCAGTTTCATGTTGAGTTCACTCCTTTCTCAGGTAGTTGAATGCGAGAAACGTGTTGTGATTGTTAGCACTCTGGCTAAGTGAGTGCTAATGATAGTGACGGTCAGGCCGAAGTCAAGACCACCTGTCGCCCGCCAATAAGGTTGATAGCTTTGCCAATAGACTTGAGAGCCTGGATTGCGCCTTACAGCCCGCTATCGAGCACCAAGCCGAAGTTAATCAGAATGGCATGAATTTATCATTCCGAATCATATAGTTAGAGCGCGGCCCAACAAGCCACGACATCACCTTTCCCCCGCGTATCCGCCCCGCCCCGCTCGGACAACCTAGGCCGAGGCCCGTTGCGAGCCCTCCACGGAATGCAGTGAGAGCGCCCAGGTGCGGCTTGAGCGCAACCCCATTCTGACGAGCCGCTGAACATAAGTAAGGACAGGCAAGGAGGTCTCTCGATAGAGGGCTCGATCCGCACCCACTCCTTTGGCTTCCCACAATCGAGATTATCTGTAACTTTAACGTGCACACTAAACGCACCACCTGACTCTTCCGCAAGAGTCAACTTGGAACCGGCAAGCGTGGACGACCGCGAAGGGAGCGACGGAGTAATATCAGAAATACCTGTCAGCTTGGGTGCCGACGGCTCGAAGTCTGTTGGGCGGAATGGCGATGGTGGCGCAGCATCATTTACATGATAGGCCACAACTTCGTAATCCTCAGTATCAAGGCACTGCGTATCAAAAGTCCCGATTAACCAATAGGAAAACGGATCACCGCCACAACCGATTAGATAGTACGGTCCATTATCAACGCTTGAGTAGATGCAATAGTCTTGATAAACGAAGGAAAGTCGAGAAAGAAGTTGGCCTTGAGTCAACAAATCGAATCGCCATTCTTCTCCGTTCTCGGCGGGATACCCATAACCTGAGGCAGCGAGAGCCTCGATGATTCCGGAGACAAAACGATAATTTTGGCGCTCGTAGGCACCCGTATTAATTGGCTGGAAGCCGCTAGACAAGTAGTAATGTTGGTAGATACCGTAGTATGTCGAATAGGCGTATGCATTAGCATTGCTGCTGGAAAAAATCGTTAGAAACCCAATAGCAGCGGTGCAACAAACCGGTATCGCATCGAATCGCTCCCTGATTAATGATTGACGTATAGTCAACCGAGATTCGTCCTGAAACTTATGGATTGATGCTAGTGATAATCCTAATTCAGACGCAAATCAAGAAGTCAGTAAGAGGCACAATGGCTCGATGCATCGAGTGTCCATAGATTCTCAGATAGTCATTGGGTGCGATCAGGAACAACCCGGCGATTTGAAAGGGGCTTGGCTTACCTGACGCGGGATTTGGAAAATCCATCTGCCTGATATCCCTACGCGTAACTTATTGAATTTACGATTTATTTCTCGCTATCAACTTAAATGGCATGAATCCCGTCGACTATCGTTTTTATTGGCGCTCGACAACCGGGATCAGCGCAGGCGCGGGTCATCGCCCGGTTTGTCGTCGACCTCGTGGAACTCGCCTTCGATGGTGCGCCCGTCGTCCGCCCCGCCGCGACGCGACCCGCGTGGCGGCTGGCCAAGCCCCCCCACCTGCACCACGGCGCGGCTGGCAAGCCAGCGCGCCAGGAACAGGCGGGTCGGTGGAAACAGGCAGAGGAACCCGAGCGCGTCAGTAAAAAACCCCGGGGTGAGCAGCATCGCCCCGCCCACCAGCAGCACCATGCCCTCGATCAGGGTGGTGGCCGGCAGCTCGCCGCGGGCCACGCTCTGCTGGAAGCGCGCCAGGGTGGACAGCCCCTGCTGGCGCAGCAGGGCGGCGCCCAGCACGGCGGTGAACACGACCAGGAACACGGTCCAGCCCGCGCCGATGACGCTGCCGATCTTGATCAGCAGATAGATCTCGATCAGCGGGACCGTGAGGAACAGCAACAGCAGCAGCGGGAACAGACGCATGCGGGCCCCTCGGGGGGTGGGGGATGAATGGAACGACTGGAAATGGGCCCGGCGCGCCTACTTTTCAAGGGCCGCGGCGCAAAAAATCGCGATTCGCGAATCAGCGCGCCCGCTCCCGCGCCAGCCACTCGGCCAGCACGGCCTCTTCCTGCTCGAGTTCGTGGGCGTTCACCAGCCCGCGGCGCAGGGCCACGGACACCGCGCGGGCGCGCATGTTGAAGGCCTCGCCGACGCCTTCGGCGGCAAACTGATCCTGGTCCACACCGAGCTTGGCGTACAGCGACTTCAGCCGGCTCTGCACCCCGCGCCGCGACAGGTAGCGGCGCCGCCCGATCATGTTGTCGGTCAGCCCCAGGGCGATGTCGATGAGGACCTCGTACTCGACGTCGGTGACGGCGCTGCCGGCCTTGCGCGAGCGCGCCTCCACCGGCCGCACCTGCGGGTCCAGCCAGCACTGGGCATCGTCGAACACGGCCGCCACGGCCCGCGCCAGCGTCTCGCTCGGGTTGGACTTGAGCACATAGCCGTAGACCGTCTCGGGCGGAATGATGCCGGCCAGCGCACGCAGGTACATCTCGTCGTCGAACTGTGACCAGAACACGATGCGCGCCGAGGGCCGCGCCGCCCACAGCTGCTCGGCGAGATCGATGCCGTTCAGGCCCGGCATCTGGATGTCACTCAGCACCAACGGATCGACCTGTGTGCCGGCGTAGTCCAGTGCCTCGCGGCCGTTGTCGAAAAAGCGAACCTGCTCGCCGGCCAGGGCAGCGGCGAGAAACTCGCGGTCACGGGGGTTGTCTTCGGCGACGATGATCTCGCGCTCAGCCATGGGCCTGCCTCGGGTGATCGGCGGGGGTGGTCGCAGTCAGCGGTACGCGTACCTCGAGCCGCGTGCCCTGGCTGAAGCGCGACCGGCCCCAGCTCACCTCGGCGCCGATGGCGCGGGCGCGACGCTCGATGTTGAGAATGCCCCGCCCCTGCCCGCGCACCTCCTCGACCCGCATGCCGCGGCCGTTATCCTCCAGCGTCAGCACCAGGGTGTCGTCCTGCAGGCGCCCGTCGATCTCGTAGCGCGTGGCCGCGGCATGACGCACGACGTTGTGCGCGGCCTCGACCAGGATCCGGTACAGCCCGAGGCGGGCGAAGGGTGTCAGCCGCCGTTCGCCCTCACGGTCGATGTTCAGGTAGAACGCCGGCTGGCCCTCGCCGCCCAGGCGCTTTTCCAGGTGGGAGCGCAGCGCCGCCCCCAGCCCCAGGATTTCCAGCGTCTGTGGATGCAGGTCGTCGATGACACGGCGCATGTCGCCCGTCAGCTCTTCCAGGCCCTGTGCGAGCCCGGCCAGCCGCCGGCGCGAGGTCTCGTCCAACCCCTTCACCTCGCTCAGGGCCCGCGCTTCGCGCATCAGACTGGTGATATCGGCCAGGGTCTGGTCGTGGATATCCATGGCGATCCGCCGGCGCTCCTCCTCGGCGCCTTCCAGCAGCTTTTCCGAGCCCACCACGTCGACCAGCCGCCGGGTCATGTTCTGCATGCAGGCGGCGAGATCCTCGAGCTCGTCGCGGCCGAAGACCAACGAGGTACTGCCCGGCTCACGCAGCTCGCACACGGCGCCGGCCTCCTGGGCGAGCCGCTGCAACCGCCGACGCGTGGTGCGCATGGTCCACAGGCTCGCGATGACGGCGATCAGCACCCCGGCCACCAGGGTGATGGTCGCCACCACACCCAGACTGCTGGTGAGCCGGTTGACGTTGCGGTAATACTCGGTGAAGGCGTAGCGGCGCTTAGCGAGGAAGCTGCTCTGCACTTCCTCGAGCCGGGGGATGAGCTCCGCCAGCGCAATGCGGGCGCGGTCGGTGTCCAGCGGTTCGGCGTAGCGGATGTCCTGGTCGATCGCCTCGATGAAGCGGCGCGATTCATCGCTCAGCCGATCCCAGTAGCCCGGATAGGCCAGGGTCTGGCGCAGGTCGCGATATTGGTCGAGGTAGCGGAAGTGGAAATCCTCCAAAGCCGCAACGTTCCCCGCATCGGTGCGGCGGGTCCAGTCGATGTAGCCGGCCACCTGGTCGAGGTTGACGGCCCCGCCCACGGCCGCGCCGGCAGTCTCCACCACCCGCGTCCACTCGCGCACCGCCTCGTTCTCGGCGCGAATTGCGTTGAGCTCGTACTGCAGGTAGACGATGAGCGCGACCAGCAGCACGATGATGAGCGCCGGCGCCAGCGCGACCTGGTATTTGAGCGGCAGTCGCATCCCCGGTTACTGGGCGAACTCGATGTCCGTACGCACCGCTTCGATCCCGGCGCGGGCGCACTCGTCGTCCACGTCGCCCGCCACCTTGCGCCGTGGCGCACCGGAAACGCCGATGCCGCCGAAGTGGATGCCACCCACTTCCACCGGCACGCCGCCCCCCACCAGCAGCACGCGCGGCGCATGGTTGAGGGTGGGCATGTCGCCCATCGCCAGCGTCGGCGTCTGGAAGCTGGTGGCGGCGTAGGCCTTCTGGATGGCCACATCGATGGTGTGCGGACCGGCCAGCGGATCGCGCACGAAGGCCTGCAGGTTGCCACCACGGTCCACCACCGCGACGCCCACCGTGTAGTCCATCTCGGCGCAGGCCCCGGCCGCGGCCACCGCCATGCGGTTGGCCGTGTCCAGGCTCAGACTCTGGGTCGTCACCACCGGGCTGGCGGCCAGTGCTGCCGACCACACCATGCATGCCGCCGCCAGCGGCGCCCATTTCAGCTTGCCCATGCCCTTAATCCTCCTGCGGGTGGCCGCGAACCGGCCGGAAAAATCGCGTTCTGTAATATATAGAGTGCCCTCGCGCAGGCATAACGTGCAAATGCACAGTCACCGATGAACAGATGCGACTGGCAGGCGCACCGGCGCTTGGAGATAATCGACCCCCTCAAGAGGATGGATTCGCCATGACCATGACCCGACTACTGACGTTGCTCGTCCTGCTCGCCTGCGCCCCGCTGGCGTTCGCCGCGGAGGGCCCGCGCGACCCCTATCGCCACTTCTTTCAGGACACCTTCGGTGACTTTCAGGAAGAGCTGGAGATGGCCCGCGACGAAGGCAAGAAGGGCGTACTGATCTTTTTCGAGATGGATGAGTGCCCCTTCTGCCATCGCATGAAGCAGCACGTACTCAACCAGCCGGTGGTACAGGACTACTTCCGCGAGCACTTTCGCATCTTCGCCGTGGACATCGAGGGTGATATCGAGATCACCGACTTCCAGGGCAACCTGACCAAGCAGAAGGACTTCGCCTTCAAGCAGAACCAGGTGCGCGCCACCCCGGTGTTCGCCTTCTTCGACCTCGAGGCCAATCGCGTCGCTCGCTACACCGGCGCCACCTCCGGCGTGGAAGAGTTCATGTGGCTCGGTGAATTCGTCGCCGAGGGGCATTACCAGAACACCACCTTCATCAAGTACAAGCGTGACAAGCGCAGCGAGGCACGCACGCAATGAATCCAGGGCGGTTGGCCACTCGGCTGGCCGGTCCGCTGGCCCTGAGCGCCGTCCTGGTGGTGTCGCCCGCGTGGGTCGCGGCCAGCGAGCCGCTGCCCGAACCGCTGTCGCTGGACCAGGCCCTGACGCTGGCCGAGGCGCCGCACCCCGATCTGGCCACCGCGCATGCGGCGCTGGAGGCCGCCGAGGCGCGCCGCCTCGGCGCCGGCGCGGTCAACGACTTCGAGGCCAACCTCTCGCTGGACGCCCGCTGGGTCGAGCCGCCCGACATCGCCACCTATCCCGATGAGCACAACGATTCGCGCGCCCTGCTCACCCTGCGCAAGGAACTGTACGACTTCGGCCGCAGCAAGGGCGGCATCGAGGCCGCCGAGGCCGGGGTGCGCGCCTCTGAATGGCTGTTGCGCGAGGCCGAGGCCCGCCGACACATGGACATCATGCGCCGCTTCCTCGACGTGATCCTCGCCGACATCACCTTCGAACGCGAGACCGAACGCATGGCCACGGCCTACGTCGCCATGGACCGAGCCCGCGACCGCAACGAACTGGGGCAGGTCTCGGACATCGACCTGCTGCAGCTGGAAGACGAATACCAGGCCACCCGCATGAGCCGTCAGGCGGCCCTGACCAACCAGCGCGCCACCCGCTCGCTGCTGGCCCAGGCACTGGGGCGGCCGGCCAGCCTGCCCGCACGGTTGCTGCCGCCGATGCTGCCCGGCAACGATGCCGAGCTGCCCGACTACGAGACCCTCCTGGCCGTCGCCCTGCGCGGCAATCCGCGCCTGCTGGCCGCCCGCGAGGCGCTCGACGACAACCGCCAGCAAATGGCTGCCAGCCGCGCCCAGCGCTACCCCAGCCTGCGTAGCGAGATCACCGCCGGGGCCTACGAGCAGGAATTCGGCTCCCGCCAGCCGTTCGTCGCCAGCCTGGTGCTGGACGTACCGCTGTACACGGGCGATCGCGTGGATGCGGCCGTGGCCGGCGCGCGTGCCGGCTTCAACCGTGCCCAGGCCGACCTGGAGCGCACGGAGTACTGGGTGCGCCAGCAGCTGCTGGAGACCTGGCAGGCCATCCAGACGCTCAAGGCCCAGCGGGAACAGGTGCTGGTGCGACAGGACTACCGCGAGCTTTACCTGGACCGCAGCCGGGCCCAGTACGAACTGGAAATCAAGACCGACCTGGGCGATGCCATGGTGCAGCAGTCCGATGCCCGGCTGCTCGCCCACCGCACCGAATACGAACTGGCGCTGGCCTGGGAACGGCTGGCCTGGCTCACGGGGGAACCCTCCCTGAGCCCGCTGCTGCCCCCGGGCGAGAAGGCGCCGTTGACCGCTGACGAGGCTAACCCATGAAACGGATGCGCCACCTGATTCTCCTGCTCGGCGTCGTCGCCACCGGGGCCCTGGCCCAGGACGTGGACGCCACTCTCGACTGGTCCAAGCGCGTCGCGCTGAGCACCCCCGCGTCGGGGGTCGTGCGCGAGATCAACGTCGTCCCCGGCCAGCGCGTCGAGGCCGGCGCCCGCCTCGGCCAGCTCGACGATCGCCGGGCCCAGGCCGAGCTGCGCCGCACCAGCGCCGACGTCACGCGTCTGAAACTCACGCTGGAGGAAGCCGAGCGCGAGTACGCGCGCGCCGAGGAGCTCTACGAGCGCACGGTCATTGCCGAACGCGACCGCCAGCTGGTCGAGATCGAGCTGTCGGTGGCGAAGGCCAATCACACCGCGGCCGTGGCCGCCCACCAGCGCTCGCGGGTGGACCTGGAAGACACGCGACTGGTTGCGCCCTTTGCCGGCATCGTGCTCGCCGTGCACGTCAGTCCCGGGGAGACCATCAGCAACGCGCTGCAGGTCACACCCATGGTGACGCTCGCGAGCGACCGGCCAATGCTGGCGCGCGCCTGGGTCGACGAGGCCGTGCAGGCCCGCCTTGAGCCCGACCAGGCCGTCGCGGTGCGCGTCGCGGGTGATCGCTACGACGGACAGGTCCAGACCCTGGGGCTGGAGGTCCGCCAGGGCGAAAGCAAGCCCCGTTATGAAATAGTCGTGCGCTTCACACCGTCAGACAAGCAACAGCTGCGCGCCGGTCAGGCCGCCATCATCGAACTGCCCTGACACACCCCACCCGCGAGACGACGCCACCGGAACGCCGAATCACCATGACCGATGCCCTGCTCGTGCTCACGACCCACCCCGACGCCGAAGGCGCCGAGGCCCTGGCGCGCACGCTGGTGGACGAACGGCTGGCCGCCTGCGTGAACGTGCTGCCCCGCATGACGTCGATATACACGTGGGAGGGCACCGCGCAGCGCGGCGAGGAGCACCAGCTGTTCATCAAGACCCGCGCCGCCGCCTTCGACCCGCTCAAGGCACGGCTGTGCGAACTGCATCCCTACGACGTCCCGGAGCTGATCGCCGTCCCCGTAACCCACGGCCTAGCGGCCTACCTGAACTGGATTGACGAGAGCACAACATGAAGAACCTCCTGACCCGCCTGCTGTTACTCCTGCTCACCCTGCCGATCCTGACCGCGATCGCCCAGGAAGAAGGGGAGCTGCTCGACCCGGACGTCGCCTTCCGCTTCGAGGCCCGCGCCGTCGACCACGAGACCCTGGTCGCCGAATGGGAGGTGGCCGAGGGCTATTACCTGTACCGCGACAAGTTCCGATTCGCCGTCACCAATGGCGACGCCGTGCTGGGGCAGCCGAACATCCCCGCGGGCAAGATCAAGCAGGACGAATTCTTCGGCGAGGTCGAGATCTTCCGCGACCGTGTGCGCATCGAGATCCCTGTCACCGCCAGCTCGGAGCGCATCACCCTAGAGGCCCGCTCGCAGGGCTGTGCCGACATCGGCGTGTGCTACCCGCCGCACACCCAGACCGCGACCCTCACCCTGCCGGCCGCCGGTGACAAGGCCACCGACCCGGTGTCCGAGCTCACCGGTCTGGCCCGCGACATGGGTGGCCAGGAGGAAGGCGAGCTGCTCGACCCCGAGGTCGCCTTCTTCCACACGCTGGAAGTGGAGCCCGGCGAGCAGGCCCTGATCGCCCGCTGGCAG
>DSBO01000181.1 GCA_011046015.1 Thioalkalivibrio sp. | reverse complement strand
GGTGTGTTGCGCAGCTTCGCTCGCAGCGAGGACAACCACCTCTACAAGCTGCAGGTCCCGGTTGGCAACGAGACCCGCTGGTTCCACCTGCACAAGTCCGAGGTCGAGGCCCCGCACACCCAGTCCACGCTCGCCTCGGGGCTCGGCGGCAGCGTCATCCTCATCGAGGACCTCACCGAGCTGCACGTGCTCGAGCGTGAGGTAGCGCACTCCGACCGGCTCGTCTCCATCGGCCGGCTGGCTGCCGGCGTGGCCCACGAGATCGGCAACCCGCTTACCTGTATCGACACGCTGGCGCAGAACCTGCGCTACGACAACGCGCCGGAGGACGTGGAGGCCGCCGTCGACCAGGTGCTGGAACAGACCCGCCGCATCTCCAACATCGTGCAGTCGCTGGTCACCTTCAGTCACGCCGGCAGCTCGCGCGAGGAAGACCACGTGACCGTCGATCTCGCCGCTTGCGTGGACGAGGCCATGCACCTGGTGCAGCTGAGCCGCCAGGGTCGCGCCGTGAGCTGCATCAACGAGATCGGCCCGGACCCGCGCGTGACCGGCGATGCGCGGCGACTGATCCAGCTGTTCGTCAACCTGCTGTCCAACGCCATCGATGCCTCGCGCCCCGGCGGCCACGTGCGGGTACGGGCCGAGACCCTCGGCGAGAGCGTGCGCATCGAGGTCGAGGACGAGGGCAGCGGCATCGACCACCACCTGCGCGACCGCATCTTCGACCCGTTCTACACCACCAAGCCCGCCGGCAAGGGCACCGGCCTCGGGCTGTCGGTGGCGTACAGCATCATTCAGGACCATGGCGGCAGCATCTTCGTGGAGACGCCCGACACCGGCGGCGCCCGCTTCGTCATCCGCCTGCCCGCCGCCGAACAGAGGCAACCCGTATGAACCGTATCCTGGTCATCGACGACGAAGAGATCATCCGCAACGGCCTGGCGCGCCTGCTCGGCCGCGAGGGCTACACAGTGGACACAGCGGGCTCCCTTCAGGAAGCCCGCGCGGCGCTCGCCGTGCGGGGCTATGCCCTGGCGCTGTGCGACCTGCGCCTGCCCGACGGCGAGGGCACCGAGCTCCTGGCGGAGGCCGGCGACCTGCCGGTGGTGATCATGACGAGCTACGCCAGCGTACGCTCGGCCGTGGACGCCATGAAACAGGGGGCCGTGGACTACATCGCCAAGCCCTTCGACCACGACGAGGTGCTGCTGCTGGTGGCCCGCAGCCTCAAGCAGCGCCGGCTGGAAGAGGAAAATGCACGCCTGCGTTCGGATCTCGAGGCCACCTGGCCGGTGGGCGGCATGATCGGTGAGTCGGCCGCCATGCAGCGCGTGTTCAGCTGGGTGGACAAGATCGCCGATACCGACGCCACGGTGCTGATCCGCGGCGAATCCGGCACCGGCAAGGAGCTGGTGGCCCGCGCCATCCACGAGCGCAGCGCCCGGCGGGACCAGGCCATCGTGGCCGTGAACTGCGCGGCCATCCCCGAGACCCTGATCGAGGCGGAGCTGTTCGGCCATGAAAAAGGGGCTTTCACGGGGGCCATCCGCCCGCGTCAGGGCCTGATCGAGGCCGCCGACGGCGGCACCCTGTTCCTGGACGAGATCGGCGAGCTGACACCGGCCGCCCAGGCGCGCCTGTTGCGCGTGCTGCAGGAGGGCGAGATCCGCCGTGTCGGCGCTACCGGCGAGCGGCACGTGGACATCCGCCTGGTCGCCGCCACCCACCGCGACCTCGAGGCCATGGTGCGCGAGGGCAGCTTTCGCGAGGACCTGTACTACCGCCTCAAGGTCGTCCAGCTCGAGCTGCCGCCCCTGCGTGATCGCCCCGAAGACCTCGAACCCCTCACCGCCTACCTGCTGGACAAGATCGGCCGCCGGCTGCGTCGCCCGCCGCCCGCACTGGGGACCGAGGCCAGGCAGGCCATCGCACGCCACGCCTGGCCTGGCAACGTGCGCGAACTGGAGAATGCCCTGGAGCGGGCCGTGATCCTCGCCGACGGGACCATCACCCCGGAGCACCTCGGCCTGGCCACGGAGCCAGACGAGGCGCACGCCGGCGAGGTATTGCCGGAACTCAGCCTGGACGACTACTTCCGCCGCTTCGTGCTGGAAAACGAGGGCCAGATGACGGAGACGGAGCTGGCCCGCCGGCTCGGCATCAGCCGCAAGGCGCTGTGGGAACGCCGTCAGCGCATGGGGCTGCCCCGCCAGCGGGACTAGCCCCCACTCGCGCATCGGCGCCCGTCGCGGGTATCCCGCGCCCGGGGCGACGGCTGACGGCGTCGCGGCGGAAAAACTGGGACGGCTGTCACGCCCTGTAACACCCGGCGTTACCTTGCGTAACACCCGTCAGGGTGGGCGTCGCGCAACTTACTGATTTAAAAGACGCTTCATCCGGCACGATGCTTGCTAACAAGGTCTAAACCCCGGACCCGATGCAGCGATGACCGACCCCCAGCGTGACAAGCAGTCCCAGAACGGCAGCGGCGTGCTCGGCCCTGTCCTGGACTTCCTGCGCCGTCACGCGCCCTTCGACCAGATGGAATCCGGCGACCTGGAGTTCCTGGCCAAGCGCCTGGAACTCAGCTTCCACGCCCGCGGGGACAAGATCACCGACCCCGCCGCCGGCCCGGCCGACCGCTTCATCATCATCAAGCAGGGCCGCGTGCGCGGCGAAACGCCGAGCGAGGACGAGCAGGTCTCGGGCAACGCCTGGGAACTGGTGCCGGGCGAATGCTTCCCCATCGGCGCCCTGCTCGCCCACCGCCCCGTGCGCACCGTGCACCGCGCCGCCGAGGACTGCTTCTGCTTCTGGCTGCGCCGGGCCGATTTCGAGAAGCTGCTCAAGCGCAGTCCCGCCTTCAACGACTTCTGCACCCGCCGCCTGGCCAGCCTGCTCGACCAGGCGCAGCGCCGCATACAGGCCAGCACCGTGACGGCCTTAAGCGGCGATACCGCCCTCAACTACCGCGTCTCCGACCGGATGCAGGCGCAGACGGTGCGCTGCACCCCGGGCACGGTGCTGGGCGAGGCCCTGGCCACCATGCACGAGCACGCCGTGGGCAGCATCATCGTGGTGGATGAGACCAGTCATCCGCTCGGCATCTTCACCCTCAAGGACCTGCTCGGGCGCGTGGTACTGGACGAACGGCGGCTGGACACGCCCATCGTCGAGGTGATGACGCCGGACCCGATCACCATCCCGGCCGATGCCTATGCCTTCGAGGCCGCGTTGAAGATGGCCGAGCACGGTGTCACCCACCTGTGCGTGGTGGAACGCGGACGGCTGGCCGGGGTGCTATCCGAACGCGATCTCTTCGCCCTGCAGCAGATCAGCATCGGTAGCGTGAGTCGCCGCATCACCGGCGCGGGCAGCGTGGCGGCCGTCGCCCAGGTGGCCGGCGACATCCCCAAGCTGGTGAGCCAGATGATCGCCCAAGGCGCGGAGATCAACCAGATCACCCAGCTGATCACGCAGCTCAACGACCACATCGCCCAGCGCGTGATCACCCTTTGCGAGCAGGACTTCGAGGTCGGTGACATCGACTACACCTGGCTGGCCTTCGGCAGCGAGGGCCGCCAGGAGCAGACCCTAAAGACCGATCAGGACAACGGCATCCTGTTCCGCGTGGCCGAGGGCCAGGACGCCGAGACCCTGCGCCAGCGCCTGCTGCCCCTGGCGCGGCAGATCAACGAGGGCCTGGCCGAGTGCGGCTTCCCGCTGTGTCCCGGCAACATCATGGCCAGCAATCCGGAGTGCTGCCTGAGCTCGCAGGAATGGCGCGCCCGCTTCGATCGCTGGATCGACCAGGGCACGCCCGAACACCTGCTAAAGAGCTCCATCTTCTTCGACTTCCGCCCCATCACGCCGCCGCTGGCCGAGGTGGACGAACTGCGGTCGCACCTGCTGCGCGCCACCGGGCGCAACAGCCGCTTCCGTCGGCAGATGGCGGCCAATGCGCTGCGCATCCGCCCGCCGCTGGGCGTGATCCGCGACTTCAAGCTTGCCTCGGGCGGGGACCACGACCACACCCTGGATCTCAAGATCAACGGGCTCACGCCGTTCGTCGACGGTGCGCGCATCATCGCGCTGGGTGCGGAAGTGGACGCCACGCACACCGTGGCCCGGCTGCGCGGCGCACAGGAGAACGGCAAGCTGCGCAAGCCCGACGTCGATGCCTGGGTGGATTCCTATCACTACATCCAGTTCCTGCGCATGCGACTGCATGCCGAGCAACTGCGCGAGGACCGCGAACTGAGCAACCACATCGATCCGGACACCCTCAGCGAACTGGACCGACGCATTCTCAAAGAGGCGTTCCGACAGGCACGGAAGCTCCAGTCGAAACTGGCTCTGGAATATCAGCTGTGAACAAGGCTGAAAACAAGCAAGGCAATGGTGAAAGAAGCAAGGGAAGGAAATGACATACGTAAATTTCAATCACAACGAAGACACGGGAGGACACCATGGAACTCTCAGGTAAGATGCGGGAGTACTGGGTTGCGAACCTCAAACTGCTGATCGGTTGTCTGGTGGTTTGGTTTATCGCTTCCTATCTGTTCGGGATCATTCTGGTCGAACCGCTGAACGCCATCCAGATCGGCGGATACAAGCTCGGCTTCTGGTTTGCCCAGCAGGGGTCTATCTACACCTTCCTGGTGCTGATCTTCTTCTACGCGTGGCGCATGAACAAGCTTGATCGTCAGTACGACGTTCACGAAGACTAAGGGGAGACTCATACAATGGATCTCGAAACTTTAACCTGGATCGTCGTCGGTGCGACGTTCGCGCTCTATATCGGCATTGCCATCTGGAGTCGCGCGTCCAGCACCGGCGAATTCTATGTCGCGGGCAAGGGGGTACACCCGGTCGCCAACGGCATGGCCACTGCGGCGGACTGGATGTCTGCGGCTTCCTTCATCTCCATGGCCGGTCTCATCGCCTTCAACGGCTATGACGCCTCCGTGTACCTGATGGGCTGGACCGGTGGTTACGTGCTGCTGGCCATGCTGCTTGCGCCCTACCTGCGCAAGTACGGCAAGTTCACGGTGCCGGAGTTCATCGGCGAGCGCTACTACTCGCAGACCGCGCGCATCGTCGCCGTCATCTGCCTAATCGTCGCCTCGATCACCTACGTTATCGGCCAGATGAAGGGCATTGGTGTGGCCTTCTCCCGCTTCCTGGAAGTGGACTACAACACCGGCCTGTACAGCGGTATGGCGATCGTGTTCATCTACGCGGTGCTCGGTGGCATGAAGGGTATTACCTATACCCAGATCGCCCAGTACGTGGTGCTGATCTTCGCCTACACCGTGCCGGCGATCTTCATCTCGCTACACCTCACCGGCAACCCGGTCCCGCAGCTGGGTCTGGGCAGCACGGTGGCCGACGGCACCTATCTGCTCGACAAGCTCGACGGGGTGCTGGTGGAGCTGGGCTTCGCGCAGTACACCATCATGAAGGGCACCACGCTCAACATGGTGTTGCTGACGCTCTCGCTCATGATCGGCACGGCGGGTCTGCCGCACGTCATCGTGCGTTTCTTCACCGTCCCGAGCGTGCGCGGTGCGCGTGCCTCCGCTGGCTGGGCGCTGTTCTTCATCGCCATCCTCTACACCACTGCCCCGGCGGTCGGCGCCATGTCGTTCTTCAACTTGGTGAACACCGTTCAGCCGGGCGAGATCGGTGCGGCGGACGGCAACATGGTCTACGAGGAGCGTCCGCAGTGGTTCAAGAACTGGGAGACCACCGGTCTGCTCGCGTACGAGGACAAGAACGGCGACGGTCGCATCCAGTATTACAACGAGAAGAACGCCGAGTTTGCCCAGAAGGCCGAGGAAGAGTTCGGCTGGCAGGGCAACGAGATGGTCAAGGTCGACCGTGACATCATGGTGCTCGCCAACCCCGAGATCGCCAACCTGCCGAACTGGGTCATCGCCCTGGTCGTGGCCGGTGGTCTGGCGGCGGCACTGTCCACCGCGGCAGGCCTGCTGATGGCCATCTCCTCGGCGGTGTCGCACGACCTGCTCAAGGGCGTGTTCAAGCCCGGCATCTCCGAGAAGCAGGAACTGATGGCGGCACGCATCGCCATGGCGGGCGCCATTCTGGTGGCTGGCTGGCTGGGTCTGCACCCGCCGGGCTTCGCCGCACAGGTGGTGGCACTGGCCTTTGGCCTGGCCGCGGCCTCGCTGTTCCCGGCCCTGATCATGGGTATCTTCAACAAGCGCCTGAACAGCACCGGTGCCATCACCGGCATGCTCGTGGGCCTGTTCAGCACCCTGATCTACATCTTCTGGTTCAAGGGCTGGTTCTTCATCCCGGGTACCGAGATGATGGCCAACAACGCCGACAACTGGTTCCTCGGCATCCAGCCGGAATCGTTCGGCGCCGTAGGCGCGCTGCTCAACTTCATCACCGCCTGGGTGGTATCGAAGGTGACCACGCCGCCGCCGGATCATATCCAGCACCTGGTGGAAGACATCCGTGTACCGCACCAGCGCAACGCGTAAGGGCACACGGTTAAGTGGCAGGGCCGGAGCCTGGCTCCGGCCCTGCGCTTTTCTTTTCCTACCGGAGAACCCTGCTTCATGGCCTCCCCCGCCGGTCGCCATGAACCAGGGCTTTTCCCGACCACATCGCCGCCGATGACGCATTGAGGAGCGAAAGACTTCCGATGGACCCCGAACTTGCCGACATCTGTCAGTTCCTGGGCGAACATGCGCCGTTCGACCAGTGTGACGCGACCGAGCTCGAGCAGATCGCCCGTCAGTTGTCGATTCGCTACCTGCGCCATGGCTCGCCGTTTCCACCCGAGACCGATCGACCGGCCCTGTACCTGTTGCGCACCGGCGCGGCCGAGTTCCGCGATGCCGCCAACCGCCTGCTCGACCGCCTGCAAGAGGGCGAGATCTATGCCGACGACTGCCTGGGCAGCGCACTGGGAGAGGAAGCCCAGGGACGCTTCGTCGAGGACAGCCTGGTGTACGTGCTACCCTGCGAGCATCTGGCCAGCCTGCGCGAAGAACTGCCGGAACTCGACGCCTATTTCCGCGCCTCCACGGGCAAGCGCCTGCGGCGCGCGTTCGAGCGCCTGTACGCGACCGACATGCCGTCGTCCGATCTCACCCGCCTGGACGTGCGCGACCTCCTGCGCCCGATGAACTACGCCATCGCAGCGGATACCTCCATCCGCGAGGCCGCGCGCCGCATGATGGAGGGCAAGACATCGGGGCTGCTGGTGGTGAAGGACGACCGGCTCGAAGGGCTTGTCACCGACCATGACCTGCGCCGGCACTGCGTGATCGAACAGGTCTCGCCCGAGGAGCCGGTGCGCACGATCATGACCACCGACCTCTACAGCGTGGCGCCGGAGATGTCCGCCTTCGAGGCCCTGCTGGAGATGACCCGCCGCAACATCCGTCACCTGCCGGTGGTGGCCGCCGGCCAGCCGGCGGGCCTGGTCACCGCCGTGGACTTCGTCCGCCAGCAGGCCACCAGCGCCGTGTACCTGGTGGGAGACATCCAGCGCGCCGAGTCGGACGAGGCGGTGGCACGCATCTGCACGGCCCTGCCCGAAGTCCAGATCCGGCTGGTGGGCAGCGGCGCCAAGGGCAGCGACGTGCAGCAAGTCGTGACCTCCATCGCCGACGCCGCCACACGCCGTCTCATCGACCTGGCCGAGACCGCGCTCGGGCCGGCGCCCGTGCCCTATGCCTGGGTGTCGGTGGGCTCGCAGAGCCGGCGCGAGATGACCATCAGTTCCGACCAGGACAACATGCTCCTGCTCGACGATGCCTTCGACGCGGCACGCCACGGCCCGTGGTTCGAGGCCTTGGCCGCGCGGGTCAACCAGGGCCTGGCGGCCTGCGGCTTTCGCCTCTGTCCGGGCGAGGTGATGGCACGCAACCCGCACTGGCGCCAGCCGCTGTCGCACTGGCTGCGCTACTTCCGCCACTGGATCGAGGCACCGGAGCGCAAGGCGATGATGTACGCCTCCAACTTCTTCGATCTGCGCCTGATCCACGGCGAAACCACCCTGCTCGACCGCCTGCAAGCACCTATCCGCCAGCAGGCGCAGGACAACCACATCTTCCACGCACACCTGGCCGCCAATGCGCTCTCCCGCCGTGCGCCGCTGGGCATATTCAGCGGCTTCGTGCTCACCACCCACGAAGAGCAGGCCGACACGCTGGACCTCAAGCAGGACGGGCTCATCCCCATCGTCGACATCGCCCGTCTGTATGCGCTGGTGAACGGCATCGGCGCGATGAACACGCTCGAGCGCCTGCGCGCGGCCGGCGAGCTGGGAGTGATGAACCGCGAGACCGCACAGGATCTCGTCGAGGCCTACGAGTTCATCGCCAGCCTGCGCCTGCGCCACCAGGCCGCTGCGGCCCGCCGGGGAGATGCACCCGACAACTACCTCGACCCGCGCGACCTGACCTCGCCTGAGCGCTCGCACCTGAAGCAGGCGTTTCGCGTGGTGCGCACCGTGCAGGGCGCGCTCAACCAGCGCTACCAGGGCGGTCGCTTCGCATGAACGCGGTGGGCGGCATGTGGTGGAACGGACTAAGGCGCCGCTGGCTGCTGCGCAAGGCACCGCCGGGCCCCCTGCGCGACTACCTGCAGGCGGGCTTTCCGCGTGCCGGCACGGGCTTCGATCGCGCCCCGCTGCTGGCAGTCGACCTGGAGATGACGGGGCTCGATCCGCAGCAGGACGACATCGTGAGCATCGGTTGGGTGCCGATCGATGGCGGCGGCATCCGGCTCGCCGGCGCGCGCCGGATACTGGTGCGCCCCGGCCACGACATGACGCCCGCGAGCGCCGTGATCCACAAGATCACCGACACGCAGGCCGAGGCGGGCGTGCCCCTGGCCGCGGCGCTGGCCGAGCTGCTGGCCGCCTTGCGGGGACGCGTGATGGTAGCGCACCATGCCCGCATCGAGCTGCGCTTCATCGATGCCGCCTGCCGGCGCGTGTTCGGCAATGGCATCGTGATCCCCGCCATCGATACCGAATGGCTGGCACGACGCCGCTTCGAGCGGCGCAACCAGGCGTTCAAACCGAAGGACCTGGGCCTGGCCAACGTGCGGTCGCGTTATAATCTGCCCATTCACCAGGCACACGACGCGCTGGGCGACGCCATCGCCACCGCCGAGCTGTTCCTGGCCCAGGTCAGCGACTACGGCGCGGGCCGCAGCGTGCCACTGGCACACATACTCTATC
>DSBO01000109.1 GCA_011046015.1 Thioalkalivibrio sp. | reverse complement strand
GGCGATAGGCGATAGGCGATAGGCGATAGGCGATAGGCGATAGGCGATAGGCGATAGGCGATAGGCGATAGGCGATAGGCGATAGGCGAAAAGTCTAAGCGCCACAGAGGCCACAGAGATAAACCGCAAAGTGTTTTTCCTCTGTGGCTAAAACGCCTTCAAATCACCCACGCCTCACGCCTCACTCCTCCCCCACAAACCCGTAATGCCGGAGCCCTTCCAGGATGCCGCCGGCATGGGTGGCGCTGGCGAAATAGAGCTTGTCCTGCGCGGCCAGTGACTTGAGTTCCTCGGCGTGATTGCCGACCACCACTCCTAGGGCCGGCCCCTCCAGCATGTCGCGGTCGTTGCCGGAATCGCCCGCCACCAGCACGTGATCGAGCTCGAGGCCCCACTTGCGGGTGAGGTACTCGATGGCCGCCCCCTTGGAGGCGCGTACGGGCAGCAGGTCGAGAAACTCGCCGTGCGAGAAGATCACCCGGGCCTTCAGGCCGTGTTTTTTCATCAGGCCCTCGATGTCCTCGACCGGCCAGGCCTCGTCCGGATCGATAAAGTAGCTCAGCTTGAAGCGACGCTGGTCGATCTCGGGCTGCAGGCGCAGGCCAGGTAACGGATCGAGCAGTGCCTGCAGCGCCGCGCGATCCCATTCGTGGTCGATCACCTCGGCCCAGCCCTCGTCCTGTACCAGGTTGGGACCGTAGTAGATCTCCGAGCCCACGGAGGTGACGAGCACATCCGGGATCGGTACCTTCCATTCCTTCAGCGCCTCCAGGGTGAGTTCCAGGCGCCTGCCGGTGGCGACGCCGAAGGCGATGCGGTCCCGCTGCGTCTTCAGCGTCTGGAGCAGTTCACGCAGGGAGGCCCGGTCGCCGATCAGGGTGTTGTCGATGTCGCTGACGAGGGCGTAATCGACGACGGTGAGGCGGTTCCAGCGTTCGCTGCCCGGGCGCTTCGGGCCAATGACCTTCTTCAGCTTGCCCACGTACTTGCGCGCATGCCCGCCCCAGGAGAAGTGTTCGTGGGCGCCGCGCACGGCGCGCGCGGAGTACTTGCGCCACTGCTCCCTGTCCGCCACCACCTCGAGGATGGCCTCGCCCATGGCCTTGGCATCATACGGGTCGACGAGCAGGCCGTTGCGGCAGTACTCGCGGATGTCGCGCGGACCACCGTCGTTGGTGGCCACCATGGGCAGACCGCTGGCGGCCGCCTCGATAAGGGTGAGGCCGAAGGGTTCGGTATAGGCGGGATTGACGAACACGCCCTTGGAGCGGGTCGCGATGCGGTAGATCTCGGCCACCGAGTCGAAGTCGATGTGCTTCGGGTAGGCCACCTGTCCATAGAGATCGTACTTGTCGATCAGCATCAGCATCTCGGTGAGCACCTCGCGCGGCCCGTCCTCGTCGATCTCGCGGATGTCGTCGCGCGAGCCGGCGACGATCACGAGGTTGGCCAGGTCGCGCAGGCGCTGGTTGCTGCCGAAGGCGTGGATGAGGGTGCCGATGTTCTTGCGCGGATCGGGTCGCGAGAGGGCCAGCACCATAGGCTTCTTCGGCTGCTGCAGGAAGCGGTTGATCTCGCCCAGCACCGTGCCGGGATAATCGCCGCGCCGCGGAGGATGGAAGTGCTCGAGGTCGGTGCCGGGCGGATTCACCAGCATGCGCTCGGGGCGGTAGTGCTCGTACACTGCGTACTGCTGCTCGACCTCCTGGCTGGTGCTGGTGATGACGAGATTCGCGTGCGCCAGCACCTCTTCCTCGGCGGCGATGCGCTGCGACATGTTGTAGGAGGCCTCGATCTCCTCTTCCGTGAGCCCGCTCTTCAGCAACCGCTCGAGTTTGACGCGGCCGAGCGAGTGCCCCGTCTGAACCAGCACCACGCCGAGCAGGCGCGCGAGCTGGGTGGCGACGTGGCCGGCATCGGCGTAGTGTCCGTGCAGCACGTCCGGGATGCGTCCGATACGGCGGAAATACCCCAGTGTGTTATCGATGAACTCGCGCAGATACGGCCAGAGCAGCTCCTTGCGGAGATAGCCCTCGGGCCCGCAGGGGATACGCACGATCTGCGCACGACCGGCGATCTGCTCGACGGGGCGCGCGTAGTCCTTCGATACGCGCGCGTCGATCACCTGGCGGGTGAAGAGGTCCACCCGCTGCACGTCCGGGTGTTCGGCCAGTGCGCGCGCCAGTTCGACGACGTACTTGGTCTGACCGCCGGTGTCGGAATCGCGGCCCAGCTCCAGGTCCTGGCCTCGTATCAGGCCATGAATGCTGAACAGCGCGATGTAGAGGCCCCTGCCCCGGGTTGAATCCTTCTTGTCGGTCATGCGTCGGTCCACGGTTTGGGCTTATCAGTACCTCATGCGGGAGTCGCGGCGTCCTCCTCCCGGTCGAACAGCCAGCCGATGCGTTTGAGCACCAGCGGGTCCTCGATGAACTTGTGCGACAGGATCAGCGCGGTGGCCGACCAGGTCTGGTTGAAGTTGGCGCGCCGACCGATCAGGCGGCCGTTGCGCCCGTCGTAGTACTCCGGCCACTGGTCCTTCACCAGTCGCCGCTCGGCGAAATCATGCGCGCGGCTGGCCAGGTCCACGCGCCCGTACTTGAGCGCGGCGCCGGTGAGCGCCCACAGCAGCACCGGCCAGTTGCCGCCATTGTGATACGACCAGGGGATGTTCTTGGGATCGGAGCCGGTCAGCAGCCGCCACTCCTCGCCCTCCATCGCCGGGTAGCAGATCTTCACGGGCATCGTGCCGATGAGGTCGTCCCAGCGACCGACGAAGACATCGAGGATACGCTGCGCATGCTCCTCGCTGGCCAGCCCGAAGAGCACGGCGAGCAGGTTGCCGAGCGAGAAGAAGCGAAAGTCCATGCGCCCCGGCCCGATGTTGCCGACCAGGCAACCGGCGTCGTCCGGCAGCCAGCCGGGCAACCAGTCCGGAATGCTCTCGGGATAGATGTTGAGCGCATTGATGGCGTCATGGCCGATGAGCTCGGTCTCGTAGCGGTGGATCTCGTTGAGTCGCCCGAGGTCCAGCCAGTAGAAATCGTGCACGTAGGTCTTGAGCTGGGTGAGACGCGCGGCGGACTCCTCGATCACCGGGTGGTTCTCGGCATCTGCGGGATCCAGCAGGCGCTGGGCCGCCTCCAGCGCGCCGTAGAACAGGGCCTGGATCTCCAGCGGGTGACCGTACACACCCATGCGCCGGTCGATCATGAAGGAGCCGTCGGGCACCAGCAGCGTGGGGAAGACCTCGAAGCGGTCGCGCAGGAAGATGTTCATGATGCTGCGGATACCGCGCTGGCAGTCCGGCGAGTGCGCGAACTCGATATCCCCGGTGGCGCGCACGTAGGCCTGCAGCAGCAGGATCCACCACATCATGGAGTCCACGGGTGCCACACGACCGATGGCGCGATCGCCGAAGTCGACGTCGATCTCCTCGCGCCCGTCGGGGTGGGTGATCACCTTGAAGCTCGCCGGCATCACCCGCGGCAGCATGCGATGGCCGGCGATCTCGGCCTGCTTGTCACGCAGCTTCAGCGTGAGCTGCAGGAAATTGCGCACGATCTCCTGGCGACCGTCGAGCAGGAAGACCAGGGCGGAGGAGACGAAGTCGCGCACGAAACAGTCGGCGTAGTTGGCCGCCGGCGCCTTGGGGTCGGCGCTCGCGATCGTGCCCACCGGGCCACCGAGGTAATGCACGATCGATTTTTCCAGCACCTCGTAGGCGCTCTGCACGGCGGCTGACAAGTCGGTCTCCTGAGGATTCATGCGCGGATGGCAGGACCTCATGGTAAACGATGCCTCCAGGCAATGGAAAACCGCGCCGGCCACGGATTGACCCCGCGCAGGAAATTCACGACCATTTCGCTCAGCCTTTTCCCGGAGCCCGTCACGTGTCATTGCCCACGATTCATGAAATCGAGACCCTGCTGCGCGAGGTCGCGGCCGCCGAGCTGCTGCCCCGCTTCAACCGCGTCGGCCACGACGTGAAGGCCGACGGCAGCCTGCTCACCGAGGCAGACCTCGCCGTGGACCGCGCCCTGCACGAGGTACTCACCACCCGCTGGCCCGAGATCGGCTTTCTCAGCGAGGAGATGCCAAAGCATCAGCAGGAGGGCCTTCTGGCCGAGACCGGCCGCTCCCTGTGGGTGCTCGACCCGGTGGACGGGACCAGCAACTTCGTCGCCGGCATCCCCTATTTCGCCATCTCCATCGCCCTCGTGCAGGATGGCCGCCCGGTGCTGGGCGTGACCCTGGACCCGGTGCGCGACGAATGCTTCTCCGCCGCCCGGGGCCAGGGGGCCTTCCTCAACGGCGAGCCGCTGTGCTGCCGGGCGCCCGCCATCGATCTAGCGCACGCCGTCGCCCTGGTGGACTTCAAGCGCCTGGCGCCGGCCCTGAAGACGCGGCTGATGGAGGCCGCACCCTTCGGCTCGCAGCGCAACTTCGGCTCCTGCGCGCTGGAATGGTGCTGGATTGCCGCCGGGCGCGGGCACGTGTACCTGCACGGGGGCATGAAGCTCTGGGACATCGCGCCGGGGTCGCTGATACTCGGCGAGGCCGGCGGGCTGTCGAGCACGCTGAACGGCGAGGCCGTGTTCGTGCCGCGCATGGAGACCCGCTCGGTGATCATGGCCCCCGCGCAGGCACTGTTCGATGCCTGGTCGGGCTGGCTGCGCCAGGCCTGAACCCGGCACCACCGCGAAACATCCACCCGGAGGATCCCCGCCATGAACAGGAAGATAATCGAGAAGTCCGAGGCCGAGTGGCGCGAGCAGCTGACGCCGGAGCAGTACCATGTGACCCGCGAAGCCGGCACGGAGCGCGCCTTCACGGGCAGGTACCACGACCTGAAGGCGGATGGCGTGTACCACTGCGTGTGCTGCGACGCGCCGCTGTTCACCTCGCAGGAGAAATACGACTCGGGCAGCGGCTGGCCGAGCTACTGGCAGCCGGTCTCGCCCGAGGCCGTCACCGAGCATCGCGACACCAGCCACGGGATGGTACGCGTCGAGGTCCGCTGCGCGCGTTGCGATGCCCACCTCGGGCACGTCTTCGAGGACGGGCCACCACCGACGGGGCTGCGCTACTGCATCAACTCGGCAGCGCTCGAGTTCGAGCCCCGCACCTGAATCAGGCGGCGGGTGTCCGAGCGTCTTCCAGCCTGCGTGCCATGCCAAACAGCAGGAAGGCGAAAAGAATCTCGGCGAGGAACATGAAGGGGATCGCCACCAGCAACAGGACCAGGCTCGCGAGCGTGACCCCGGTGATCAGCGTGGTGATCGCGTAAGGCTTGAACAGCGGCAACTCGACCTTGCAGCGCAGCAGCACCAGCGCATAGAGCAGGGAGACGATGCCGAACACCACCAGGAATGCCAGCTGGATCACCTGTGCGGCGGGCGCATCCTCCGTGGAGAGGGCGTAGGGCACCAGATCGGCGACCAGCATCAGGACGGTCAGGCCCATCATGGCGTAAAGGTACTTGTTGGCCTTGCGGGCCCCGACCCACAGATTGAGCAGGCGGCGCCACCGGTAGAGCACATAGACGTACATGCCACTACCCACGAGATTCGCCACGATCACGCTCGCCAGCCCCACCGGCCCGGTCGCCGCCACGTCCATCACGACCTCGGTCACGATCTGGAACACGCTCACCACCAGGCCGAGCAGCACCAGTACCGCGAGCACGGTGATCGAGCGCGGCCCAAGCCCCGCGTCCAGGACCGCCTGCGGCACGGTTTCAGGCACCACCAGCTCGGCGGCGGCGGGCGGGGCGTAAGGCGAGACGTCGTTCATGGTCGCTCCCTGCAACAGATTTCGGTAGTTGCAATCTATCGCAGGGGATGGCGGCGGACAAATCCCCGCCGCCATCCATGCCATCAGTCGACAAAGGGCCCGCGCTGGCGGATGGGCTCGCCGTGCGGCAGGCCGGCGACGAACATGCACTCGGTGCCGGGGTGCGCCCGCATCTCGAACGTCGCCACGTCCTCGGCAAAGTACGCGTCGGCGGCCGTGAGTCGCTCGCCATTGACGGTCAGCTCCCCTTCCAGCACGTAGACAATGGCCCGCCAGCCGGCCGGCAGCGGCTCGTCGACCTCCCCGTCCGCCGTGAAACGGTAGTGCACGTAGCGTGCGGGCGTCATGAGACGTACCGGCCCGCCCTCGCCCACGATCACGCGCCGCACGCCGCCGGCCACCGCCTCCTCGACCATCGTCTCGGCACCGGCCTCCTGGTAGGCGGGGGCACTGGCCTTGAGGCGTGCCGGCAGGTTGATCCACAGCTGGATGCCGCGGGTCGGGTCCTCCACCGAGGGCATTTCCGAATGCACGATGCCGTGCCCGGCGGTGAAGCGCTGTGCACCGCCCGGCCCCACCCGGGAGACGTTGCCGAGGTTGTCGCGGTGCTCGATCTCGCCCGTGAAGAGATAGGTGATGGCCTCGAAGCCGCGGTGCGGGTGGGGCGGAAAGCCGGTTCCCGGTGCGAGCTCGAAGTTGTCGAAGAGCACGAAGGGATCGAAGTTCATGAACCCCGGGATGGGCATCAGGCGCTTGACGCGCGCGCCATCGCCCTCGTGCATGTCACTGGCCCTGCGTACCTCGTTCATGGCTCATCTCCGTCAATGGCCGCGCCCGTGCGGCTCGGAAAAGTCGATCTCGGGCCCCCGCGGCACGATGCCGCCCGGGTTGATCCAGTCGTGGCTGGTGAAATAGTGCTGCTTGATGTGGTCGAGGTTCAGCGTCGCCGCCACCCCCGGTACCTGGTACAGCTCGCGCGTATAGGCCCACAGGTTCGGGTAGTCGACCAGCCGCCGGCGGTTACACTTGAAGTGGCTGTAGTACACCGCATCGAAACGCAGCAACGTCGTCAGCAGCCGCCAGTCAGCCTCGGTGATGCGGTCGCCCACCAGGTAGCGCTGGCCGCCGGACAGCCGCGCTTCCAGCTCGTCCATGGTGTCGAACAGCCGCGTGTAGGCCTCGTCGTAGGCCGCCTGTGAGGTGGCGAAGCCGGCGCGGTACACGCCGTTGTTCACGTTCTCGTAGACGGTCGCGTTGATGGCGTCGATCGGGGCGCGCAGCTCGGCCGGGTAGTAGTCCTGCGTGTTGCCCGTGATCCCGTCGAAGGCGCTGTTGAACATGCAGATGATCTCGGAGGACTCGTTGTTGACGATGGTCTCGCGCTTTTTGTCCCACAGCACCGGCACGGTGACGATGCCGGTGTAATCCGGCTGCGCCCGGGTGTAGATCTGGTGCATGAAGGTCGAGCCGTACAGCGTGTCGCCGGTGGCCCCGGGATAGGTATCGAAGTTCCAGCCGGCTCGCCCATGTAGGGATGCACCACGTCCACGCTGACCAGTTCCTCCAGTCCCTTGAGCGCGCGGAAGATCAGGGTGCGATGCGCCCAGGGACAGGCGTAGGACACGTACAGGTGGTAGCGCCCGGCCTCGGCCGCGAAGCCGCCCTCGCCCGAGGGGCCGGGCGCGCCGTCCGGGGTGATCCAGTGGCGAAACTGCGCGTCCTCGCGCACGAACTCGCCGCCCTCGGACTCGGTCTCGAACCAGTTCGGTTTCAGTTCGCCATTGACCAGCAGGCTCATGCCGCCTCCTTCCGGCCGTTGAGCCGTTCGACGGCTGCGGCCAGTGCCTGTGTGCGTGAATCGGCGTCGATATTCAGGCCCTCCGCGACGACCTCCTGGATGTCGGTGATGCCAAGAAAGTTGAAGACGGTGCGCAGGTACGGCGCCTGGTGATCCAGCGGGCTGCCGGTGTAGCGGCCGCCGCGCGTGAGCAGCAGGGTCACCCGCCTGTCGCCGGCCAGTCCCTCTGGGCCCGCGGCGGTGTAGCGGAAGGTCACGCCGGCACGCGCCACGTGATCCAGGTAGGCCTTGAGCGTGGAGGGGATGCCGAAGTTGTACATCGGCACGGCGAGCACGAGCTCGTCGGCCGCCATGAATTCGGCGATCAGCGCATCGGCCAGCGCCACGCGGCCTGCGGCCTCGGCATCGCGCGCCTCGGGTGCGGTCGCCAGGGCCGCGAGCGTGGCGCCGTCGAGATGGGGCACCGGCTCGGCGGCCAGGTCGCGAATGCGCACCTGGCCGTCCGGGTGGCGTCGCCGCCAGGCCGCCACGAACCGGTCGGCCAGGGCACGCGAATCCGAACCGTCCCGGCGCAGACTGGAATCGATACGAAGCAGTGTGGTCATCAGGTTCTTCCTCGTGGCATCGAATGTGGGGAGATGGATGGGGTGGCCGACTGGCCGGCCACCCTGCCCGTTCAAAGGGCCCACCTGGAGCGGGCATCCAGGCTCAGGGCACCGGCCCCGACCGCCGCCAGGATGATCAGCCCGCCGGCCATGGCCAGGTTTTTCATGAACAGGATCTGCTGCATCGGATCACTGAAGTCCAGGTGGAAGATCACGGCAGAGATGACCGAGAACAGCGCCAGCCCCCAGGCCGCATACCGGGTGAGGAATCCGGCGATGAGCGCCAGGCCACCGCCCACCTCGGCGAGGATCACCAGCGGCAGCAGGGCCCCGGGAACGCCCATGGCTTCCATATAGCCCTGGGTACCGGCATACCCCGTGATCTTGCCGATGCCCGCAATCAGAAAGATGTGCGCCAGCAGCACACGACCGACCAGTAACGAGATCTTTTCCATAGCCTTGAGTCCTCAAATGTCGTGATGGCGGATGCCACGCTCAAGGATTATGGCTATTTATCTTCGATAAAAAAGCGCAAAATATCGGTTTTATTTATCTATATATTCGATATGAATTCACCCCGCGTTACCCTGGACCAGTGGCGGGCGCTGCTCGCCGTCGTGGACGAGGGGGGCTTCGCCCGGGCCGCCACCGCACTGCACCGCAGCCAGTCCTCCGTCAGTCACGCCGTGCAACGCCTGCAGACCCAGCTGGGAGTGACCCTGCTGGCAGTACACGGGCGCAAGGCCGAGCTCACGGCGGCCGGCACCGCCGTGGTGGAGCGGGCGCGCGCCCTGATTCGGGCCGCCGGTGAGCTGGAGGCCCTGGCCCGGCACGTCGACGAGGGCTGGGAGGCCGAGGTGCGGCTGGTGGTGGACGCCGCCTTTCCCTCCGCCCTGCTGATGCAGGCGTTGCGGGACTTCCTCCCACTCAGCCGGGGCACTCGCGTGCAGCTCATCGAGGAGGTGCTCTCCGGCGTGAAGGAGGCCCTGATCGCGGGCGAGGCCGATCTCGCCGTCGCCGCCCAGGTGCCGGCGGGACGACTGGGCGAGCCGCTGCTGGCGGTGGAATTCGTGGC
>DSBO01000056.1 GCA_011046015.1 Thioalkalivibrio sp. | reverse complement strand
GCGCGACACCGGCGACTTCAGCTACGCCAACGAACTGGTCGCCTTCATCCGCGAGGAGACCGGTGACCACTTCCACATCGAGGTGGCGGCCTATCCGGAGTTTCATCCCCAGGCCCCCTCGGCGGACGTCGACCTGCAGAACTTCCAGCGCAAGGTCGAGGCCGGGGCCGACAGTGCCATCACGCAGTACTTCTACAATGCCGACGCCTATTTCCGCTTCGTCGACGACTGTGATCGTCTGGGTATCGACATCCCGGTGGTGCCAGGCATCATGCCCATCACCAACTACACCCAGCTGGCGCGCTTCTCGGATGCCTGCGGGGCCGAGATCCCGCGCTGGATCCGTAAGCGCCTGGAGGCATTTGGCGACGACAAGGCCGCGCTGCGCGAGTTCGGTGAGGAGGTCGTCACCGACCTCTGCCAGACCCTGCTCGACGGGGGAGCACCGGGGCTGCACTTCTATACCATGAACCAGTCCGGGCCCACGCTCGCGATCTGGAGAAACCTCGCGGGGCGCTGAGGGAAACGCCATGCGGATCCCGCGCCTCTACCTCCCGGCACCGCTGCGCACCGGCGACGAGGTCGACCTGGACGAGCGCTGCCACCGGCACGCGATCCAGGTCCTGCGCCTGCGGGTCGGTGCGCCGCTGGTGCTGTTCAACGGTGACGGCAACGACTACACGGCCGAACTCAGCCACAGCGAGCGACGTCATGCCCGTGCGCGCGTGCTCGGGAGCACCCCCAACCCCGCCGAGTCGCCCCTGGCCGTCACCCTGGCGCAGGGCATCGCCAAGGGTGACCACATGGACTACAGCCTGCAGAAGGCGGTGGAACTCGGCGTGCAGGTCATCGTTCCGGTACTGTGCGAGCGCAGCGTCCTGCGCCTGGACGACCGGCGGCTGGAAAAAAAGCTCGAGCACTGGCAGGGTATTCTCATCAGCGCCTGCGAACAAAGCGGGCGCAGCCGCCTGCCTCAACTCGCACCCATCCAGCCACTGGATGACTGGCTGGCGCAATTCGCGGGGCACGGCGTGGTACTCGACCCCCGCGCCGAACAGGGACTGGCGACTCTCGCGCCGCCGGTCGGGGGCTGTAGTGCCCTGGTCGGACCCGAGGGCGGGCTCACGGACGAAGAACTGGACAAAGCCCGCGTGGCAGGCTTGAATGGCATTAGGCTTGGCCCACGAATACTCAGAACCGAGACAGCCGCCAGCACCATACTCGCGGCATTACAGCTGCTATGGGGCGACCTCGAGGGGGCGCAGGACAATTGACGCAGGCCACGGGTAGACAGAAGCCGACACGCGCATGAGCGAACACACCCTGAAAGTCATGACGGGCGACCTGCGGATCGGCATGTTCGTCGCTGAGCTGGACCGCCCCTGGCTGGATACACCGTTCCTGCTGCAGGGCTTCGAGATCCGGGACCCGGAAGACCTCGACGCCCTCGGGCGCTACTGCACCTACGTCTTCATCGACCTCGATCGCACGCCGGCCCGACTGCTCGATGGGCTTCCCCGACCCAAACCCGGCGACACGCCCGTCGAACCGCTGCTGCTTCGGCCGGTGCAATACCAGGATACCCGCAGCCTCGAAGAGGAACTGCCACAGGCGCGCGAAACCCATGCCCGGCTGCTGGACTCCCTCAAGTCCTTCTACGACCGCCTGGCCACGGACAAACAGCTCGACGTCGAGCTCCTTCAGGGCGACCTCAACCTCATGGTGGAGAGCGTGATCCGCAACCCGGACGCCTTCGCCTGGCTCGCGCGCCTGCAGAAGAAGGACGAGTACACCTATGCCCACTCCCTGAGCTGTTCGGTCTGGGCCGTCGCCTTTGGCCGGCAGCTGGGCATGCAGCGCACCGATCTGCAGGAACTCGCGCTGGGTGCCAGCCTATTCGATATCGGCAAACTGAAGGTGCCCCAGGAGATTCTGACCAAGGCGGAACGGCTGACCGAGGCGGAGCTCGACGTCATTCGCCGGCACGTGGACTTCGGCCTCGAGCTGCTCGCGCAGGAGGATCACATCTCGCCGATCGTGCGCCAGATGGTCGCGCACCACCACGAGCGCTTCGACGGCAGCGGCTACCCGGACGGACTCAGTGGCACCGACATTCCGCTGCCTGCACGCATTGCCTCCATCGTCGACTGTTACGACGCCATCACCACGGCAAGGCCCTTTCAGAAGCCAATCTCGCCCTCGGCGGCGGTCAGGAAACTCTATGAATGGCGGGGACAGGACTTCCAGCCAGAGCTCGTGGAGGAGTTCATCCAGGCCATCGGGCTGTATCCCGCCGGCACGCTGGTCGAGCTCACCAGCGGTGAGGTGGCCGTGGTCATGGCCGAATCGCGGATCCGTCGCCTGCGTCCCCGCGTGATGGTCATCCTCGATGCCGACAAGAGCCTGCTCAACGACTTCTACCCGCTAGACCTGCTGAATGACGGTGGACGGCAGGGTATTCGCGGCGCGATCGAGATCCGCCAGGCACTGGAACCCGGTGCCTACGGCGTCGACCCTGTCGCCCTCTACCTCTAGGTCATGTCCGCCGCGACCCCGGCCATCGATCACATGCGACAGGGCGCCATCGACGCACTGGCGCGCATCATCGACGCGGCCGGACCGGATCCTGGCCGGACCGCCTGCGTCGTCATTCACATTCGTAACATGCGGAAGGTGCGAGGACTCCTGGGCGAGGGAGGCGCAGCGGCATTCCGCGACGCGCTGCGCCGCCGGCTCGAACGCATTCCGGCGAGCCCGGAACACGTGATCGACGGGAACGACGATCACTTCATCCTGGTGCTGCCACGAGTGATGAATACCGGCCATGCGGAACTCGCGGCGCAGAAGATCGAACTCGTCCTGCGCGAGACCAGCGTGGTCGAGCAGCAGCCAGTGGAGGCGGACTTCACGCTCGGCCTCGCGCTGTTCCCGGACCACGCCGATGAACCCGGCCAGCTGCTGGCCCGTGCCGAACTCGCGCTGGTCGCGGCAGAGCATGCGGATCGCAGCCGGGCGATGTTCGATGACGCCCTGTATCGGGAGATGAGCCACAGCTGGCAGTTCAATCGCGAACTGCGCGAAGCGATACAGACCAATGCGTTCACCATCTGCTATCAGCCCCAGGTGGGGCTGGCCGATGGCGAGATACAGGGAGTCGAGGCACTGGTGCGCTGGGAGCATCCGCTCCGGGGCGTGATCCAGCCCTCGCTGTTCATCCCCGTAGCCGAGCAGGCGGGACTCATCGGGCGGCTGACGGATGGGGTGCTCAAGCGCGTGCTGCAGGATGTCAGCACGCTGCGGAAGCTGGGCATTCCCGCGGTATCCATCAACCTCTCGGCACTGGACCTGGAAGACCCGGAACTGGCCGCGCGCGTGGGCCAACAGCTGGCGATCTGGGGCGTGCCCGGCGAGCACATCACCTTCGAGATCACCGAGAGCTCGCTGCTCGAGGGCAGCGAGGTGACGCGGGCGCAGCTGGCCCGACTGCACGAACTGGGCTGCGGCCTGTCCATCGACGATTTCGGAACCGGCTATTCTTCGCTTGCCAACTTCAAGACGGTACCGGCCAGCGAGATCAAGATCGACGGCTCGTTCGTGGCGAATCTGGAGACCGAGCGGGCCGATCGGGACATCGTGGCCATTGCCCTGGAGCTTGGCCGGCGCTTCGGCCTGAAGACCGTGGCGGAGGGAGTGGAGACGAAGGCCGCGGCCACCGCGCTCGCGGAGATGGGCTGCCAGATCGGGCAGGGCTATTATTTTTCCCGCCCGCTCACCCTGGCACAGCTGCAGACCTGGCGCCCGCGCCGGCCCGAATGAGCCGGCGCGACATCCCCGCGCTCTAGTGTCCTGTCACGCGTTCAATGACGCGTGACAGGACACTAGAGCCGCTCCATCTGCGCGCGGATCAGGTATTCGAGGCGCTGCAGGTCGGGGATCACGCAGGGCTCACCATCGGCCAGCACGTTACGCGCCACCACCTCGCAGTCCTGGTCCTTGAGCCCGCCCTCAATGAGGTCGCCCGCCTGCAGTTTCACCGGATGCGGAATACCGCTCACCTCCAGCGCATAGAATTGCAGGCCGGGAATGCCCTCCACGGCGTACAACACCACGAACCGGCTGTTCGCCGTCAGCTCGCCCCCACTGCGCCCACAGAGGATCTCGAGGGACACCACCGGTACCTGCTGGCCACGCCACTCGACGAAGCCGCGCAACCATTTCACGGGCCCCTCAAAGGGACGCAGGGGCTGGCGTGCGACCACCTCGGCCATCGCCGACTGCGGCAGCAGCAGGTTCTGGCCGTTCAGCGGGACGACGAGACTGTTGATGGTCTGTGCGGGATCAGCCATGGCGTTCGATCATGCGGTCAGTGTCACTTCGTTCAGGCGAGCTTGCCGGTTTCGCGGAGCAACCCGTTGATGTTCTCGAGCAGATCCGTTTCCTGGTAGGGCTTGCCCAGGTACTTGTTGACCCCGATTGCCATCGCGCGCTGGCGATGCTTCTCGCCCGTACGCGAGGTGATCATGATGATCGGGATGTCCCGCAGGCGCTCGTCGTTGCGGATGTGCTGGGCGAGCTCGTAGCCGTCCATGCGCGGCATCTCGATATCGAGCAACATGAGATCGGGCTTGGCATCCTGCAGCTGGGCCACGGCATCGACACCATCCTTTGCCAGCATCACGCCGAACTGGTTGCGCGCGAGCATGCGCTGCGTGACCTTGCGGATGGTGATCGAGTCGTCGACCACCATGACGGTGAGCTGCTTCTCTTCCTCGGGCTCTTCCACCGGCGCCTTGTACACCAGCTTGATGCCGGCACCGATACGAACCAGGGAGGGGATGTCGAGGATCAGCACCACGCGACCGTCACCCAGGATCGTGGCCCCGGAGATGCCGCGCGCCTGGCTGATCTGCGGACCGACCGGCTTGACCACCACCTCTCGGTTACCCAGCAGCCCTTCGACCTGTAGCGCGACGCGATGCTGACCCGAGCGCACCAGCAGCACGGGATACAGCGCACCGCCGTCCTCCAGCGAGGGCTGCGACATGCCGAGTAGGCCCCCGAGGTGCTTGAGTTCGTAGGTATAGGCCGCATACTCGATGCTCGGCGCGTCCTCGAGGTACTTGTCCTTCAGCTCCGTGGCAGGGTAACGCACGATACCCTCGATGCTGGTGAGCGGGATGGCGAACAGGTCTTCTCCGGACTGCACCAGCAGCGCCTGGTTGATGGCCAGGGTGAACGGCAGGTTGACCGTGAACGTCGTACCCTGTCCCGGCATGGAGTCGATGCGCAGGACGCCACCAAGCTGCTTGATCTCGTTGTTGACCACGTCCATGCCCACGCCGCGGCCGGCGATCTGGTCCACCTGCTTGGCGGTGGAGAAACCGGATTCGAGGATCAGCTGCATCAGGTCGTAGTCGGACACACGGTCGGCCTCGCGGATCATGCCGACCTTGATGGCCTTGGCCCGAACTGCGTCGATGTTGATGCCGCCACCGTCATCAGCCACGCTAATGACCACCTCGGAGCCCTCACGTCCGATCTCGATACGGATGTGACCAGCCTCGGCCTTACCCTTGGCGAGACGCTCCTTCGGTGTCTCGATGCCGTGGGCGATGGCGTTACGCAGCATGTGCTCGAGCGGCGCCACCATGCGATCGAGCACCGAACGATCGAGCTCACTGCCCTCGCCGACGATGTCGAGCTCCACCTGCTTGCCCAGCTCGCTGGCGGTCTGGCGCACGATACGGCGCAGGCGCGGCACGGTCCCCGTGAACTGGACCATGCGGGTGCGCATCAGGCCTTCCTGCAGGTCGGTACTGACACGGGACTGCTGCAACAGCAGGGTCTCGGTGTCGCGCACCTGCTCGGCGAGCAGGTCCTGGATACTGATCAGGTCGTTGACCGACTCGGCCAGTGCACGGGACAGCTGCTGCAGCGTGGAATAGCGGTCCATCTCCAGCGGATCGAAGTCGTCGTCGAGGACACCGTCGGGCCCGTATTCCTTCGCGTAGGAAGAACGGATCTGGGCTTCGGTCTCGAGCTCCAGCTTGCGCAGCTGCTCGCGCAGACGTGTGATGGTCTGGCCGAATTCGCCGAGGTTGAAGCCGAAACTGGTGATCTGCTCCTCGAGACGCGCGTGGTAGATGTTGACCTCGCCCGCATTGTTGACCAGGTTGTCGAGGAGATCGGAGCGCACGCGGATCAGTTCCTGCGGCCCCGAGCGCGGCGTCGCACGACGCTCGACCGGACGCGATACCTCCGCCTCGCTGGTCTCGGGCTCGGCCGGCATCTCGGGCGGCGGAGCGGCCTGGAGGTCTTCCACCTCCGCCGGCGCCACGTCCTCGACCACCTCGGCGACCGACAGGTCGGGGCTCGGCACCGCCGCCTCGACCGTCGGCGCGGCGGTCGAAGGCGCTTGGCCGCGCCGGAAGGCGTCCAGCTCCCGTATCAGTTCCGGCGCGGCGTGGATCGGCTCCTGGTTGCGCGCCTTTTCGAGCATTTCGCTCAGGCGGTCGAAGGTGCGGCGCAGGCTGTCGAACAGCGGCGCCGAGGCCTGAGCCTGCCCGTCGACCACGGCGATGATGAGCGATTCGACCGCGTGACTGAGGTTGCCGATGTTCCTGAAGCCGGCCATGCGCGCACCGCCCTTGAGGGTGTGCAGCTGGCGCTGGAGTTCGTTGACCGCCTCGCGGTCATTCTGGTCGTCCATCCACGTCTGCAGCGTCGTGTCGCCCGCATCCATGATCTCCATGGCCTCTTCCAGGAAGATCTCGACCAGCTCCATGTCCTGCTCGCCCGGCAGGTCGGGGGGCTCGCTCCCCTCGAGCGCGGGCGCGGACTCCGACACGGCAACCGGCTCGGCAGTCGGAGCCACCGGCTCGATGACCAGCGACTCGGCGGCGGCCCTGAGCGAGTCGCCCGACGGCACCTCGGCCCCGGGCTGCGCCAGCGCCTCCATGACCGCCTCGGCGTGACCGATGGCGCGCGCGATGAGATCGAGCGCGGACACGGACAGGGGGGCGCCCTGACCCTGGCATTCGCGCGCGTGATTCTCGAGTGCGGTGAACACGCCCGACAGCTCGGTGACCCCCGCGGTGCGCGAACTGCCGTTGAGCGTGTGGAGCGCGCGCATCAACTCCTCGGTCACGGCCAGCGGTTCGCCGCAGGCGATGTCGAGCTGGGCGCGCAGGGTCTGCAGGTGCTGTTCGGCCTCGGCGCGATAGATCTCGAACAGGTCGGGGTCGATACGCGTCTCGGGCTCGGCGGCCGTCTCCAGCGCGATATCGAGATCGGGGGAGGGCAGCTCCAGCGTGAAGTCGTAATCGGTATCCGCCGCCGGAGCGCCGGCACCGGACACGTCGAACAGCTCGGCCGCCGCCCCGGACAGGTCCGGGCGCCCGAGCTCGTGCGTCAGCTCGGTCTCGCCGGGCCCCTCGTCCTCTTCGGAGACGACGAACAGGGTGTCGTCGTGACTGGCGGCCGGCGCCTCCTGCGTCTCCTCGGTGTCGGCGGAACCGGCGGGCGCATCAAAAGGAGCCGACTCACCCCCAGCCACCGATTCCGCTTCAGGCTCCCCCGAAGGTTCCGCCCCCCCTTCATCCTCCTCGATGAAGGCATTCCGGTCCGCCTCGGACTCGAGCTCCTGCCCCCCCATGACGCGCTCGGCATAGCCGGGCTTGCTCATGGCCTCGATCTCGTCCATCAGGGCATAGACATCGACGCTCGGATCACCCTGCCCACGGACCTGGGCGACCAGTTCGGGAAGCACCTCGAGCGCCTTGTTCAGGGCTTCGAAGACATAGAGCGCCGGCTTGATCGTCTTGTCGATGACGCGATTGAGCAGGCTCTCGTAGTTCCAGGCAAACTCGCCGATGAGCTGGGCACCGACCAGGCGACCGCTACCCTTGAGGGTGTGAAACGAGCGCCGAATGGTGACCAGGGATTCCTCGTCGCCGGTGTTCTGTTCCCACTTCGGGAAATACTCGCGGATGCGCTCGATCTCTTCCTCGGCCTCTTCGAGGAAGATCTCCAGGATCTCGTCGTCGACCTCGCCGACCAGGGGCTGGGGACGCGGCGCCTCCGGCTGCGGCGCGGCTTCCGCCGGCGCGGATATGTCCTGCGCCTGGGTCTCCCCCACGTCGGCCGTGAGAGTTGAGCCGAAACCGGTCGCGTCCAGTTCGAGGGTCTCGTCCACCTCGGCTCCGGACGTGATGTCGAAGTCCATGCCTTCGATGGTCAGGTCCAGACTCTCATCCTCGTCCTCGTCCTCCACCAGGTCGTCGACATCGAGCATGGGCGCGTCCATCGACAGTTCGGCGGTGGCCTCGAGGTCGGATTCGGGCTCGACCGGTGGCGGCGACGCCTCGACACGCTCGATATCGGCCGGCGGCTCGGCGCCCACCGGATACCCGAGCCGTGCCACGCTGGCGCTACCAACATCCAGCATGGCCGGCGGCGCCCCCCGGCCCTCGGCGACGTTCTCGAGATAGAACTCGACACTGGTAATCGCGTCAGCCAGGGCGTCGAGCTCGTCGGCCCGCGGCACTTTCTGCTGCGCCAGCACGCGGTGGGCGATGTAGCGCTTGAGCGATTCGAGTACCGAGCCGACGTCTCCCACCGGCATCATACCGATCGCGCCGCGAACACGATCCAGCATGTTCGGCACCTCGGCGAGCTGGTCGACGTTCTGTGGCGCGGCCACGAACTCGAGGATCGCGTCCTTGGCCTTGTTGAGATCGGTAAGGGTCTCGCGAATGACCGCCGCCATCACGCCCTGGAACTCGCTTTCGGGCAGTATGCCGCGCTCGACGGTGTCGCCTTCCAGTGCCTCGTTGACCTCGGTCTCGCTCATGCCGGAGGAACGCCCCGCCATGAAATCGTTGATCGACGACTCGACGCTGAGCATCACGCCGGCGATCTTCATCAACAGATCCTCGTCGATGGCCTGCTCGCCCTTTACCGCAGCATCGACCAGCTCGGCCTCGTTGGTCACCAGTCGGCGGGCCTCGCCAAGACCCAGCATGCCAAGCGTCTCGGCGATCTTGATGAGCTTGGGCTGGAGCGGTTCCAGGTCTTCCGGCTGGCGCTTGTCGGCGTGCATGAACACGTCGAGTGCATCCTTGACCTCGGTGAGATCCTCGCGGATCGCCTGCGACACGGTGCCGAGGATCTCGAGGTTCGGGCCCGACATACGCCGGCGTGCCGCATCGAGCACCGCCGCCTCTGGAACCATCTGGTCGAGGCGGAAAGCCTTCTTCACCGCCACCACGTGCTCGCCCCGAGCCGGTGCCTGGGCGACGTAGTAGAGCATGTTCTTGAGCAGGTCCTCGACGTCCGCACCGCCGACGACGGGCTCACCCTGGTCGATGAGACGCTTGATC
>DSBO01000209.1 GCA_011046015.1 Thioalkalivibrio sp. | reverse complement strand
GCCACGCTGATCGACGATACGGATGCCGCGCACCGCCAGGGCGACGGCGGCGCGCTGCACATCGCCATCGTCGGCACCGGCTCCGGCGCCTTCGCGGCCGCCATCAAGGCGGTGGAACAGGGCGCGCGGGTCACCCTCATCGAGGGCGGTGCGCTGATCGGCGGCACCTGCGTCAACGTCGGCTGCGTGCCGTCCAAGGTGATGATCCGCGGCGCCCAGATCGCCGAGCTCCAGGCCCACCACGCCTTCGACGGCATCCCCCGCAACCTGCCGGTCATCGACCGCGGCGCCATGGTGCGCCAGCAACAGCAGCTGGTCGAGCAATTGCGGATCGCCAAGTACGAAAGCATCCTGGAAACCAACCCGGCGATCGAGCTGCTGCGCGGCATGGCGCGGTTTCAGGATGCCGCCACCCTGATCGTACGCAAGACCGATGGCACCGAGCAGACACTGCGGCCCGATCGCATCCTGCTGGCGGTCGGCGCGCGCCCGGCGATCCCCGCCATCGACGGCCTGGCCGAGACGCCCTACTGGACCTCGACCGAGGCGCTGGTGGCCGAGGCCGTCCCGGAGCACCTCATCGTGCTGGGCGGCTCCGTGGTCGCGCTGGAGCTGGCCCAGGCCTTCCGCCGCCTGGGCGCGCAGGTCACCCTGCTGGCGCGCAGCACCCTGTTGTCGAAGGAAGACCCCGACCTCGGCGCGGGGCTGAAAACGGCGTTGGAAGGCGAAGGCATGCGGATCGAGCTGCACACCGTGCCCGAGCGCGTGCGCCATGACGGCAACGACTTCGTGGTGCGCACCACCGCGGGCGAGATCCGCGGCGACCAACTGCTGGTCGCCACCGGCCGACGCTCCAATGCAGACACCCTGGCGCTGGAAAACGCCGGCGTTGCGACCACCCGGGCCGGCAACATCGTCGTCGACGAGCGGATGCGCACCAACATCGACAACATTTATGCCGCCGGCGACTGCACCGACCAGCCGCAGTTCGTCTATGTCGCGGCGGCGGCCGGCACGCGGGCGGCGCGCAACATGACCGGCGAGGCGGTCGCCCTCGATCTGTCCGCCATGCCGGCGGTGGTCTTCACCGACCCGCAGGTCGCCACGGTGGGCCTGACCGAGGCGCAGGCAACCGCGCAAGGCATCGAGGCCGACAGCCGCCGGCTCGATCTGGAGAATGTGCCCCGCGCGCTGGCCAATCTGGATACCCGCGGCTTCATCAAGCTGGTGGCCGACAAGGCCTCGGGCCGCATCCTAGGTTGCCAGGTGCTGGCGCACGAAGGCGGCGAGATCATCCAGACGGCGGCGCTGGCCATCCGCAACCGCATGACCATCCAGGATCTGGCCGGCCAGCTGTTCCCCTACCTCACCATGGTGGAAGGGCTCAAGCTCTGCGCCCAGACCTTCACCAAGGACGTCAAGCAGTTGTCCTGCTGCGCGGGGTGACGGGGGGCCCTGTCGATGCCGGTGCACACGTGGAGGCTGGCGCTCGCACTCTTGATGGCCGTGGCCGCACCGGTCGCGGCCGGCATGCTCGATCTCGCCGACCGGGCGCTGCCCTATCCGATGCCGGACGCGACCTTTACCCGCGACGGGCAGACGCACAGCCTGACTGAGCTCAAGGACCGGCGCTACATGTTGTGGCTGGTATCGACCTGGTGCCATACCTGCATCGCCAGCCTTCGTGTCATGGAACATGCACGGAACGAACTGAGCAGGCACGGATTCCAGGTCCTCCTGGTACGCAACCACGACAACGACGGTGCCCCGGGACCGGATGCGCACGGCTTTGCGCGCCGGTTCGCCCCTGCATTGCTCGACACTTCCAACTGGCGCTTCGGCGAGGCGAGTGCGCAAATGAAACGACAACTCAACCCACGGCAATATCCCGATATCTACTTTCTGGTGGACGAGCGGGGTCTGGTGCAGGCGGTCAGTACGGCGCCGACCGTGACCCTGGACATGATCCTCGACTTCGCGCGCACGAAGAGCGCCGAAGGGGGTACCCCATGAACACCATCCTCGAGGCGCTGCGACGCGTGGGGGTCCAGGGCCGTTATCGGTGGATTGCCCTGGCGGTGTTCGCCCTGTTCCTGCCGCTGTATCTGGTCACCCTGCCGGCCTCGTACGTGGGGGGACTCATCAGCCTCAAGGCACTGACCTTCCTCGATGCGAAGCTGACGGCCTTCGCGCTGGTGATGGCGGCCCTGGTCGCACTGCTGGCGCCGCTGATGCTCTACCTGATCCGTCACGGGCATCGCAGCGCCAAGTCCACGGCCGCCGGTGGCATACTCATCGGTGTCTTCGCCCCCATGCTGTGTTGCTCGCCCCTGTTACCGCTGTTGATGGGATCCCTTGCCGCGCTGTTGCCGGCCTTGAGCGGCGCCGCCGGCATCAAGGTACAGTATTTCATCGCCACCCATCAGACCGAATTGCTCGCCGCAGCGGTGGTTTTGCTGGTGATTGCGCTGTATCAGAACGCCCGAAAGGTCGTACAGGGTGCGGCGTGCCGTATCTAGACACTGAAGGATAGTTTGATGAACGCATACACCGTTTCCAGGCTGGCGACCGATGCCGGGGTGAGCACCAGCGTCGTCCGCGATTATGAAACGCGCGGGCTCCTGTGTCCCTGCCGGTGCACACCTGCCGGCTACCGGATTTATGACCGGCGCGCGCTCGAGCGCCTGCGCCTGATACTCGACGCCAAGGCTGCTGGGATCTCGTTGGCGATGATGACCGACCTGTGCCGCGCGCTGGAGGATGGGGATCGCGCCGCCGTTAAAACCGTCCTCAAGGAGATTCGTGCCACGCTCGACCGGCACGAATCCGCCATCGAACGATTCCGGGATTGCCTCGCCGGCATCGGCCTGGCGAAGCCTGTGGCTACGATCGCCGCCGCGGAGAGCAGCCGGTGACCCATCAGTTCACCGACGCCCACTCGCACTTGGCCGGTGCCTTTCAGCGACTGGACATTCCAGACGATGTTCGCGCGCGGCCGGCGCGGCCTACCTGCAGGGCGTGGGGCGTATCGTGGGCGCAATCCGTGAACGCGGTACACGCGAATATTTCACCGATTCCCTGGCAACAACGAGCCGGTGATGAAGATGAACCAGCCCCGGCCGCGGTGGTTACTGATCACACTGCTACTGGCCTTTCATGCCGAAAGCTTCGCGGCCGGCGGGGGCGGCGAGAATTCCGAAGCCGAACGGCACTTGCAGCGCTTGGTGATGCACCATGTCTTGTACGCTGGCGGACTGTCTGGGGTCTTTGGCATGGCACGCGCCTGCGCACGCCATGTCGATCCCGGATCACCCGACGGCGGACCGATGACGGCCGACACGGATCCGGGGGATATGAAACAGCAGCCGGTGGATACCCGGCAGGCGCAGGGAGATGCGATGAACGCTTCCGATCCCGCCACCGCTACACGTCCAAGGAGATAGAACGGATGCAGCAAACACCCGCACAGCTGCGAGCCGCAGTGCACGACGCCCTGGAATACCTGCGCGAAACCTTCCCTCTGCAACAACGCATCGAGGCGGCATCACCACCAGTGCGAAGCGCCTATGTACAGCTATTGAACAGCTGGCGTATCGATGCTGCGCCGCCGCAGTCGAGTACGATTGATTCGGCCCGGCTGGCGGCCCTGGTCGATCTGGACGCCGTGGTGCTGCAGGCCAACGGCCTGGGTTGCTACCCGTTCAGCGCCGATGAAACACCTTTTCAGGCGCACTGCGCGGATGGCGCAAAGGTATACGCCTTCTGCGCTATCGACACACTGGCGATACCGCGCCTGCTCGGTCGCAGATCCAGGGTCGAAGGCCACTGCGCCTCCTGTGGGCGCGCCCTGTACTGCGAGGTCGGCGAGAATGGCGGCCTGCCCGAACAGCCGCTCGATCATACCGCCGTGGTCTGGGGACAAAGCGATTTGTCCCGCAACGGCAGGCCCTGTTGCGACAGGCTGTGCCCGAACATCCAGTTCATGTGCGCTACCTGCGCGGGGTGGAGCGATGCCAGGGTCTTTACCTTGCCGCAGGCAGCGGTCATTGCCAACGTCTTCTTCTCCTTCCAGCAACACTTGACTGACCCTGCCGGAACAGCGGCTACAGCGGTATCCAGGCAGGCGAAAGGAACGACGACGCATGAGTGAAGCCGCCTTCGGCCGGCCCGGCCTGCCCGCCACCTGGTCCAGCGCCCGCAAGCAGGCGGTGGGCACCGCACTCAGCACGCGCTCGCGCGTCTGGTTCACCGTCGGCAATGGTGTACTCACCGAAGTCTACTGGCCGACCGTGGATTGCCCCAACCAACGTGACCTCCAACTCCTTATTACCGATGGGGGCGAGTTGTTTCACGAGGAGCGGCGCGACCTGGAACACCGCGTCGAGTGGCTGGAGGACGGTGTGCCGGCTATCCGCGTCACCAGTGACGACCCGGCGGGCCGCTACCGGTTAGTGAAAACGCTATGCACCGATCCCGAGGCCGACTGCATCATGATGCGAGTCCGGTTTGAACCGCGGGTGGCGGCAGCGGAACAGTATCGCCTGTATGTGCTGTGGGCGCCGCAACTGGGTAACCAGGGCGGCAATAACGAGGGCTACTGCCATCACGCCTTCACCGACGCCGACTGGCTGCTGGCCCGCCAGGGCGGCGTTTACGCCGCGCTCACCGCCAGCGTACCCTTCGCGAGGATGTCGGCAGGCTATGTCGGACACTCCGACGGTTGGCAGGATCTCGAACAGCACCGGCAAATGACCTGGTCTTTCGACGCCGCGGGCCCGGGCCATATTGCCCTGACCGCTGAGATCCTGCCCGGACCGAGCCGCGAGTTCACCCTCTGCCTCGGCTTCGGTCGCAGCGAGGGCGCCGCTTTCCAGGCGGCCAGCGATTGCATGCATGGACGCGGTTTCGACGCGGTGCTTAAAGAGTACATGGACGGTTGGCGGGCCTACCAGGCCGGCCTGCTCGATCTATCCAGGCAAAGCACCGATGGCGGCCGCCTGTACCGCCGTTCGGTCGCCATCCTGCGTACCCACATGGACAAGCAGCAGCCCGGCGCCGGTGTCGCCTCGCTGTCCATCCCCTGGGGTGAAGCGACATCTGCGGATGAGCCGACCGGCGGTTACCATCTGGTGTGGCCGCGGGATCTCTACCAGCAGGCCATGGGGCTGCTCGCTGCCGGTGATCGGGAGACACCGGTGCAGATCCTGGACTACCTGAGCTCGCGGCAACAGAACGACGGCTACTGGTTGCAGAACTTCTGGGTCGACGGGCGTCCCTACTGGAAGGGCCTGCAACTTGATGAGGTCGGCTATCCGGTGTTACTGGCCGAGCGCCTGCGCCGCGAAGGCCTGCTGGAATACGATCCTTATCCGCTGGTACGGCGCGCCGCCGATTTCCTGATCGGCCACGGCCCGCTCACACCCCAGGATCGCTGGGAGGAGAACCGTGGCTACAGCCCGCACACCCTGGCCGTGATCATCGCCGCGCTCTATGCCGCGGCCGCGGTGTCCGAGAGCGCCGGCAAAGCGCCACAAGCCACCACCTACCGCCGTGTGGCGCAAGGCTGGGAACAGCGCATCGAGGACTGGACCTTCACCGATTGTGGCCGCTTGCTGCCCGATCATCCCGAGCACTACGAGCGTATCGCACAGATCCCGCCCGCCGAAACCGGTGAACACCTGCCGGAGTGCCGGGTGTTTTTACCGATCCGTAACCTGCCGCCGGAGGCCATGGTCAACCCGTCTCAGTGCTGCGTGGTGGACGGTGGTTTCCTCGAACTGGTGCGCCTCGGCCTGCGAGCGCCGGACGATCCGCATGTGCTCAAGACCCTGCCGGTGTGGGATGCCCTGTGCCGGCGCGACACCCCTTGTGGCCCGGCCTGGTTCCGCTACAACGGTGACGGCTATGGCGAGCACGAGGACGGCGCGCCGTTCGACGGCACCGGCCGCGGGCGGCTGTGGCCGCTGTTGACCGGCGAGCGCGGTCACTACGAACTGGCGGCCGGGCGTGACCCGTTACCCTTTATCAGGGCCTTGGAGTGCTTCGCCAACGATGGCGGCATGCTGCCCGAACAGGTCTGGGAGGCCGAACCGATCCCCGCCCGCGGCCTGACCCCGGGCCGGGGCACCGGCAGCGCCACACCGCTGGCGTGGGCACACGCAGAATATATCCGCCTGCTGCGCTCACGCAAGGACCGCAAAGTATTTGACCGTCCCGACCGGGACGCCGATGAGGACGAAGTATGAGCACACCTGAGCACGCGATACCACCGTGCGTACTGGTTCTGTTTGGGACCGGCGACCTGGTCCGGCGCAAACTGATGCCATCGCTTTTTGGCATGCATCGGAAAGGGATACTGCCGGAGGGATTCTCGGTGCTCGGGTTCGGTCGCAAGGACTGGGATGACGCTGCCTATGCCAGGCAGATGCGAGAAGCCTGCGACCGGTTTAGTGAGGAACCATCGACGGATAGCGAGTGGACGAGCTTTGGCCGACGCCTGGCGTACGTGCGCGGAGACTTCCTGGATGCGCAGGCTTACCGCTCGCTGGCGCAACGCTTGCCGGATCTGGATCGTCGATGGCGCACGGAAGGCAATCGAATGTTCTTTCTCGCCACCCTGCCCAGTCTCTATGCCGGGATTGCCGAACGGTTGGGCGCAGCCGGCCTGGTCAACCGGGACACAGAGGGACCATTCACCCGCCTGATGATCGAAAAGCCCTTCGGACATGACCTGACGAGTGCGCAGACATTGAATGATGCCCTGCACCGGGTATTCCGCGAGGAGCAGATCTTTCGCATCGACCACTATCTCGGCAAGGAAACCGTGCAGAACCTGCTGGTGCTGCGCTTCGCCAACAGCGTGTTCGAGACCCTGTGGAATCGGCGGCACATCGACCAGGTGCAGATCACGGCGAGTGAAACGTTTGGGGTGGAGAATCGCGGCGCTTATTACGAGGAGTCCGGCGTATTGCGCGACATGGTGCAGAATCATCTCCTGCAACTGCTGGCCCTGATCGCCATGGAGCCGCCACTGAGCTTCCAGGCCGACGACGTACGCGACCACAAGGTTGAGGTGCTGCGCGCCTTGCGGCCGTTGTCGGGAAAGGATGCCCTTGATAATGTCGTGCTGGGGCAATACGGACCGTCCGCGGACGGGGTAATGCCCGGTTACCGGCAGGAGCCGGGGGTCGCGCCGGACTCGGTCACCCCCACCTACGCGGCCCTGCGGGTGTTCGTGGACAACTGGCGCTGGCAAGGGGTGCCCTTTTACCTGCGCACCGGCAAGCGCCTGGCGCGGGGCTGTGTCGAGGTGATGATCCAGTTCAAAGCGGTGCCACACTGCCTGTTCGGTGATGCGCAGGCCTGTGAGCGTATTGAGCCCAACCGCCTGGTGATTTGCCTGCAGCCGGGCGAGTCCATCCAGTTCCACTTCGGCGCCAAGACGCCGGGGACGGTGCTGTCGGTGGACCCGGTGCGTATGCATTTCGGCTTTCGTGAGACCCATCCGGATGGCACGCTGTCGCCTTACCAACGGTTGGTGCTGGGTGCCCTGCGCGATGATGCCTCTCTGTTCGCACGGGCGGACGGGGTAGAGGCCGCCTGGCGTTTCGTCACCCCGATCCTTGAGGCCTTCGAGACTTCGCCACCCGATGATTTTCCTGACTATGCCGCTGGTAGTGAAGGCCCGCTGGAAGCAGAGTTGCTGTTACGCCGTGACAGGCAGGCCTGGCGCCCCCTGAGCGATTGAACGAAAGGATGCTGTGTTCGACGCCCTGGATATTGATGGTGATGGACGGATTACAGCGGGCGAGCTCGCCGCCGGGATTGGATTTGCTTTCTGCCTGAATGATGGAGTGCGACAATGAACAATGATGCGAAGAGCCACTTCGGTATGATTGGCATGGCCGTGATGGGGCGCAATCTCGCGCTCAATATCCTTGATCATGGTTTTTCGGTGGCTGTGTTCAATCGTCGTTCTACACTCACCGACCAGGCCGTCACCGAAAGCGGTGACCGACTGCAAGCGACTGAAAGCCTCGAACAACTGGTCAGCGCTCTGCAGCGACCACGCAAGATCATGATGATGATCAAGGCCGGCGATCCGGTCGATAGTGTCCTTGCTCAACTCAAGCCGTTGCTGGATGAAGGAGATATCGTCATCGATGGCGGCAACTCCTGGTATGAAGACACCCGGCGACGCGAAAAAGACTATGCCGAGTCAGGTCTTCGATTCTTTGGCGTCGGCGTTTCGGGTGGTGAAGAAGGAGCGCGGCACGGGCCTTCGCTTATGCCCGGCGGTGACAGCGACGCGTATGAGCATATCCGTCCGATATTCGAGGCTATTGCTGCAAAGACCGATTCGGGGGCATGTGTGACGCATGTCGGTGCGGATGGCGCCGGACATTTCGTCAAGATGGTCCATAACGGCATTGAGTATGCCGACATGCAACTCATCGCCGAGGCTTATCACATACTCTCCGCCATCGGTGGACTTGCGCCCGATGCCTTAGCGCAGGTTTTCGCCGACTGGAATCGCGGCCCGCTGGAGTCATTTTTAATTGAAATTACGGCAAAGATCCTTTCTGCACCTGATGACCGGAGTGATGGTTTCCTCGTCGACAGTGTCCTCGACCGGGCAGGTCAAAAAGGCACGGGACGCTGGACTGCGCAGGTTGCACTTACGCTTGGCGTTCCCATTCCGGGCATCGCCGCCGCGATTGACGCACGGGTGCTGTCGAGCATGAAGGAGGAACGAGTACGTGCCGCAACAATCCTGCAAGGACCGGCGACCGGCGTCCATCAGGGCGATACCACGGAGTTGATCCAGTCCGTTCACGACGCGCTCTATGCAGCCAAAGTTGCCGCGTATGCACAGGGTATGTCACTCATTGCCGAGGGCTCCCGCAAATACAGCTGGTCGATCAATCTGCGGGAGATGGCGCGGATCTGGAAAGGCGGATGCATCATCCGCGCACGTTTACTCGACACGATCATGCAGGCTTATGAGCACGATGCGCAGCTCGACAATCTGCTTCTTGATGAGGAATTACGGTCGAGCGTGGAGAAGCGCCAGCTTGCCTGGCGCAAGGTCGTTTGTCTGGCACAACAGCATGGGGTGCCTGTACCGGGTCTCAGTGCATCGCTAGCGTACTACGATAGCTATCGTTCGGCACGACTGCCACAGAACCTGACGCAGGCACAACGGGACGCCTTTGGTGCGCACACCTATCAGCGCGTTGATGACCCGGACGGGCAGCCCCTGCATAGCCACTGGCTGGACTAAATGATATCGCTATACCAGGGACGTGACGTGTGCGCTACTTTTCGGGTTCTTCGTAAATTCCTGTGATCACTATGGCGCCATATCCAGGCGGCCGCAGTAGAACAGAATGCTATAGCGGAAACTCTCAAATGACCGAAACCCTCGCGCATTGGCTTTGATGG
>DSBO01000190.1 GCA_011046015.1 Thioalkalivibrio sp. | reverse complement strand
GGCCGCGCGTGAACTGCTGAGCCTGTCCGAGAACCTCGCGCGCAAGAGCGTGTGGATCATCGGCGGCGACGGCTGGGCCTACGACATCGGCTTCGGCGGCCTGGACCACGTGCTCGCGTCCGGCCAGGACGTGAACATCCTGGTGCTCGACACCGAGGTGTACTCCAACACCGGTGGGCAGACCTCCAAGGCCACGCCGCGCGGGGCGGTGGCGAAGTTCTCCGCCGGCGGCAAGCCCACGGCGAAGAAGGACCTGGCGCGCATCGCCATGAACTACGAGCACGTCTACGTCGCCCACGTGGCCTACGGGGCGAAGGACGTGCAGACCCTGCGCGCCTTTCTGGACGCGGAATCCTGGCACGGGCCCTCGCTGATCATCGCCTATTCGCCCTGCATCGCGCACGGCGTGGACCTGGCCAACAACCACCGCCAGCAGCAGCTCGCGGTGGACAGCGGGCACTGGCCGCTGTTGCGCTACGACCCGCGCCAGGCCGAGGCGGGCAAGAACCCGCTGCACCTGGACTCGAAGCCGCCCTCCATTCCCTACCGCGAATTCGCGATGAGCGAGGCGCGCTTCTCCATGCTGGCGCGCTCCAGTCCCGAAGCGGCAAAGCACCTGCTCGATCAGGCGCAGGCGGAGGTCTCGGAGCGCTACCACCGTTACGAGCAACTCGCCGAACTGGCCTGGACCTTCGAGGACGAATGGGCGGAGCAGGCCTCGGACGACAAGCCGCGCGACCAGCAGGCCAGCGATGAAGGAGAAACGGCATGAGCGCAATCGACCTGAAGACGCAGTACCTGGGGCTTGCGCTCGACAGCCCGCTGGTGCCTTCGGCCTCGCCGCTCAGCCGTTCGCTGGACACGGCGCGCCGCCTGGAGGATGCCGGCGCGGCCGCCCTGGTCATGCATTCGCTGTTCGAGGAGGCGGTGCACAGCGAGCAGGCAATGCAGGCGCGTTTCCTGCACCACCAGGCCATCGGGCACGCCGAGGCCGACTCCTTCCTGCCGTTACCCGAGCACTATCTCAACGAGGTGGACGAGTACCTGGAGACCCTGCACAGCCTCAAGAAGAGCCTCGCGATCCCGGTGATCGCGAGCCTCAATGGCATGACCCTGGATGGCTGGATCGCCCACGGACGCGAACTGGCCGAGGCGGGGGCCGACGCCCTGGAGCTCAACGTCTACTACATCCCGGCCAATCTGGATGAATCCGCGGCCGAGGTCGAGGCGCGTTATCTCATGCTCCTGCGCGAGCTCAAGGCCAGCGTCGACCTGCCGGTGACGATGAAGCTCTCGGCGCAGTTCAGCGCGCCGGGCTACTTCATTCGCCAGCTGGAGGCCGCCGGGGCCGATGGGGTGGCACTGTTCAACCGCTTCTACCAGCCCGATATCGACATCGAGACCCGCGAGGTGGTGCCGCGTCTGGAACTCTCCTCATCCGTGGAGTCGCTGTTGCGCATTCGCTGGCTCGCCATCCTGCGTGGCCGCGTCGGACTGTCGCTTGCCGCCACCGGCGGCTTCCACGCGGTGGAGGACGTGGTCAAGGCGCTGATGGCCGGCGCCGACGTGGTACACCTGTGCAGCGCGCTGCTGCGCCACGGCCCCGAATACCTCCGCGAGGTCCGCGCCGGTCTGCAGCACTGGCTGGAGGTGAACGAGTACGCCTCCGTGGACCAGATCAGGGGTTCGGTCTGCCAGCGGCATGCCATCGACCCGGCGGCGTACGAGCGCGCCAATTACCTGGATGTGCTGGACAGCTATTCGCCGGCGCCGGGCGTGAGGCGCTGAAGGCGGCGGCATGAAGAAACCACGTCTCAACTTCCTCGTCGATGTGGCCGCCTTCGCGGCCTTCGTCTTCATGGCGTCCACCGGCGTGCTGCTGGTCTACAGCCTGCCGCCGGGCAGCGGTCGGTGGGTGACGGTCTGGGGACTCACGCGTCACCAGTGGGGTGACATTCACCTGTGGCTGGCGGTGGTCTTCCTCGTCATCCTGGCCCTGCACGTGGTGCTGCACTGGCGCTGGATCGCGAGCATGTTCCGGGGCGGGGCACACGAGGCGCCGGGCTGGCGGCTGGTGCTGGGCGTCGTGAGCGTGGTGCTGATCATCGCGCTGGCCATCGCGCCATTCGTTACCGGCGTGGATGCCGCAGCCGGCGACCCGCGGCCGGGGCAAGGCGGGCAGCGACCGCACCTGCCCTGACAGGGATCTAGGTCGGATAGGGGGCTACCGACAGGCCCATGTCATTGTGCCGACACCAGTCGGTGAATTCCTCCGCGTCCAGCGCGTGGTTGAAGTAGAAGCCCTGCGCGTAGTCGCAGTCCATCGCCCGCAGGGCCTGGGCCGTGCCCAGGTCTTCCACGCCCTCGGCGACCACGTCGAGCCCGAGGCTGTGCGCGAGGTTAATGGTCGAGCGCACGATGATCAGGTCCTGCTCTTCCTGCAACATGTTCGAGACGAACGAGCGATCGATCTTCAGCGCGTGCAATGGCAGTTGCTTGATGTACGACAGCGAGGAGTAGCCCGTGCCGAAGTCGTCGATGGCCAGCCGCACGCCAAAGGCCGAGATGCGCTGGATCTGCTCCAGGGCCCGGTCCGGGTCGCTCATCAGCGCCGTCTCGGTGATCTCGAGTTCCAGGCGTGAGGGGTCGGCCGGGTAACGGTCGAACAGTTCTTCCAGGCGACTGCCGCAGTTCTGGTCGAGCAGGTTGCGCACCGAGAGATTCACCGACACCTCGAGATCCAGACCCGCGTCGTGCCAGGCGGCCAGCTGTTGCAAGGCCTTGGAAACCACCTGTTCGGTCAGTGGCTGAATGAGGTCGCCCATCTCGGCCAGGGGGATGAACTTGGCCGGCGGCACGAGCCCGAGTTTCGGGTGATCCCAGCGCACCAGGGCCTCGCAGCCGATGATACGGTGATGGGCGAGATCGATCTTGGGCTGGAAGTGCAGCACCAGCTCGTCCTCGCGGATGGCGGTGCCCAGCTCGCTCATCAGCGTGAGGCGCTCCGGCGTGTGTGCGTCGAGTTCCGGGCGGTAACGGGTGATGGGGACGGCCGAGTGCTTGGCCGCGTACATCGCCACGTCGGCGCAGCGCAGCAGTGCGTGACTGTCTTCGCCATTGTCCGGGTAGATGGCAACGCCGATGCTCCCGCCAATCTCGAGACTGATCCCTGCCGCCGGAAACGGCTGACGGATGGCATCGACGACCGCCCTGGCAGCATCGAGGGCGGTGTCCGCCGAATCGATGTCCCGGAGCAGCACGGCAAACTCGTCACCGCCCAGCCGATAGGTGCCCGAGGCATGCTGTCGCAGTGCCTGCTGGACGCGGGGGCCGATGTGGCGCAACAGGTCGTCGCCGACCTTGTGGCCAAGGGTGTCGTTGACCTCCTTGAAGCGATCGAGGTCGAGCAGCATCAACGCCAGATGTCCCTGCTGTGAGCACGCCGTCTCGATGGCGTCCTTGCAGTCGTTGTGCAGGGCAGTGCGGTTGAGCAGCCCGGTGAGCGGGTCATGCAGGGCCTGGTAGCGCAGGCCCTCGATGTGGCGCACATTGGATATCGCCAGCGAGACCGTGGTACCGACGGTGCCCAGTGTTTCCAGCGCCGCGCGGTTGAGCGGGAACGGTGTGCGAAATGCCAGCGCGATGATGCCGAGGGTCTCGCCATGGGCCGAGATCGGGATGACGGCGGCGGATCGAAAGCCGTCCCGGACGAGGTGCTGGCGGACGCTGGGTTCGATGCGTTCATCGTCCCCGATGTCGGGACTGACGAGCAGCTTGCGCCGGGTGATGGCGATCCCGAACAGCGTGCCCTTGATGGGCAGCACAGTGCCCACCTGGTGACGCACGGCGTTGAAGCCGCGCTCGTAGACCAGGTTGAGTTCCTGGTGATTGGGCGAGAGCAGGTAGAAGGCGACGCGCGGTGCGTGGCTCAGGGTCTCCAGCACGTGCACCGTCTCCTCGGCGATACGCGCGGTGCTGCGCATCTGGTGCAGGCGGGTCGCGAGTCGGTTGATGACCTGGAGCTGCTCGTTCTTCTCGCGCAGGGCCTGTTCGGAATCCTGCAGGGATTGCTCGGAGCGCTTGCGGCGCGTGATGTCGCGCACGATGGCCTGCAGCAGCTGCTCGCCCTCGAACTCAATGGCGTTCAGGCTGACCTCGGTATCGAAGGCCGTGCCGTCGTGGCGCAGGTGCCGCCATTCAAAGAACTGTGGTTCGCCGTTGAGCGCCGCGCGGATCTTTTCCTGCGCCTTGTCGCGCGAGGGCTGACCATCGGCCTGGATTTCCGGAGAGAAGGCCAGCGGTGTCCTGCCGATGATCTCGTCGCGCTCCCGTCCGAACATGCGCAGTGTCCGCTGGTTGCAGTCGATGAACTGTTCTCCCTGCATGATGAAGATGGCATTACCCGCCATGTTGAACAGTGCGCTGTAGCGCGAGAGGTTGTCGTGCAGCTCGTGGTCTATGTGCCGGCGCTCGAGTTCCAGGCTGGCCCAGGCGGCGAACACGTGTAGGATGCGCGCGGTCAGTTCCGGGTTCTCGATGGGAGTGTGCCGGATCCCGACCATGATGCCGGCAATCTCGTCACGCGAATTGCGCAGCGCCATGCCGATGTAGCCATCGACCTGAAAGCGCTCCAGCAGGGGGTCGTTCGGGAAGCGCTTGCGCGTGCCATGCGGGATGACGAGCACGGATTCGCGCAGGGTCACGTCGCAGGGCGAGCGTGGGAGTTCGTAGGTCAGCTCGGGCTGCAGCTGACCATCGCCGAAAGTCGCCAAGGTACGGATACGTCGCGGAGGGCCAGGTTCGTACTCGCCGACGTAGAAGATGTCGAAACCGAGCTGGCGCGCCAACGTGGAGACGAGGTGTTCGAAGAAACCGGGGCCGATGCCACTCGCCACTTCACGCGAAATGCTGGCCAGCAACCTGGTTTCGTCCATGCGCAGGTCGACATGCTGCAGTGTCCCGGGTTTGCTGTCAGTGGTCGTCATCGCAGGATTCGGATCGGGCTTGGCGGCCTGCCTCGCAGGTTGATGTGCGGGCCTGAATTCAATCATAAGGCATGGGGTCGGGGTTGGATACCGCTGCTGCTACCGGTGATGCGATAGCGGTCACGTATTTCATTACCCCCTAACATGCTGATATGACAAGCCGTTCGATTGGGGCGCGTCCCCCACCGTGACTTTGTCAGGTCCACTGCCAGGGTCTACATTCATTCTGCATGGTTGTTTCGCCGAGCCCGGAGGCATGAATGAAACGCGGCCGCACCTGGTGGATGCTTCTGCTCCTGTTACCGCTGGGGATGTCGCCGCTCCACGCCGAGGTGATTCCGCAAAAGCTCGGAACCGGCGTGACGGCCACGGCCGAGTACCGGCCCGGTGATCCGGGCAGGCCGGCAGTGCTCATCCTTCACGGCTTTCTCCAGACTCGCGACTTCTCCACGGTACGTCGTCTGGCCGATGCCGTGCACGACCGGGGCTTTAGCGTGCTGACTCCCACCCTGAGGCTCGGCATCGATGCCCGCGCCCAGAGCCTGCCCTGCGAGGCCATCCATACCCATACCATGGACCAGTCGGTCGACGAGCTGGCGCAGTGGGTGACCTGGCTGGCAGATCAGGGGCATGCGCGCATCGTCCTGATCGGTCATAGTTCCGGTAGCACCACCGAGGCGATCTATCTGGCCACGCGCGCCCATCCAAAGGTCACGCAGGCCATCCTCCTGAGCCTGGTCCCGTTCGGTCCCGGGCCGTTATTGTTCGAGACCGAGGCCCACGCCGCCGCCGCCCGTCAGGCGCTGGCGCGTGGTGCGGATACCCTGGGGACCTATGCCCTGGCCTATTGTCGCCGTTACCCGGCGCCACCGGCGAGCTTTCTCTCCTACTACGACTGGTCGCGGACGCGCATGGCCGAGGTCCTGGCGGAGATCGAGGTTCCGCTGCACGTGGTCATCGGCGGTGGTGATCAGCGCATGACTGCGCCATGGATGGCGGCCCTGCGGGACTCGCCCGCCGAGGTGATGGTGGTGGAGGGCGCCAACCACTTTTTCCACGATATGCACGAATTCGACATGCTGGAAACTGTCGAGCCGCTGCTGACGGGGACGCCGTGACATGGAGCTTCGACCCACGAACGGCCCGTCCGGCGGCTACCCGTGAAGCCCCTGCTGCGCCCCATCTCGCTGTCTGCCTATGCCGGGATTTACATCGTCCTGACGCTCGGCCTGTTTGCGCTGCTGGGGTGGTTAACCCTGGGTCAGCTCGATCGGGCCGATCGTGACATCCGGCAGTTGCAGCTGGAGGCCGCCGAGGCGGAGTTCGACGCGGCCATGGCCGGCATCGCGAACCAGGCCCGGACAGAGGCCAGGGGGTTGGCCCAATGGGACGAGGTACGCCAGCAGCTGGCCGAGCCGACCTACTACCCCTACTGGCGTGGCTACCGGATGCTCCGGTCCGATCTCCTGTCGGGCCATACCTTGGCAGCACATCTCTATAATGCGCAGGGCCGGGGGTTGGCGATGCTCGAAAACGTACAGATGCCGCGGAAGATCGAGGGTGCGGATCAACGGCTGGTCATGGAGGGCAGTACCCTGAATCTCTACCTGTTCGAACCCATATACGGCTTTGCCGGTGGGGAGGAGGTGATCGGTTACGTGGGCCTGAAAAAGGACTTCATCCCCTGGTTCGTCCAATCGAGCCGTTTTCACTACCTCGACGAGGAGAGCTTCGTCTTCGACCTCGGGGATGGCGATACCATTCCGGTCGAGGCGCTTGGTGAGCACGTGGCGTTCGGCCTGCGGGCCAATCCCCAGGCGGAGGTGGTGCGCGAGGTGATGGAGAAGGCAGTCGTGCGGCTGGCATTCACCATCAGCCTGCTGGCCATCCTGTTCTATGTGATGCAGGCCCTGCTGCTGGCGGTGCCGTTGCGGGGGCTCACACGTGACATCGATCGCATGAAGGACGCGGCGCGGCCCCTGCGGATACGGGGCAATGATCGCTTCATGCCGATCGCCGAACTGGACAAGGTGCGCCGTTCGCTGAGCGAGTACCAGGAGAAGCTCAGCGAGGTGCATACCGACCTCGACGAGAAGAACAAGACGCTGTGGCAGATGGCGCACCACGACCCGCTGACCGGCGCGTACAATCGTCGTGCCTTCGATGTGGACTGGGCCAAGCTCAACGACGTGATCAGCGGGCGGCGCATCGACGTGGCCTTCCTGCTGTTCGATTGCAACCACTTCAAGGCGATCAACGACACCTATGGACACCAGGTCGGCGACGAGGTGATTCGCATCCTCGCCCGGCGCATCAACGAGGGCCTGCGCCATGGCGACCGGCTGTACCGCCTGGGTGGCGACGAATTTGCCACCTTGCTGCTCAACTGCGGCGAGCCGGACGCGCACATGGTGGCCGAGCGCTGCGCCGAGCTGGTGAGTATCCACGACTTCTCGGAACTCGGTATCAAGGAGCCGGTACGCCTGAGCGTGGGCGTGTCCCTGTCCGGCGGCGGGGATGCCGGGGCGCTGGATGCGCTCCACTGGCAGGCCGATATCGCGATGTACCGGGCCAAGCGACCGGGCTCGCCATCGATCCAGTTCTATCGCGAGGACATGGGTGACGGGGCCGATGCACTGGTCTCGAACCAGGTGGCCAGTGCCGTCTATGACGTGCTGCGTCACAACCAGGGCATCGAGATGCACTACCAGCCCGTGGTGCGCACTGCCACCGGCGAGACCGAGTATTTCGAGGCGCTGGCGCGGATCGTGCACGCGGACGAATTGCTGATGCCCGGCAGTTTCCTGCCCGTGGTCGAGGCACGCCGGCTCGAGGTCGAATTCGACGCGGTGGTGCTCGAGGCGGTGCTGGCCGATCTCGATGCCGGCGTGATCCCCGAGGGCACGGGTGTGGCCATCAACCTCTCCGGCCACAGCGTGGTCAGTCCGCGCGTGCTCGATCGCCTGGAGGCCTTCTGCCGCCATCGTGACGCGTACAAGCTGGTTCTCGAGGTCACCGAGACTGCGCTGATCCGCCAGCTCGAATCGGCCACCCGTAACCTGCACCTCGCGCGCGACCAGGGCTTTGTGGTGGCGCTGGACGACTTCGGTAGCGGCTATTCGTCGCTGCGCTACCTGGGTGACATGCCGGTGGACGTGGTGAAGTTCGACGTGACCATGATCGAGCAAATGGCCCGCGGCGGCGAACGACGCCGCATGATGGAGCGCATCGCCCGGCTGATCACCGAGGCCGGCTATCAGCTGGTCGCCGAGGGCATCGAGAGCGAGGCGGTCTATGCCAGCATCCGCGCCGCGGGCTTTCACGCCGCGCAGGGATACCTCATCGGCCCGCCGACGCGTCCGCCGGAACGCCGCAGGGTGGGATAAACAGGGGCCGGAAATGAAAAAGGGGTTAGGAATCACCTAACCCCTTGATTCGCATTGGTGGGCGGTACTGGGATCGAACCAGTGACCCCTGCCGTGTGAAGGCAGTGCTCTACCGCTGAGCTAACCGCCCCCAATGCGCAAGGCGGTCATTCTATGAATCGGCCCGGGGGGCGTCAACCTTTAATGCGTGGCCTGTCTCAGCCCCCGTCCAGCAGGGCGGTGCGCAGGCTGTCGGAGAGCGGGCGTTCGCCGAGCCAGATACCGAGGTAGGCGCGGGCAAAGTCCTCGCCCTGGACCCGGACCAGTGGCGCGTCGTTCAGCGCGAGCTCGGTGCCCGCATCCGGGTCATAACACAGACGGTAGCGGTCGCCTTCGGCCACGTCGCGATAGGCAGCGTGCAGCGCGTCGATGCGCGGGCGCAGGGAGGAGAGGTCGCCGTGCTGGCGGGCGAGGATACGCTCGGCGGCCAGCACGAACTTGTCGCGGTCGAGGCCGACGCGATAGACCAGTTCCAGACAGGCGGGGGCGCCGGTCTCGAGCAGCATCGGTGCGGGCAACCCGGCCGGGCCATAGAGGGCCGCGTCGTAGACGTGGATGAAGCGGGCGTAGTACATGTCGCCCGTGCCCTTCAGCTCCAGCTCGGTATCGCCGAGGGCCTGCGTGGGGGCGAAGACCGACTCGCGGGCATGGGCCGTCCCCACGAGCTGAAACAGCATCAGGAGCAGCGCGACGGGCTTCATGGCGCAGCCTCCGCCTGCATGATCTCCACGGTGTTGCCCTCGCTGTCCTCGATGTAGACCGAGCGGGTGCCGTCGCGGTGGGTGGTGAGGGCACCGAAGCGGGCGGCGTCCGGGTGGGAGAGCGCGAGGTGTGGCGGGTGTTCGGTCGGTATCACCAGGGCGAGGTGGATGTTCGCCAGGCGCAGCAGGAGCCAGGTGGGGTCGCGATAGACCACCTCCAGGCGAAAGTGCTGGCGGTACCAGTCCAGTGCGCGGTCCAGGTCCTCGACCTGGATGGCGACGTGGTGCAGGGCGTCGAGTGCGGACATGCCTCAGTCTCCGGGTTTCTGGAAGAACAGGGTCACCTCACCCAGGCGGATGCCGAACTTGCGCATGGTCGCCCGGTTCACCAGCACCCCGTCCTCGTGCAGCAACATCCAGTCGTCGAAGTGTACGTGGTAGGTCTTGTCTTCCACCGCCAGCGCCAGCGTGTAGCGCCAGTTCAGTGCCTGGCCGTAGGC
>DSBO01000161.1 GCA_011046015.1 Thioalkalivibrio sp. | reverse complement strand
GCAAAGGCGAGCATCGACAGGGTCTGACGCGGGGCCTCGGGATAGAGGCCGGCCAGCAGCAGCGGCACCAGCACCCACAGGGCATAGAGCTCCCACATGTGGCCGAAATAGCCGAAGGCCGCGGCGCGAAAGCCCGGGCGACGAAAGGCGGCAAACACTCCGCCCCAGTTGAGGCGCGCCGCGCGCGGCAGGTGTGGGCCGTCGCCGAGCAGCGCCACCATCACCCCGCCGAGCACGGCCAGCATCGAGGCCAGGCTCACCACCCAGGGCCAGCCCAGCCCCACGCCCAGGCCCTGCAGCAGGTGGGGCGTGGCCGTACCCAGCGTGAGCATGCCCACCAGCCAGGCCAGGGCCTCACCGCGCCGCTGTGGCGCCCAGCTCACCACCAGCTTCATGCCCACCGGGTAGATGCCGGCCAGGGCGAGGCCGGTAATGAAGCGAAACGCCAGGGCCGAGGATAGCGAGTCCGCCACCCACGCGAGCCCCAGATTGGCGAGCGCACCACACACGGTGGCGAGCAGGAACAGGCGGCTGGCATGAAAGCGGTCGGCCGTGCCGGAGACCGCAAACAGCAGGGTGCCCGTGATGAAGCCGAGCTGTACCGCCGAGGTCAGCGAGCCCAGGTCCGGTGTGGACAGACCCCAGGCCAGCAGCAGCTGGTCCCCCACGCCGTTGGCGCTGAACCACAGCGAGGTGCCGAAGAGCTGGGCGATGACGATGAGCGGAACGGCGTAACGCATCGGCCTATGCTAACCGCCGCGGCTGGCGGCGGCGAGGCGCGAGGCGATATTTCTGGCCACAGAGTAGACGACGTTTTTGCCACAGAGGACACAGAGGCAAATCAAAAACCGATGCGTCTACCACGTCCCTTAGACATCCCCTCACCGTGCAACCGCCATCGCGTGCAGCAGGCGCCACTATCGTCCCGGGGTTTTGCTCTGTGTACTCTGTGCCCTCTGTGGCAAACCTCTCTGCCCCGTCATTCCTCGTAGATCATCTTCACCGTCATGCCGCCGTCGATGACGAGGTTCTGGCCGGTCGTGAAGTCGGCCTCCTCGATGAGGAAGCGGCAGGCACGGGCGATGTCTTCGGGGACGCCCACGCGTCCGACCGGATGCTGAAGGCGGTCACGATCGCTGTGCTGCGGGGTCTGCGCGCGCGCCGAATACTGCCAGTCGCCCACCTCGATCCAGCCGGGGCTGATGCAGTTCACGCGGATGCCGTGCTCGCCGAGACTGATGGCCATCCCGTGGGTGAGCGCGACGATGCCGCCCTTGGACGCCGTGTAGGCCTCGGTGCCGGGTTCGGACATGAGCGCGGGTGGAGGCGATGTTGACGATGGCCGCACGTTGGCCCCGGGCGACCATGCGCCGGGTCACGGCCTGGGTGCAGAGGAAGCTGCCGCGCAGGTTCACGGCAATCACGCGGTCGAAGTCGTCGGGAGAGAGCTCGAGAAAGGGGGCGTTGCGCAGGATGCCGGCGTTGTTCACCAGCGCATCGGGACAGCCGAAGGCCGCCTCGGTGCGCGCGATCCATTCCGTTACGGCATCCACTTCGGCGACATCGACAGGCAGGTGTATTGCGCGGCCACCGGCCCGCTCGATCATCGCCACCACCTCGGCGCCGGCGTCCTCCGCAGGATCGGCGAGGGAGACTGCATAGCCCAGGTCCGCAAAATGCAGCGCAATGCCGCGCCCGATCCCCTGGGCGCCACCGGTGATGGCGATGGTCTTCATGCAAGGTATCCCCGCCGCGTCGGAAGAATCTTTGTGCGTTGTGATTTGCGCCCTGTGCGACATGATCGCCGCACGCGCGGTTCCGGCCAATCACGTATCGGCCATCCCCCCAGCCTTGCGTCAAGCGTCAGCGCAACGGCTGCGAATCGTCGTCATCGTCCTCGCTGGAGGTCTCGGCGTCCTCTTCGTCCGCATCCTCGTACTCACCCTCGGCCCCCGGGGACTCGCCCTCCTCCAAGACCTCTTCCATGGAAGCCTGCGACTCGGCCTCGGCGTCCGCGTCGGTGAGCATGGGCAGCTCGACGGTGGGCTCGTCGTCGTCCGCCTCAGCCGAGGCCACCATGGCCTGCTCCGCGCCCTCGACCTCGGCAATGGCCGCCATCTCGGCGTCTTCAAAACGCTCCTTGGCGTCTGCTGCGGCCTTTGGCTGCGCATCCTGCGGCAGGTCGGGATTGTCCAGCCCGAGCTCGGGATGCAGTTTGTCGAGGTCGCGCAGTTCGGCGAGGGTTGGCAGCTCGTCGAGATTCTTCAGGTTGAAGTAGTCGAGGAAGCCGCGGGTGGTGCCATACATGGCGGGTTTTCCGGGCACGTCACGGTGGCCGACGACGCGGATCCAGTCGCGCTCGGTGAGGCTCTTGATGATGTTGCTGCTCACGCTCACGCCGCGGATCTCCTCGATCTCGGCGCGGGTGATGGGCTGGCGATAGGCGATGAGCGCGAGGGTCTCGAGCGTGGCGCGCGAGTAGCGCGGCGGCTTCTCCTCCCACAGGCGGCCGACCCAGTGCGCAAACTCCTGGCGCACCTGGAAGCGGTAGCCGCTGGCTACCTGCTTGAGTTCATAGCCGCGCTCGGCGCAGTCGGACTCGAGTTCGCTCAGGGCCTCGCGAAGTTCGTCGCGCGTGGGACGCTCTTCGCCCTCGACGAAAAGCTTCTCCAGCTGGTCGACGGTGAGCGGCTGGCTGGCCGCGAGCAACGCGCCTTCGATGATCTTCTTCAGCTTGCTGTTGTCCATGAATGTCCTGCCCTTGATCTCGAGTACACCCTGTTCCATCGCCGTCTTCCTGTCGACAGCCTCACTCGTCGGCCTGGGCCCCGCCGGCCGCGCTGACGTAAATCGGTGCGAACGGCTCGGCCTGCACCAGCTCGATGAGGTGCGCCTTGAGCAGTTCGAGCACCGCGAGGAAGCTCACGACCACGCCGAGGCGCCCCTCCTCGGCCGTGAACAGGGTGGTGAATTCGATGAACTTGTTCGGTTCCAGCTTGCTCAGCACCTGCGACATGCGCTCGCGCACGGAAAGCGATTCGCGCTGGATGTGGTGGTGCGTGAACATGTCGGCGCGCCGCAGCACCTCGGAGAGCGCCAGCAGCAGCTCGCGCAGATCGACGTCCGGGTCGGGCCGCTCCTGCTTGAGGTCCGGCGGCTGCACCGAGGCCAGGTGAATGTCGCGCTCCACACGCGGCAGCTCGTCGATATCCTCGGCAGCCTGCTTGAAGCGCTCATACTCCTGCAGGCGACGAATGAGCTCGGCCCGCGGGTCTTCCTCGTCGTCGGCCTCCACCGGCCTCGGCAGCAGCATGCGCGACTTGATCTCGGCGAGCATGGCGGCCATGACCAGGTACTCGGCGGCCAGTTCGAGCCGCAGTTCCTTCATCACCTCGACGTATTCCATGTACTGCCGGGTGATTTCGGCAATCGGGATGTTCAGCACGTCGAGGTTCTGGCGCTTGATGAGATACAGCAGCAGGTCGAGCGGCCCTTCGAAGGCCTCGAGAAACACCTCCAGCGCGTCCGGCGGGATGTAGAGGTCCTGCGGAGGGGTCGTGAGCGGCTCGCCGAGCACGATGGCAAACGGCATCTCGTGTTGCCCTGCTCCCATGACGGTCGGCTGCTGCTCACTCATGCTTCATCCCTCAACGGTAGGCAAGGCCCATGGCCTTCTTTACTTCGTCGAGGGTCTCCTCGGCGATGTCGCGGGCGGCCTCGCAGCCCTCGGCGATCACGCTGCGCACGGCACCCGGATCGTCGATGTACTCCTGCGCACGCTCGCGGATCGGCTTGAGCTCGGCGAGCACGGCCTCGATTACCGGGCCCTTGCACTCCAGGCAGCCGATGCCGGCGGAGCGGCAGCCCTGCTGTACCCATTCCTTCGTGTCGTCGTCGGAGTAGACCTGGTGCAGCGGCCACACCGGGCACTTTTCCGGCTCGCCCGGGTCGGTACGGCGCACGCGCGCCGGGTCGGTGGGCATGGTGCGCAGCTTCTTCTCGACCTCGGCCGGCTCTTCACGCAGGGCGATGGTGTTGCCGTAGGACTTGGACATCTTCTGCCCGTCCAGCCCCGGCATCTTCGAGGCCTTGGTGAGCAGGGCCTGTGGCTCGGGCAGGATGATCTTGCCGGAGCCCTCCAGGTAGCCGAACAGGCGCTCGCGATCGCCGATGGAGATGTTCTGCTGCGAATCGAGCAGCGCGCGGGCCACGTCCAGCGCCTGGTCGTCGCCCTGCTCCTGGTAGCTCTTGCGCAACTCGCGGTACATCTTGGCGTTCTTCTTGCCCATCTTGTCGATGGCGGCCTCGGCCTTTTCCTCGAAGCCCGGCTCGCGCCCATAGAGATGGTTGAAACGCCGCGCGACTTCGCGGGTGAGCTCCACGTGCGCGACCTGGTCCTCGCCCACCGGTACCTGGCCGGCCTTGTAGATGAGGATGTCGGCGCTCTGCAGCAGCGGATAACCGAGGAAGCCGTAGGTGGCGAGATCCCGCTCCTTGAGCCTTTCCTGCTGGTCCTTGTACGTGGGCACGCGCTCCAGCCAGCCCAGCGGGGTGATCATGGACAGCAGCAGGTGCAGCTCGGCGTGTTCGGGCACACGGGACTGGATGAAGAGCTTGGCCGCCCCCGGGCTCACGCCCGCGGCCAGCCAGTCGATGACCATGTCCCAGACATTGTCGGCAATCACCCCCGGCTCTTCGTAATGCGTCGTGAGCGCATGCCAGTCGGCGACGAAGAACAGGCACTCGTAGCTGTGCTGCAGCTCGACCCAGTTCTTCAGGACCCCATGATAGTGACCGAGATGCAGGCGGCCTGTCGGTCGCATGCCGGAGACGACACGTTGGTTTTGCGCGGGAATGCTACTCAAAACAACTCCTTAGGACACATTATTACTATCCCCACAACGAGCGGACAAACAGCAGTACGCTGGGAAGATTGAAGGCCGATTCGATCAGCCCCGTGAGGTACAGCAGCGGCGGCCAGAGCAGGTAGCCCAGCAGGCCGACCAGCAGCAGGAACAGCAGGATGAAGAAACCAAACGGCTCTACCCGGTCCAGCACGGCCGAATAACGATTCGGCAGGATGCCGGAGAGCACGCGCCCCCCGTCCAGCGGCGGGATCGGCAGCAGATTCAACACCATCAGGATGAGATTGAGGAAGATGCCGACCGCGCTCATGTACATCAGGGGCTCGCCGATGAACGGCGTGCTCGCGTGCAGCATCATACCCAGTTTCATGAGGATGGCCCAGATGAGCGCCATACCCAGGTTGGCCATGGGCCCGGCCAGCGCCACCAGGGCCATGTCCCGCTTGGGGTTGCGCAGGTTGCGGAAATCCACCGGCACGGGCTTGGCCCAGCCGAAGATGAAGCCGCTCAAGGCGAACAGCACCAGCGGCACGATCACGGTGCCGACGGGGTCGATGTGCCGCAGCGGGTTCAGCGACAGACGGCCCAGCTGTTCGGCCGTGCGGTCGCCGTAGTGCCGGGCCGCCAGGCCGTGCGCCACCTCGTGCAGAGTGATGGCGAACAGGATGGGCAGCGCGAGGATGCTGATGGCCTGAATGATGCTCATGTCCGGCGCATTATACGTGAAGGCGGGGGCCGGGATCAGCGAAAAACGCCGCGGCCCCGGACAGGCCGTCGCCTAGTGCTGGTTGAGCCAGCCGATGTCGCCCAGGCCCTTGCGCACCACCACGGGGTGCCCCTCGGTGAGGTCGATCACGGTGCTGGGCTCCAGCCCGCTGAAGCCGCCGTCGATGACCAGGTCCACGTCGTGCTCCAGGAACACCCGGATCTGGTAGGGGTCGGTCAGGGGCATGTCGGCGTCGGGCATGATCAGCGTGGTGCTCATCAGCGGCTCGCCCAGCTCGGCCAGCAGCGCCTGGCAGATGGCGTTGTCGGCAATGCGCACGCCGATGGTCTTGCGCTTGGGCTGGAGCCGCCGGGGCACCTCGTGGGTGGCCTTGAGGATGAAGGTGTAGGGTCCCGGGGTGAGGCCCTTGATCAGCCGGTGGGCGATGTTGTCCATCTTCGCGTAAGTGGAGATATCGGACAGCTCGCGGCACATCAGGGTGAAGTTGTGCTTGTCGTCCAGGTCGCGGATGCGGCGGATGCGCTCCATGGCGTTCTTGTCGCCGATGAGACAGCCGATGGCGTAACAGGAGTCCGTCGGGTAGACGACCACGCCGCCCTCGCGGATGATCTTCACCGCCTGGCGAACCAGGCGGATCTGGGGATTCTCCGGGTGGATCTCGAAATACTGGCTCATGCCCGACCTGAAAATCACTGGAAAAACGGCATTTTACAGAAGCCGACCCGTGATACCAGCCTCCCGGGCCTGTTTTTCGGTCCCGTGGGTTCGGGTATGATGAATTCTTTGCGAACGGATGCCGCCAGCATGAAATTCCTCTTCGACTTTTTCCCGGTGCTGCTGTTCTTCGTGGCCTACAAGGGCTACGCCGCCCTGCCCGCGCCGGTAGTGGAGGCCATCAACGGCCTGCTGCCACTGGGGCTACGCACCGGGGAGGCCCAGGACGCCATGTTCTTCGCCACCCTGGTGGCGATCCTGGCGGCCTTCATCCAGGTGGGCGCACACTGGTTGCGCACCCACCGCTTCGAGACCATGCACGTGGTCTCGCTGGCCCTGATCGCGATCTTCGGGGGGCTCACACTGGCCCTGCACGACCCGCTGTTCTTCAAGTGGAAGCCCACCCTGCTCAACTGGCTGTTCGGCATCGTCATCATCGGCAGCCAGTTCATCGGCCAGAAACCGATCATGGAACGCCTGATGGCCCACGCCATCACCGTACCCGCCGAGGCCTGGCGCAACGTAAACCTGGCCTGGGGCGTGTTCTTCCTGACCATGGGCCTGCTGAATCTCTACGTGGCCTACGGCTACAGCGAGGAGACCTGGGTGAACTTCAAGCTGTTCGGTCTCACGGGACTGACATTTGCATTCGTTATTCTGCAATCCGTTTACCTCGCGCGCTTCATGCCCGACGAGGAACCCCAGCAACAGGAGGACTGACCTCACATGCTGTATGTCATCATTGGCGAAGACGTCGAGGCCAGCCTGGACAAGCGGCTCGCCGCGCGCCCGGCCCACCTGACGCGACTCGAGCAGCTCAAGGCCGAGGGGCGCCTGCTGGTGGCGGGCCCGACCCCGGCCATCGACAGCAACGACCCCGGTGAGGCCGGATTCACGGGCAGCGTCGTCATCGCCGAGTTCGACTCGCTGCGCGATGCCCGCAACTGGGCCGACGCCGACCCCTACATCGAGGCCGGCGTCTATCGTCAGGTAACGGTAAAACCCTTCAAGAAGATATTGCCCTGATTCGCTGTGTGAAGTCGGTCCCGGCACTGCGCCGCGGAACCGGCTAGAATGTCGAGTTTTATGCTTGGCGGCCGGCGCAGGGAGCCCCTGCGGCGCACCGCCAGACATAAGACGCTACACTGTCACGCACCATCCACCAAAGGACCTCTAAGGAACCGCCCCATGCATATGCGTCATGCAGCACCGCTCGTTCTGATCGCCGCCCTGGGACTGACCGCCTGCGGCGACAAGCAGGACACCGCCCCCTCGGCCGGCGACACCGCCAACGCCGTGGCCCTCGTCAACGGCCAGCCCATCGACCGTGCCACCTTCGACGAATACATGGGCATGAAACAGCGCATGCAGCCCGGCATGCCGCTCAATCCCGACGTCGTCCTGGAAGAGCTCGTGAACATGGAGCTGCTCGAACAGGCCGCCGAACGCGAGGGTGTGCACCAGCAGCCCGACGTCGTGGCTCAGCTCGACCGTCAGCGCGCCAACGTGCTGATCAACACCCTGCTGCGTGACAAGCTCGAAAACATGGAGTTCGATCAGGCGAAACTCGACACCGCCTACCAGGAGCTGCTGGAAAGCATCCCGGGCGAGGAATATCACGCCCGCCACATCCTGGTGGAAACGGAGGACGACGCCCGCGCACTCATCGTCAAACTCGACGATGGCGCCGACTTTGCCGACCTGGCCCGGGAAAGCTCCATCGGTCCGTCCGCGCCCAACGGCGGCGACCTTGGCTGGTTCACCGGTGACATGATGGTTCCGGAGTTCTCGGTGGCCGTGGAATCTCTCGACAAGCGCAACTACACCCGCGAGCCGGTCCACACCCAGTTCGGCTGGCACGTGATCCTGCTCGAAGATGTGCGCGACACGCAGAAGCCGGAATTCGCCGAGGTGGAGGAACAGCTGCGTAACGAGCTGCAGCGCAACTTCATCGACGACTACCTGAACGAGCTGCGCGAAGCCGCCCTGATCGAGACGCGCCTGGACAAGCCCGCACCCGGAAGCCCCGACGCGGAGTAAGCGCACAACAAACGGCCACACGCCAGGGGCGGGCATCCACAGGATGCCCGCCCTTTTTTCGTTCCGGACTCCGCGCCTACGCCTTGGTGGCGCAGGCACCTCTGTCCACGACGCACACTGGCGCTCAACGAAACGCCATTGGTCACGCAAGACTTGACAATCAATGGAACGCCGTTTCCAATAGCCTGACAATTTCAGCGTAGGACAACGCTCGCCTCTGACGGCGGAGAATGGAGTCTCCACAATGCAAGCCTGTCGATCCGGCGCAGTACGTGCCGTCTTTTCCGCCCTTTCGCTCGCCTGGCTGCTGCTGGCCATTTCCCTTGGCGCCACGGCCCACGCCAACGAAGCAGCCGCACAATGGATCGAAACACAGGCCCTTGCTGACGGAAGCCTCGCCACTGCCGCAGAGCCCGCCAGCCGCTACCAGTCCACGGCTGAAGCACTGCTCGCACTCGACTGGCAAAGCGCCGCCGTCACCTCTTCCGCCACAAGCTATCTTGCCGCCCAGGCCACAACCACGACCGAGTCGCTGACACGCCGTATCACCATCGCGGTCAAGGCAGGCGAGCCGGCTGACACACTCGTGGCGGACCTCCTCGCGCATCAGAACAACGATGGCGGGTTCGGCGAGGCACAGGGCTACCACAGCACAGCGCTAGACACGGCACTGGCACTTGAGGCACTGGCGATTACCGATCGTCGCGGCACCGCCCCGGCTGTTCGTGCGCTGGAGTACCTGCTATCGGTCCAGTCTTCCGACGGCGGCTACCATCCGGCAGCAGGCGAACCCGGTGCCGCCTATGTAACCGCCACCGTGCTGCGAGCGGCAAACCACTTCCGCACTGATTACAACATCAGCACGGTCATCTCCCGCGCCATAGCCTTCCTCGACGTTGAACGCCAGGCCGGTGCAAGCTGGCGCGACCACTGGGAAACCGCATCTGCGCTACTGGCACTGGCGCCCGCCGGCGCGGATACCCTGCTTCTCGCGGAAGCCAGCGATGCATTGCGGGCAGGCCAACAGGCCAATGGCTCCTGGAATGACAGCGTCTATGTCACCGCACTAGCAATGCGCGCCCTGGCAGCCCTGGAAGACATGCCACCGCCGCCGCCAGTCAACGAAGGAGCCGTAAGTGGTCGTGTACTGGACGCCAACAACGGCCAACCCGTTATTGGTGCAACGCTGCGCACGAGCACCGGCCTGGAAACGACCGCCGCGATGGATGGCAGCTTTGCCCTCGCCGGCCTCAGTGCCGGTAGCCATGTCAT
>DSBO01000185.1 GCA_011046015.1 Thioalkalivibrio sp. | reverse complement strand
GAATTCGTCCCCGCGATAGATGCAGACCACGCGCGTGTCCGCCGGCAGCGACAGCTCGGCGAGGGATAAGGCGTCCTCCGCGTCGGCGACGAAGGTGAATACGCGCGCGTCGTGCTTGATCATGGCCGAGAGCTCGAGCATGTCCTGACCGCTGACCTTGTCTGCGAGATAGCGCGCGATGGTGCGCGAGGGGATGATGGTGTCCTCCAGGCCGAGTTCCAGGCAGACGTGCTCGAAGGCCGGGTTCTCGATGCGGGTGACCTGACGCTCGAAGCCCAGCGAGCGGCCGACCAGCGCGGTGAGGATGTTGGTCTGGTCGTTGTCGGTGAGGCAGAACAGGAACTGCGTCTTCTTCGGATTGGTCTCGCCCAGGATGGCGGGCGTACTGCCATCACCGTGCACGAAACCGCAGTCCAGTTCCCCGGAGAGTTCCTCGATGCGCTCCCGGTCCCGCTCGACAATGATGACCTCGTGGCCGCGCTTGAGAAGAATACGCGCGGTCATCACCGCCAGTGCGCCGGCGCCAACGAATACCGCTCTCATGATGCATACCTCCGTCCGATCCAGGTGCCGGGGGATAGTGCCACCAGCAGGGCGACGACCTCGACGCGCCCGGCCAGCATGTCGAAGCAGAGCACCAGCTTGAGCAGGGTCGGCAGGTCGCTGCCGGTCAGCCCGGTGCTCAGGCCCACCGTGCCCGTGGCCGAGATGACCTCGAACAGCGAGGCCATGGGCGGCATGCCGTGGGCGAGAAAGACCAGCCAGGACAGTAGCACGGTGAGCACGAACAGCACCGCCACCATCAGGGCATTCACCAGTGTCTGGTTGTCGATGGGATTACCGAACAGTGTCGGTGTCGTCACGGCATGCGGCCCCATGCCGGCGCGCCGGATCGTGATCTGGATGACACGAAAGATGATCAGCAGGTGCAGCAGCTTGATGCCGCCGGCCGTGGAGCCGGCGCTGCCACCCACGAGCATCTGCGTCATCAGTACGCCCTGGCCGAAGTCATTGAGGGCAGCGGGCGCCAGCGAGGCGAAGCCCGCGGTGGTCTGGGCCGAGAGCGACAGCAGCAGGCCCTCGCGTGCGGCGACCGAAAATGCCAGGCCCTGCTGCCAGCAGAGCGTCGCGACCAGCAGCAGCGCACCGAGGCCCACGGCGCCGAGCAGCCACAGCCATTCGGTGTCGACCCGCAGGCGTGAGGCCTTCTCGCGAAACACGGTGTAGTACAGCGGCAGGGTGACGGCGCCGAGCAGCGAGAAGCCGAGCACGGCGAAGGCGAAGTTGCTGCCCGTACTGGCGAGACTGTCGGCATGACTGGAAAAGCCGCCGGTGGAGACGGCGGCCAGGGCATGGAACAGCGCCTGGTGGAAGTCGCCGCCGACGAGCCAGAGCAGGCCGATGGCCAGCGCGGTGAGCACGAGATAAACCTGCAGCACACGACGGGCATGTACCCGGGTGGTGGTGACGAAGGAGTCTGTCGACTTGGCCTCGATCAATCGCCGGACCACGGCGGTCTGGTGCATGAGCAGGGCGATGGAGAGCACCGCGATACCCAGTCCCCCGTACCACTGCATCCAGGCGCGGGCGAAGAGGAAGGTGCGGCTGCGGGACTCGGGGTCCGGGACCATGGAGAGCCCGGTGGTGGTGGCGGCCGAGACGGCCTCGAACAGCGCGTCGACCACACCCAGGCCGGACGAGGCCTGCAGGGGAAAGAGCATCACCAGCGGAGCGAGCAGGAAGGCCAGGGCCGTTACGCTCAGGGCCTCGTTGGCCTGCACGCCGGACGGGGCCGGCAGTCGAGACAGCGGCCAGGACACACCGAGCAGGCCGATGATCACCACGACATAACGCCAGGTGACGGCATAGTCGCCGAAGAGGATCGAGGCGATGAGCGGTGCCGCGGTCAGCAGCGCGAGCATCAGGCCGAGCTCGCCCAGGAAACGCGCGACCACGCGGGGACGGGCGGCGTAGCTCAGGGCGTCGGCGTGTCGCATGATTCAGGCCCTACCCGCAGACGGCCGCCCCGGCGCCATCGGGCCGGAGAGGGGCGTCGCCACGTCCTGGCCAGGCCGGTCGGTCCTGGAGGCCCTGGTGTTCATAGCGCGCCGATCCCCAGGATGATGCCGGCCGTGACCAGGGCGATCATCAGGGTGACGAGCCCCGAGGCCAGCCAGAAGCGCCCGCCCACGTGGCCGAGGAACACGCCGAGCAGGAAGAGGATGCCGAAGGCGGTGGCGATGGCCAGTTCCAGCGGAGTCAAGGCCAGGGCGATGCCTGCCTGTGCCAGCCACAGCGGGGTGAGGATGGCGAGGGCGATGAGCAGCGGGGCCAGGCCGTTGGCCGCGGCCACCAGCCAGGGCACCACGCGCGCGGCATGGGCGTGGGCGCTGTCCTCGAGGTCGGAGACCATGGCGCCGCGCAACTCGTTCAGCGCCTTGCGCTGCTCGGCCGATTCGCTGATGTAGGCCGAGGACAGGCCGCTCACCGTGAGCGCCACGGCGGTGCCGATGCAGGCGTTGATGACCGTGGCGAGCCTCTCCTCGCCGGAGATGTAGAAGCCGAACAGCAGCCCGAGCAGGGCGAGCGCGCCGTCGAAGCCGTTGACGACAAAATAGCGCCGCACAATGGCCTGCGAGCCGGTGATGCGCAGCAGCAGCGAGAGACGGGCGGCGGGACGCATGGCGTGCCTAGGCGGGGTCGTCGTTGACGATGTCCACCTGGTCGATGCTGTGCAGCGAGGCGCCCATGGCGGCCACCGCCTCGACCAGCGGCGGCAGGTCGATGTCGGCCCCCTGCAGAGCCACGGCGATGGTCTGGGTCTTGTCGTCCACCTCGAGCACGTCCAGCGAGACGTGCAGGCCGGGGGCGATGCCGGCCAGGTGGCGGGCGAACTCGACCACGTCCGGGTCGTGGGGCTTGAGGATGTCGAGGACCACGCGGGTGATGCGAAGCATGGGGCGGCGTTCCTTCTGGTTGTGCGTTATGGTGTGCTCAGTCTGGCGCAGGTCGCGTTGCCGGACATTGTCCACCATCAACTATAGGCCGAATCGGCAGGCCACACGGGAGCGAGCATGGAAGAGGCGGGTATCGACTGGCTGGTCACGGGCGGGCTCGCGATCGGCGCCCTGTTCGGCGTCATCGTGCAGCACTATCGCTTCTGCGTCGTGGCTGCGGTGGGCAACAGCCTGCTGATCCGCGACCACCGTCAGCTGCTGGCCTTCGCGCTGGCCTGGGCCGTGGCCATCGGCGGCACCGCCGCGCTGGAGCTCACCGGCACGGTGGACATTGCCGCGGCCAGCTACCGCAACGGCCGGCTGGACTGGCTGGGCACGTCGCTCGGCGGGCTGGTGTTCGGCATCGGTGCGACCCTGGCCGGCGGCTGCGCCATCCGCACCCTGACGCGCACGGCCGAGGGTAACCTGAACGGCCTGCTGGCCCTGATCGTCTTCGCCCTGGCCGCCGGCATCACCCAGTTCGGCCTCCTGGCCGGACCCCGCATCGGGCTGGCCGCCGCCACGCAGATCAGCCTGTCCGGCAACGATGCCGGGCTGGCGGCTGTGCTCGGGGTGAGCCCGCTCATCGTCGGGGTGCTCGTGGTCCTGGTCCTGCTCGGCCTCGCCACCTGGCTGTACCGACGCACGCGCGAACCGGCCATGCTGCTGGCAGGCAGCCTGATCGGCGCGGGCGTGGCGGGCGGCTGGTACGTCACGGGCCGGCTGGCACAGGACGAGTTCTTCCCCACGCCGCCCTCGGGCGTCACCGTCTCCGGACCGCTGGCGCGGGTGAGCAACATGATTACCGCCGGCGACCTGCCGGCGCTCTCCTTCGCCATGGCATTCGTCATCGGTGTGCTGGTCGCGGCCTTTGTGTATTCGGTGCTCATGCGCCGCTTTCATCTCGTGCATGTACGCGGCGAGTCGGTGCCGCGCATTGTGGTCGGTGCGGCGCTCATGGGGATCGGTGCGACCTTCGCCGCCGGCTGCAACATCGGCCAGGGCCTGTCCGGCGCCTCCACCCTGTCGGTGGAATCACTGCTCGCGGTGGCGGGCATCGTGCTCGGCATCATGCTCGCCGTAGCCTGGCTCAACCGGCGCGAATCCCGCGCCGCGCGTCGCTGAGCATGTTCGCCTGGTGGCGGCGCCGGCGCCGCGAACGGCTGTTGCGGGCGTATCGTCTACCCGCCTCGCACCTGGCGGCGACCATCGCGTCGCTGCCGTGCTGTCGCGGGCTCGATACCGCTGAGCAGGAACGCCTACGCGACCTCGTCTCGCTGTTTCTCGCCGAGAAGGCCTTCGAGCCCGTGGAGGGCTTTGTCTGCACCGAGGCCGATCGCCTGGCGATCGCGGTGCAGGCCTGCCTGCCGATCCTTGAGCTCGGCTTCGACTGGTACGACGAATGGGTGAGCGTGGTCGTGTACCCGAACGAGTTCCTGGTGGACTACGAGGAGATGGATGAGGCAGGCGTGGTGCACGCCGGACGCGACCTGCGCATCGGCGAGGCCTGGGACTATGGGCCGCTGGTGCTGTCGCTGGAGGACGTCCATGCCTCGACGAGGCAGAACCATCACGAGGACGGCTACAACGTGGTCATGCACGAGTGTGCGCACAAGCTGGACATGTGCAACGGTGACGCCAACGGCTTTCCGCCCCTGCATCGCGGCATGTCGCGCCGGGCCTGGACCAGGGCCTTTTCCGAGGCCTTCGCGGACATGAACCGGCGTCTCGATGCCGGGCAGGAGACGCCGCTCGATTCTTACGCCGCGGAATCGCCGGCGGAGTGCTTTGCGGTGTTCAGCGAATACTTCTTCGTCGCTCCGCAGGTACTGAATGACGTGTATCCGGCGGTGTACACGCAGTTGCGCCAGTTCTACCGTCAGGACCCGGGCCGCCGCTGAGCGAGCGCGGGCGTTCGATCAGTCGGGCTCGAACTCGTCGCCGTAGTGGATGGTGATCTCCTGGTCGGGTTCGATTGCCGCGACGGCGTAGAGCTCGAAGCCCTCGAACTCGGCGCAGGGGGCTTCGCTGTGGTTGATGTAGCGCAGCAGGTTCTGGCCGTCGCGACCGATCCAGTCGCCCTCCTCGGTTTCCGCCCACAGCACGTGCATGCCATTCTCGTCCGTCTCCGGGCCATCGTACTCGCCGAGGTAGGTCCCGGCCGCAATCGCGCAGCGCGCGAACAGCCCCTTGCCGTGGATGCCGGAATCGGCCACGTAGAAGAGAATCTCGAGATCCGGTGACTTGCCCATGACGATGTCGCTCGTGGTTGGTTGTCGCAGAGCTTAATCAAGCGTCTCTCCCGGCGCAATCGGCGAGCCGGTCGGGCATCGTTTATACTGGTCGCTGGTCTTCACACAACGAACGATTTCCATGAACGAATCCGTCGAACAGATGCGCGATACCCTGCGCGCGGAAATGGCCAAGGAAACCGCGAAGCTCGGCTGGGACGAACTGCAACGCCACTACGCTCGTGGCGTGGTGATCTGCGTCGCCCCCGAACTCGACCTGGTCGATGTCGCCGCGCGCTTCGTGGCCGACGACCGGAAGTACGTCGAGCAGTGCCTCGACAGCGGGCAGATCACCCGCGCCTCCAACGACGACGCCATGCGCTGGAACGAGACGCGTGCCACCTTCTGGGCCGTGGTCGCCGCCCCCTGGGTGCTGGTGCAGGAATACACGGAAAACTGAGCCGGCATGTCCATAGCCTCGTTTGCCATCGCCCGCCTGCCACGCATCGAGTTCGGGGCCGGCGCCCTCGACAGGTTGCCGGCACTGACGGCCAGCTTCGGGCGGCGCGCACTGATCGTCACCGGCGCGCGCTCCTTCATCGACACCGCGCACTGGCCACGGCTGCAGGCGGCCCTGCAGACAGCCGGCATCGACTGGCAGCACTGCCGGGTGGCGGGCGAACCCTCGCCCCAACTCGTGGATGACGCGGTACGCGCGTTTGGCGACACTCCCATCGACGTGGTGATCGGCATCGGCGGCGGCAGCGCACTGGATGCCGCCAAGGCCATCGCCGGCCTGCTACGGGTCGGCCGCCCGGTGATGGACTATCTCGAGGGCGTCGGCCCGGAGTTGCCCTACGACGGCCCGGCCGTGCCCTTCATCGCCGTGCCCACCACCGCCGGCACCGGCAGCGAGGCCACCAAGAACGCCGTGCTGAGCGTGCAGGGTCCGGACGGCTTCAAGAAGTCGTTCCGCGACGACCGGCTGGTGGCCGAATACGCCGTGGTCGATCCGTCGCTGCTCGCCTCCTGTCCGCAGGACGTCATCGCCGCCAACGGCATGGATGCGCTCACGCAGCTGCTCGAATCCTATGTCTCGCTGCGCGCCAACCCCTTCACCGACGCCCTGGCGATGAGCGGCCTGGCCGCCGTGCGCGACGGCCTGCTCGCGTGGTACGACTACGGCGATGCCGCCGTCGGCGCGCATGCGCAGATGGCCTATGCCGCGCTCAACTCCGGTATCACGCTGGCGCAGTGCGGGCTGGGTTCCGTGCATGGCCTGGCCTCGCCGCTGGGGGCGTTTTATCCCATACCGCATGGCGTCGTCTGCGGCACCCTGGTCGCCGTCTGTACCGAGGCCAACATCGAGGCCATGCTCGCGCGCGAGCCGAACAACCCGGCGCTCAACCGCTATGTCGAGGTGGCGCGGCTGCTGTGCCAGCGTCACTTCGATTCGCGCGAGGCCGCCTGGGAGGGCCTGATCGCGCTGCTGGACGAGTGGACCGGGCACATGCAGCTGCCGCGTCTCGGTGCGTACGGCCTGGCCGACGACGGTCTCGATACGGTGGTGGCCAATGCGCGCGGCAGCAGCATGAAGACCAATCCCATCGTGCTCACCGATGCCGAACTGCGCGACTGCCTGAAAGCCAGGCTCTGATCCAGCATGGCCATCCTCTGGTCGCGTCAGGTCGGCGACACGCGCTATGAGGTGCGCAGCGCCGGTGCCACCCGCAGGCTCTACACCAACGGCGTACTGCACAGCCAGTACAACGAGCGTCAGCCCGTTACCGGCAGTGTCTGGGACCTGCTCATGCTGCCTGCCTTCTTCCGTGATCCGAAGACGATCCGTCGCGTACTGGTGCTGGGCGTGGGCGGTGGTGCGGTACTGCGGCAGCTGCATCGCTTCATCGCGCCCGACACGCTCATCGGCGTGGACATCGAAGGCGTGCATCTGGACATCGCGCGCCGGTATTTCAACGTGACCCCCGAGATCGCCACGCTGGTCGAGGCCGATGCGCGCACCTGGCTGGCGGCCTACGACGGACCGCCCTTCGATCTCGTCATCGACGATCTCTTCGGCCACGTGGACGGCGAGTCCGAACGCGCGATCGCCATGGACACGGGCTGGGCAAGGGCGTTGCTGAAACAGCTCGCACCGCAGGGCGTGCTGGTGGCGAACTTCCCGGATCGGGCAGCATTCAGCGCATCCGCACTGGCGATGAGCCGGCAGCTGCGCAAACGCTTCGCTGCCTGTTATCGCTTCACCACACCCATGAACCAGAACGCCGTCGCCGCCTGCCTACGCGAGCCAGCGAGCCGCGCCGACCTGCGCCGGCAGCTCGCCAGGGTGCCGGCACTGGATACCCGGCGCAAAAGTTGCCGGTTGAGGTTTCGGGTGTATCGGGAGGGGTGAGGGGGTAGGCGTGAGGAGTGAAGTGTGAAGTGTGAAGCGTGAGGCTGGTTTAGCCACAGAGGGCACAGAGGGCACAGAGGGGTAAAAGCGGCAACTGCAGGAGAACGGTTTATGCCCTCAGGCTGCAAGGCGCGACCAGGGTATGGCACGATGACCGATACATGGGCATCGCAGCTTGCGCAGCTACCGGGACCACAACCGGACCGTAGGAGCGGTGAAAGCCGCGATACCCATGCCCAGGCGATGTTGCCACCCCCGAATCGCGCCTTGCAGCGCTCCTACCGGGACCACAGCCGGACCGTAGGAGCGGTGAAAGCCGCGATACCCATGCCCGGGTGATGCTGCCACCCCGAATCGCGCCTTGCAGCGCTCCTACCAGGACCACAGCCGGACCTTAGGAGCGGTGCCAGCCGCGATACCCATGCCCAGGTGATGCCGCCACCCCCGAATCGCGCCTTGCAGCGCTTACACCTGTCTTTCACGCTTCTCGCTGGGGGTCTGTTTGGCCACAGAGGCAGACCGGATGGTGTTCTCCATCTGTGATCTCTGTGCCCTCTGTGGCGAACAGATCTTCCGCCCGACGTCCCGCCTAGATCGGCTTCATCCGGTCGTTGCTGTCGTGCATGCCCATCTCGGTGATGACGCGTGCCAGGCCGTCGGTGAGGTCGTCGAGCACCTCGTCCGGCAATTTGACCAGGGCGCCCATGATGGCGCCCTGGCCGTGTTCTGGGGCGCGGGCGAGCACGGCCTCGCCCGCCTCGGTGAGGTAGAGGCGCACGACGCGCTGGTCGCGGCCACTGCGGTCGCGGCGGATGAGGTGCTTTTCCTCCAGCTTGTCGAGCATGTTGCTGGCGGTGGACTGGTGTACGGACAGGGCGCGGGAAAGATCGGAGACACGCATGCCGGGGGCGTTGTGCAGCTCCCACAGCGCCCACAGCTGGGCGGCGCTTACGCCACACTGCTTCTCCACCCAGCGCGAGTGCGCCTGGATGCTGCGAAACAGCACGCGCAGCTGCTGTAGCACGTCACGCATCTTTTCCTGCCGGTGTATGTCCTGGTCCTGGCTCATCTGTCACCGCCCGTTGAACGAGGCGCAATTATAGATCAGGCGGCCCAGCCGAGCTGCCTGGCGCGTTCGCGGGCCTGGCGCGGCACGTCGGTGGCGACGAAGTGCTCGTGCAGGATCTGCACGGACAGCATGTGGTTGATCACGGCATCGAGCTGCACCTGGGTGGCGGCGGGCGTGTCGTCGGACTCGTGGATCGCGAACAGCTGCTTCACGCCATCGACGTCGAGCAGGCCCGCATCCCGGATCCGGCTGTCGGACAGGTGCTCGTCCGCCAGTGCCTTCATCGCCGCCCACTTCTTCGGGTCGGTATGCGCAGGCGGGGCCATGAAGGCGAACTTCTGGCGTTCGTACAGCACCTTCGGCAGGATGCCGCGCATGGCCTCGCGCAACACGTACTTCTCAGTGCGCCCCTTGATGCGCAGGGTGGGGGGGATCTTCGTCGCGAACTCGGCCAGGTGATGGTCGAGGAAGGGCGGACGCGCCTCCATGGAGTTGGCCATGTCCACGCGGTCGCCGCCCCAGGTGAGGATCTGTCCCTCGAGCATGGTCTTGATCCAGACGTACTGGGCCTTGTCCAGCGGGTGCCGTCCCTCCAGCATGTCGCCGTCCAGCGCCTTGGCGATCGCGGTACCGGGCTCGTAGTCGGCAAGCTCGCGGCCCATGTCCTGACTGAGCAGACCGGGCACGTGGCTGGCCGAGGCGAGCCACGGCTGCAGGCAGCTCGGGGTGAAGCCCACCAGTCGGTCGAGTTCCCGGTCGTGTACCTCGTCCTCGGCGAGCATCGCCCCCTTGAAGAGCTTGTTGCCCTCGGTGAGCATCGCCTCCCACTCGGCCCGCTCGGCCGGCGACAGCGTGTCCATGCCGTGCAGGAACATGTCGCGCCGAAAGGCCGGGTAGCCGGCGAAGAGTTCGTCCGAGCCCTCGCCCGTGACCACCACGCGGTAATCGGCCTTGTTCACGTGACGGCTCATCAGCAGCTTTGCCACGCCCAGCGTGTTGTAGATGGATCGCTCGGTGTGCCAGAGCGTCTCCTTCAGGTTGTCATAGAGATGATCGGCCTTGAGCATCATCACGTCCTG
>DSBO01000226.1 GCA_011046015.1 Thioalkalivibrio sp. | reverse complement strand
TTGTAGGAGTGAACCAGCGCGTCCAGCAGCGTGACCTCCCCGTGATGGGTCTGGTCGTAGTTGGCCGGCGTCCATGACTGGTCGGCAGCCAGGCGCACCTCCAGCGGACCGTCGTCGACGCGGGTCACGAGCGTGTAGTCCGCCGGCCGCGCCAGCGCGCTGAGATAGATCGCCGGCTTGATCAGCGAACCGATGGGGCGACGCGCCGTGAGCGCCCGGTTGAAACCCGCGTAGCGCGGGTCACGATCACCCACCACGGCCAGGAGCTCACCCTGCCCGGCCGCGGTGACCACGGTCGCCGCCTGCAGCGAGCCCGCGGACATACCATGGCCGGCCTCGAGCTGCTGCAGGCGCGTGGTCACGGCCCGCTCGGCGGCAACCTGGATGGCGGGGTCCATGTTGGTAAAGATGAACAACCCCTCGCTGCGCAGGTCTTCCTCGCGATAGTCCCGCTTGAGCTGCTCGCGTACCACGTCGAGATAGGCCGGGAACGGCGTCACCCCCGACGGCCGCGAATCGACCACGTCCAGCCCCCGCCCGCGCGACGAGGCGCGCTCGGCATCGGACAAGTGCCCCTGGCTGTGCAGCACGTCCAGGACCAGATTGCGTCGCGCCAGCGCGCGTTCCGGATGACGCCGCGGATCGTAGTACGACGCCCCCTTCACGATCCCGACGAGCAGCGCGATCTGGTGCGCCTCCAGCTGGTCCAGACGACGCTGGAAATAGAACTCGCTGGCCAGACCGAAACCGTGGATCGATCGCGCACCATCCTGACCGAGGTAAATCTCGTTGAGATAGGCCTCGAGGATGTCGTCCTTCTCGTAATGCCACTCCAGCAGCAGCGCCATAATCGCCTCGTTGACCTTGCGTCGCAGGGTGCGATCGTTGGAGAGATAGAAATTCTTCACCAGCTGCTGGGTGATGGTGCTGCCGCCCTGTACCGCGCGCCCGGCACGCAGGTTGGCGACGGCGGCGCGCGCGATGGACGCGGGACTCAGGCCATGATGCGCATAGAACTGGCGATCCTCGACCGCCAGCAAGGCGGCCACCAGCATCGGCGGCACCTCGTCCAGCTGGACCAGCAGGCGGTCCTCGTTGTGCGTCGGGTAGATGTTGGCGATGAGCAGCGGCTCGATGCGTGCCAGCGCCACCGACCTGCCGCTGACGGCATCGCGCAGCGCCACCACCTGGCCCTCGCGCAGCACGATGCTCAGGGCGTGTGCCGGCTCGGTATCCGCAGCGAAGCCGAAACCACGTGTGTACAGCGTGAGCTGGTCGCCCTCGCGCCGATACTCGCCCGGGGCCCGCGGCGCCGTCACGCGCCGGTAATGCAACAGCTCGAGTTCGCGCTGCAGGGCGTCGGCGCTCACCCCCTGGCCCACATGGAGTTCCAGGGGGCGTGCGAACACCCGGGCAGGCAACGACCAGCGCTTGCCCTCGAAGTGCTGGCGCACGGAATAGTCGAGCCAGGCCACGTAGCCCGCCAGCAGCACGGCCAGCAGGGCCAGCATGCGCAGGGCGTAGCGCCGCCAGTTCGACGGCGGGCGGCGTCGCCCGCCCGGTGATGACTTGCGCGCTGTCGTGGTACGACGGCGCGGCTTCGCGGATTTCTTCTTCGGTGGCATGAGCCTGCGACGGGGTTATCGTCCGGCGTAGTAGCCGAACACCTTGCGCAGCAGTTCCGTCGTGCGGGCTACCGGCTGCTCACGGATACGGCCCTCTTCCTCGGCGATATAGAGGAACAGGCCGTCCAGCGCCCGCTGGGTGACGTAGCCGTCGAGGTCCTGCAGCTCGGGACTGAGCACGGACTTCAGCATGCCGGTACGGTCGATCATGTCCTTGTAGGCCTGGGTCACGCCGACGCTGTCGGTCTGTCGGGCCACCACGGGCAGAAAGGCATCAAACAGCTCACCCTCGGCATGCTGGCGGAAGTAGGTCGTGGCGGCGTCGTCCGGACCACGCACGATCTCCATGGCGTCCTCCAGCGTCATGGCCTTGAGGGCCCGCGCGAAGATCGCCGTGGCATAGGGTACCGACTCCTCCGCCGCGCGATTGAGGGACTGTTCAAATTCCCGCACATAGCGTTCCTGGCCAAGCTGCTCGAGCGTGCTGGCCACGCGCGAGAGTTCATCCGGCAACGGGATGCGCACGCGCTGATCCGCGCTGAACGCGCCATCACGACCCAGCTGGGTGATGGATCGTGTGATGCCCTGCGACAGGGCTTCGCGCAGGGCATCGGTGACTTCCTGCTGCGTGGGCTGCACGGAAGCACCCGCTAGGGTGTCGGGCAGCTTCACCGGCATGTCCACACACCCCGCCAGCAATACGACCAGCAGCCCCGGAACGAGCATCCCCAATTGGCGCCAAACTCGCATTTTCATTATCCTTTGCGGCCTTACCGCAGCCATTTCAACCGAGCCAGTATAATGCCCGACGCGAACGACACCCAGCGCGAACTCATCGACGCTTTGAAAAATCCGGCCATCTGGCCGCATCCCTCCACGGCCGTCGAGGAGATCCAGACCCATATCTCGACCGTGCTGCTCACGGGTGAATTCGCCTACAAGATCAAGAAACCGCTCGACCTGGGTTTTCTGAACTTCGCCTCGCTCGCCGACCGCAAGCGCTACTGCCAGGAAGAGCTGCGCCTCAATCGCCGTCTCGCCCCCAGCCTGTACCTCGACGTCGTGGCCTTCACCGGCTCGCCCGCCAGCCCCGCGGTCGATGGCGAGGGCGTGGCCTTCGAATACGCGGTGAAGATGCGCCAGTTCGACCAGGACACGCTGCTCGACCGCGTGCTCGAACGCGGCGAGCTGAGCCTTGCGCGCATGGACGAGATCGCCGATCGCGTGGCCCGCTTTCATGCCGAGGCGGCCGTGGCCGGCGCGGATCTCCCCTTCGGCACCAGCGAGGCGGTGTACGCGCCCATGGCGCAGAACTTCGAACAGCTTGCCCCGCTGATCACCGACCCGACGCAGAAGGACCAGCTGGCGCGCCTGGAGGCATGGACGCGCCAGCGCTACGAGGAACTCAAGCCCCTGCTCGATGCCCGCAAGCGCGATGGCTTCATCCGCGAATGCCATGGTGACATGCACTTGGGCAACATGGCGCTGATCGACGGAGAACTCGCCATCTTCGACGGCATTGAATTCAACGACTACTTCCGCTGGATCGACGTCATGAGCGAGATCGCCTTCCTGGTGATGGACCTGGATGATCGCAAGGCCCATGCCCACGCCCATCACGTGCTCAACCGCTACCTCGAGCGCTCCGGCGATTACGCGGGGCTGCGGTTGCTGCGCTTCTACCAGGTGTATCGGGCCATGGTACGCGCCAAGGTGTCGAGCATCCGGCTCTCGCAGGGAGGGCTCGCCGAAGACGAGCGTGCGCGTATCCTCCGGGCCTACCAGGGTTACGCCGATCTCGCCGAGCACTACACCACGCTGCACCGGCCCGCCATCGCCGTCACCTATGGCGTCTCCGGCGCCGGCAAGACGACCGTCTCCCAGGCCATCGTCGACCAGCTCGGTGCCATCCGGCTGCGCTCCGACGTGGAGCGCAAGCGCCTGTTCGACCTGCCGCCCGAGGCCGATTCCAAGTCCGGCATGAACGCCGGCATCTACACGCCCGAAGCCTCGCAACAGACCTATGCCCGCCTGCACGACCTCTGCGCCGTGCTGGCCGAGTCGGGCTTCCTGACGATTGCCGATGCGACCTTCCTCAGGCGCGGGCAGCGCGCCCCCTTCGCCGCCCTGGCCGAACGCCTGGCCTGCCCCTACCTCGTGCTCGAGATCGGCGCCGACAACGCCGAGCTGCGCCGGCGCGTGGTCGCGCGCGCAGCCGAGGGCCGCGACGCCTCCGAAGCCGACCTCGCGGTGCTCGAGCAACAGCTCGCGAGTCGCGAACCGCCCGAGGGCGAACCCGTGTTCACACTACGCTCCGGCGAGCCCCTGCCCGTCGACGGCCTCAGGGATCGGCTCGGGCAATGAGCTGACGGGTTCAGCCCGTATTCAGCCCGGGGGCTCAAACTGGGGATGTCATGGTTGGCACGATGGGTGTCACGCGACTAGACTCGAGACGAACAAGAAACGGGCCGACCCGCATGTACACGAACGCACTTGCTCTCCTCCTGCTCACCGCGGCCGTGCTCTACGGCTGCGGTGGTGCCAGCAACGTCCAGTCGCAATCCCGCGGCCCGGGCGCGCAGGAACTGCGTGCATACGACGCCGAACGCCAGTACGTGGTGCGCACGGCGCAGTCGATGATCGGCAAGCCCTACCGCTACGGCGGCAACACCCCCGGCCGCGGCTTCGATTGCAGCGGGCTGGTGGAATATTCCCATCGCGTCGCCGGCATCCACGTGCCCCGCACCACGGCGCAACAGCAGTCCGCCGCGCGCCCGGTAGCGCTGCGCGACCTGCAGCCGGGCGACCTGCTGTTCTTCCGCATCGAGGGCAAGACCGGCCACGTGGGCATCTACCTCGGTGACGGGCGCTTCGTACACGCCCCCTCGGGCGGCAAGAGCGTGGGCGTGGCGAGCCTGGACCACGTCTACTGGAAACCGCGCCTGATCGGCGCCGGCCACTACTACTGAGCGACCGCCGGGCGGCGGTTAGCGCGCCCTCTCAACGGGTACCGTCTCCTGCAGCAGTATCCGCGTGATGAAGCTGGCATGGTCCAGCGGCTGCTGCCCGAGCGACGCCGGCTGCCTGTGCCGCGCGCCCGCGACGCCACCATGCAGCGCTTCATCCCCGAACCGCAGCGCCACGCGCTCGCTGGCGACGAGCAGCGCCGTGGTGGCCGACGGCAGCACGTCGTCCGGCATCAGCAGCACCGCGGCCTGTCCCGGCAGCAGGCCGTCCGGATCCGCCTGCCAGCGCCCCTCGTGATGGAACCGTCGCCACGCCGCCTGGACCACCTCGCGCGCAAACGCAAAGGCCTCGTCATCCTCCGCCTGTTCCGCCCAGGTCACCAGCCCCTCGGCCAGCAGGGCGTAATCGGTCAGCACGCCCGGCCCCAGCGAGCGCCCTGCGTCATCTACCCCGCGGCTGAGACCGGCCTCATGCCACAGGGCGTCACGCATCCACGCCACCAGCGCCCGCGCCCGCGCCGCGGACTGCGCGTCGCCCCTGCCGGCGCCGGCGGCAAAGGCCGACAATGCCAGACCGTTCCAGGCGGTCAGGCGCTTCTCGTCACGCGGCAGGCCACGTGCGGCCCGCAGCTCAAACAGTGCCCGGGCCGTGCGGGCCAGGGCCGCCTCGACACGGGCCGGCTCCACGTCGAACCGACCGGCGATGCCAGCCAGCGAGCCATGCAGAAACGGCAGGTAGCCCGCGTCGAAGTGGGCCGGGCGATCCAGGCCCCAGGCCGCCTCCACCAGCGGCCAGTCCGCACCCGCCGCCCGGCGAATCACATCGGGCTCGAAGAGGTAATAACCACCCTCCACGTCCCGGTCGTCCACGGCCGAGAGGCTCGCGATGTAGCCCCCCTGCCCATGGGCCATATCGCGCGCGATGAAGCGCAGCGTGTCGATGCCGACGGCCCGGTAATCCGGGTCCCCCAGCCGCTCGGCCGCGGCGAGGTAAAGGCGTGCCAGCTGGGCGTTGTCGTACAGCATCTTCTCGAAATGCGGCACCTGCCACTGCGGGTCCTCGGTGTAGCGAAAGAAGCCCTCCCCCACGTGGTCGCGCAGGCCCGCATCGCGTATGGCGTCGAGCGTCACCCGCAGGAACGCCGCCAGTTCGCCATCACCTGCTGCCTCGGGCAGGGCCAGCAGCGCCGCCAGGCGCGGGGCGAGCGGGAACTTGGTCTGGGCGCCGAAGCCGCCGGAGAACTCGTCCGCCAGCGCCAGCGCCTGGCGCGCGAGGCCGGCCCGGGCCCTTGCCGGGCTCAGCGGCTCTTCGAGCGGCCGCGCGTCGGTGGCATCCGCGTTGAGCTCGGCCCAGGCACCGGCGGCCACCCTGCCCAGATGCGCGGCGTCCTCGTCCCAGCGCAGCCGCAGCCGATCGAGGAAGTCCAGAAACCCATCCCGGGGCTGGTACACCGTGCCGATGAGGGGATGGCCCTCGGGCGTGAGGAAGACGTTCAGCGGCCAGCCGCCCTGCCCGCGCGTGGCCTCCATGAAGGCCATCATCCGCTCGTCCAGCACCGGCTCGACCTCGCGGTCCACCTTCACGGGAATGAAGTGGGCGTTCACGTAGGCGGCGACGCCCGCGTCCTGGAAGCTCTCGCGCTGCATGACGTGGCACCAGTGGCAGGCGTAGTAGCCGATGGAGAGGAAGATCAGGCGGTTGTCACGCCGCGCATCCGCCAGCACCGAGGCGTCCCACTCACGCCAGGCGACCGGATCGTTGGCGTGCTGGCGCAGATAAGGCGAGCCGGAGTCGGCCAGCGGGCTTTGCGATTCGGCCGCGTCCAGTGGCGCGGCGCCCACCAGCAGGGCCAGCATCAGCCAACGGAGGAGAAGTGCGCGCATAACGACCTCTAGGGAAACATGATCTTTCTCAGGCAAGACACCCCGCCGCGCGAATCATTCCCTGCCCGCACGGCGGCGGGCGTGCTCGTAGCGCATCACGGCGACGTAATCCGGCACCAGGCGCTTGAAGACGATGGCCAGCAGCATGCGCAGCAGGCCCGAGACGAAGAGCATGAGCAGGAAGGCCGTGAGCAGGCACATGAGCCAGAGGCCGAGCGAGAGCAGCCAGCCTTCCACCTTGTCGGCGATGGGCAGGTAGAAGCCGAAGGTCATGCCCAGCAGCACGCACAGAAACAGCAGGCTGTGGGCCCCGCTGAAGGCGCGGCTGAGTTCCTGGTAGCGGGCCTCGGTGAGGCCGAAGTCAGCGAGTTGCGGCGGGTTGTCGGGCATGGCGGACAGTCGGTACGAAACGGCGGGACAGCTTCACACAGCCGCGGGGCCGCCTCAAGCCCCGTGATGGCAGGCGGCCGGGTCGGCCATCCAGCGTGTGCCGGCGGCCACCAGCACCTCGCCCACGTAGACCAGCGGCAGGCGTTCGCGCTCCCAGGGCGGCATGCCGGCCGCCTGCATCAGGGTCTTGAGAGCCGCGGAATGCCCCCGCCCCGGCAGGCGGATGCGCTCACCGCCGCGGCGAAAGCGCACCGTCACGGGGCCCGCACAGCGCTCGGGCGTGATGCCGGCGGCGGCGAGCGGTGCCGGGTCCAGGCCGAGCCCGAGGCCCGGGATGGTCAGCGGACTGCGCAGGTCCCAGGGAATGGGTTCGCGTGGCGGCGCCGGCAGCGGCTGCATGGCGTAGAGATCGTCGCGGTAGCGGCGCACCTCCACGCCGGGCCAGGCCACACAGGGCACGCGATCGGGGCCGGCGGTGAGCGCCTCGTCGAGGATGGCGTCCATGCGCCCGCGCGGCGGGGCGGCGAGGCCCTTGTCACGCAGCCAGAGACGCAGCAGGTTGCGGCAGCGGCCCCGCCGCAGGCGACGCAGGGCCTGCACCGAGAGCGTGCCTGGCGCCTCGCCCCGGCCGCGCTCGCCATCCTCCCGGGCCAGGGCATCCAGCTGTTCCAGGGCATCGGCCTGGTTGGCCGCCGCGGCGGCCAGCCGGGCACTCGCCCCCGGCCAGCGCTCGGCCAGGCGCGGGAGGATCTCCTGTCGCAGGTAGTTGCGGTCGAAGCGCGGGTCGGTATTGCTCGGATCCTCCACCCAGGCGAGCCCGGCGTCGCGGGCATGGGCCTCAAGCGCCCGCCGCGGCCGGTCCAGCAGCGGCCTGCCCAGCCAGCCGGGGCCGAAGGGGGCCAGGCGCGGCATGGCGGCCAGCCCCGCCGGGCCCGCCCCGCGCAGCAGCTGCAGGAGCAGGGTCTCGGCCTGGTCGTCCTGGTGATGGGCGGTGAGCAACAGGTCGCGCGGCTGCATGGCGGCGGCCAGGGCACGGTAGCGGGCCTCGCGGGCGGCCGCCTCAAGTCCCTGGCCGGCTTCCGTCACCGTTACCCGCGCCACCGAGAGCGACACCCCCAACGCCGCACAGACCGTCTCGCAATGCACGATCCACTCATCGGCCTGCGGCTGCAGACCGTGATGGACATGCACGGCCAGCAGCGGGCGGGTGTCGCCGCGCCGGTCCAGGGTCGCACGCAGGGCATGCAGCAGGACATGGGAGTCGAGCCCGCCGCTGAAGGCGACGAGCAGACGCCCCGCAGGCGGAGCGTCACTGAGGAAGTCGTCGAGGAGGGAGAAATCAACGGCCATGGTGCGAGGCCAGTGCGGCGGGGCCCGGCGGACCGGACGGGGTCATTCCTTGAACTGGCCGTAGCCCATCAGGCGCTCGTAGCGCTGATCCAGCAGGCGGTCGATGGTGGTGCTGCCCAGGCGCTCCAGGGACTGGTGCAGGCTGTTGCGCAGGTTGCGCGCCATCAGGTCCATGTTGCGGTGGGCGCCGCCCAGCGGCTCGTCGATGATGTCGTCGATGAGCCCGAGCTGCTTGAGGCGATCTGAGGTGATGCCCAGGGCCTCGGCGGCGTCGGAGGCGCGCTCGGCGCTCTTCCAGAGGATGGAGGCGCAGCCCTCGGGGGAGATCACCGAGTAGGTGCTGTATTCGAGCATGTTGACGCGATCGCCCACGCCAATGGCCAGTGCCCCGCCGGAGCCTCCCTCGCCGATCACGGTGCAGATGATCGGCGTCTTGAGCTCGGACATGACGAACAGGTTGCGCGCGATGGCCTCGCTCTGGCCGCGCTCCTCAGCTCCCACGCCCGGATAGGCGCCCGGGGTGTCGATGAAGGTGAGTACCGGCAGCTTGAATCGCTCGGCCATCTGCATCAGGCGCAGGGCCTTGCGATAGCCCTCGGGGCGCGGCATGCCGAAGTTGCGACGGATTTTTTCCTTGGTGTCGCGGCCCTTCTGGTGGCCGATGATCATCACCGGCTGCCCCTCGAAGCGCGCCATGCCGCCCACGATCGCCGGGTCATCGGCAAAGGCGCGGTCACCGTGTAGCTCGTGGAAGTCGTCGAAGACGCGCTCGATGTAGTCCAGCGTATAGGGGCGACGCGGGTGGCGGGCCAGCTGGGAGATCTGCCAGGGGGTGAGCTTGGCAAAGATCGACTCCGTCAGGCTCTTGCACTTGCCCTGCAGGCGCGCGATCTCCTCGTTGATGTTGACCTCGGCGTCGTCACCAACGTAGCGCAGCTCCTCGATTTTGGCCTCGAGTTCGGCGATAGGTTGTTCGAAATCAAGAAAGTCGGGGTTCATGCCGGTATCGCTATATCTCGTTGGTATCCGGGCGAGTAACGGGGCATTTTACATGGGTAAGCCCGCGCCCGCCATCGAAGGGCTCTCAAAACGGGGCGTTTTCCCGGCCGCCGCGACCCACCGGGCCCGACGAGACCCTCAGGTATAGCGCACAGCGACGTTGCCGTCACCCACCAGGCCGCGCAGGCGCTGCACCAGTTCGTCGCTGGGGACCACGTTCCAGCTCGGGCCCAGGCGAAAATCGGCGCGGGCGATGTCGCCCTCGTAGCGCACGTGGATGGGGCAGCCACCCTCGCGGAAGGGCGTGAGGGTGTCGGCCAGCTCGTGCATGAAGCCGTTCACGGCCCGCCCGACGCCCAGGCGAATCTCCACGCGCCGGGCAAAGTGCATGCGGGCCTGCTCGGTGTCCATGACGTTCTTCGCGCGGATGCGGTAGCCGCCGTTGTAGTCGTCGTAGCTCACGGCGCCCTCCACCACCAGGAGCTTGTCCTTGACCAGCAGGTGGCCGAAGCGCTCGTAGGCCTCGGTGAACAGCGCCGCTTCCACGCGGCCGCTCTGGTCGTCGAGGGTGACGAAAGCCTGGCGGCCGGACTGCCCGTTGCGCATGCGGATGGCGATGATGAGCCCGGCCAGCACGGCGTCGGTCTCGCGTCGCTGCCCCCAGCCGCCGCCGTTGCCCCCGCCACCCTCGCCGATGCCGGCGGTGACGTCCGCGATGCGCCCGG
>DSBO01000171.1 GCA_011046015.1 Thioalkalivibrio sp. | reverse complement strand
ATCCACGCATTGTCCAGGTACATGTGGCGGCATTTGACAGCGTCCTTCTCCGTCATGAAGACCGGCAGGTCGTCGTCGAAGTCCAGTTCGGAGTCCTCGAAGCGGTGATGATCCGGAAACGGATGCGGGATGACCTCGATACCATTGACCCGAAGCATATCAAAGAAGCGTTCCGGATGGCCGATGCCGGCGACCGCATGCACCTGCTGATGACGGAAGGCATCCAGCGTATTCGCCATCTTGCTGTCGCCGATGTTCACCGCGACGTTGCCGCGCAGCCCCATCGAGTACTCGCCCTGTTTCGCCATGCCGTTGACGATGACGAAATCACAGGCCGCCAGCCTGCCAACCGGTTCGCGCAACGGCCCCGCCGGCAGGCAGAAGCCGTTGCCGAACCGGTGCCGGCTATCGACCATGGCAATCTCGATGTCCCGCTGGAGATTGTAGTGCTGCAGGCCGTCGTCGGCGATGAGCACGTCAACGCCGTGCGCGTCGAGCAACGCCCGCGCCGCCTTGTCGCGCCTGGGCCCCACGTACACCGGGCAGCCGGCCCGGGTCGCGATGAGCACGGCTTCATCACCGACTTCGTTGGCGTCGCTTTGCGCCGTGACCTGCTGCGGCCAGTCCCTGGTCGTGCCGCCTGCGCCGCGGCTGACGACACCCGCGCGCAGGCCATTGGCCCGCAACTGGTTGACCAGCCACACGACCATGGGCGTCTTGCCCGTCCCCTGCATGGTGATGTTGCCCACCACCAGCACCACGGGCACCTTGAGCCTTGGCCAGAGACGGTTACGCAGCAGGAAATAGCGACGGCGGAGCGCTACCAGACCACAGAACAGTTTCGATACCGGCCACAGCGCATAGGCCACGACCCCCCTCTTGTACCAGCCGGATTCAATCCCCATTACCAGTCAAATACCCTTTGCAGAAATTCATCGATGGTCTTCTGCAATTTCCGGCGTTCGTCCCAGAACAATCGTCGACAGACATCCCCCTGCCGCCGGCCCTCTGTCGGGGCCTCGCGATACCCGGCCCAGAGGGCGAGCACCGCTTCGTTATCCTCGCATTGACGCAGGTTTTTCGCCAGCGCCTCGTGCAGTGTGCACAGCCCCGGCCGGATACTGATGGCCGATCCGCCGGCGAGCGCCGACCACAGGGTGGTCTGCGCGGCCTGCGCGAGATGGCCGGCGTTGACGGCACTGGCGATGGCGCCGAACCACCGGGTATCGTCGACCCGGACCACCCTGCCCGGGGCCAGGGGCTCGCGGCCCCAGCGGCTGATGGCGAGGTCCGCGCCACCGTCATCCAGCGGGTCACCATCGGCCGAGGCGAAGAGTATGCCGTTGTCTGAGAGCGCCGAGGCGCGCCAGCGAGCGATGAAGTCCACGGCGTCGCTGCCCGACCCCTGCCACCACCACAGTTCGCGCTCCTCGCCCCCGGTAACGAGGGTACGCAGGGTGGTATCCACCTGGGCCTCGACGAACAGGCTGTGGGGGTCGGCCGGTTCAGCCAGATGAGCGGCCGTGCCCGCCTCGGCCCAGGCCGCCTGCTGGGTGAGGTCGACCGGGTAGGCGGCTTCCACCGGCACCCTGCCCGGCGCCGTGTTGAAGGCCACCAGGTGTGCGCCGGCGGTATGAGCCAGGTGCGCGAGGTTTTCGGGGAACGCCGTATCGACCAGGATCACGCCGAAGGGCGACAGACGCTCCCAGGTACGTCGGACCACGCGCCGCCGATCGCAGGGGCCGAAGCCCAGGCCAATCTTCTGCATGCCGGCGACACGCGGCTCGAGAATGTCGGCGTAATCCTCCTCGAAGGTGAGCACCAGCCGCAAGTCGTGGCGCTTTTGCCGGATCGCGCCCAAGAGCTCCACCCCCAGGCGCACCGAGTCACGGGTGCCGCCGGCCTTGATCCAGACGAGCCTGCTCTCCCCGGCCGGCGGCCGCAGGAAGCCCAGCCGCGCGTTGGCCCGGGCATGCTCGCCCTTGAGGCGGTCGCGCCAACCCTGCGTGAATACCGCCAGTCGCGAGACCGTGTAGCTTTTCGGGTTATATGCCACTGCCTATGTCTCCCGGATCGACAGGCCCTGGAGACGGGTGCGGGCGGCTGCGCATGCGAGTCGCCTGGCCAGCGGGATCAGCTTGTCGTGAAGCCGGGCTGTCACTTCCCTCATCGACGCTATTCGGAGTCGCCGCGCGTGGTCGCGATAGACATGCGTGTGAGGCCGACCTTCTGTGCCGCATCCATGGCGGTGACCACCGCCTGGTGTGGCGTGCTGGCATCGGCGCGAATGATCACCGGGATATCCCTGTGCCCTGCCGACTCCTGCTCGAGTGCCGCACGCACGGTTTCCGGCCTGGTGTTCACCAGCTCGTTACCATTGAGGAAGTAGTTGCCGCTCGCGTCGATCACGAGCTCGAGCTTCTCCACCTGCTGCTCTTCCGGCGCTTGAGCGGCCTGCGGCAAGTTGATCTTGAGTTCACTGCTGCGATCAAAGGTCGTGGTCACCATGAAGAAGATGAGCAGCAGGAATACCACGTCGATCAACGGCGTGAGGTTGATGTCGACGCTTTCGGCGCGACGTGGACGAAAATTCACGCCGCGCGCTCCCGGGTCACGTCGGCCTGTTCGCGCTCGCCGTGCATCACCTCGACGAGCTTGATGGCCTCCTGTTCCATGATCACGACCAGCTCATCGACGCGGCCGCGGAAATAGCGGTGAAAGATGAGGCTCGGCACGGCGACGGAGATGCCCGTGGCAGTGGTGATCAACGCCTCGGAGATCCCCCCGGCCAGCTGACCGGGGTTGCCCACGCCTACATCGGTTATGACGCTGAACACGGTGATCATGCCGATGACGGTGCCGAGCAGACCCAGCAGCGGCGTGATCGCGGCGATGGTGCCCAGTGTATTGAGAAAGCGTTCCAGCTCGTGGGCAACGTGACGACCGGTCTCCTCGATAGCCTCCTTCATCACCTCACGGCTGTGATTGCGGTTGACCAGTCCCGAGGACAGCACGCGGCCGAGTGGCGAGCCGTCGCGCAACTCGCGAATGCGCTCATCGGTCAGTTGCCCCTGCTGTGCCCACTGCCAGATCTGGGCTACCAGTTGCCGGGGGATCACGCGCGAGCGCTTGAGGCTCCAGAGACGCTCGAGAACGATGGCAAGCGCCACGACGGAACACGCGATGATCGGCAGCATCAGCCAGCCGCCAGCCTTAATGATCTCGAACACGCACAATCCCCTGAATCAGTTCTTGAAGTGGCGCCATGATACCTGATTGGCCACGGTGACTGAATGCCGGTCATCACAGTCCGGCGCCGCGATGCCAGAAGCGCCGGGACTCCTCGCGATAGGCGGTCACCGGGCTCACGCCCTCCGCCGACAACACGAAATGCAGGGCCCCGGACTGCGCCGTGTCGAACACCTCGACCTCACGCGCGGCGTAACGCGCCAGCACCTCGGGTTTGGGAAAGCCAAAGCGGTTGCGATAACCCGCGGGCACCAGGGCGACCTGCGGGTTCACCGCATCGAGAAAATACGCGGTCGATGAGGTGTTGCTGCCGTGATGGGGCACGACCAGGACCTGGCTGCGCAGCCGCTCGCCGTGAGCCCGCACCAGCGCCCATTCCGCCTCGGCCTCAATGTCGCCGGCAAACAGCACCACCTGCTCCCCGGTCGACACGCGCAACACGCAGGAGCCGTTGTTGGCCGAACCCCGGTAGTCAGGTGACGGATGCAGGATCTCGAAATCCACGCCATCCCACCGCCAGTGCTCGCCCGCCACGCAGTGCCGTGCCCCGGGCCAGGCGATCTCCTCCGGCACGCTCGCGAGCACCTCCTGCGTCGGCATCTGCGCCAGTACCGAACGTGCACCGCCACGGTGGTCGTTATCCCCGTGCGAGACGACGAGGACATCGATGCCGCCCACACCCCGGTGGCGCAGGTATGGCACCATCACGGCATCCCCCGCATCGAAGGACCGGCTGAAACGCGGCCCGGTATCGAACACCAGCGTGTGGTGGCGTGTGCGCACCACCGCAGCCAGACCCTGTCCCACATCCAGCAGGGTGACCTCGGCCGCTCCCGACTCGGGCGCGTCGATGGCGGGCAACAGCAAAGGCAGGCACAGACAGGCCCCGAGCAGCCGCCCCGGCATACCCCGGGGCAGCAGGAGCCAGGCCAGGCCGACGGCCGCCAGCCCCAGCACCAGTGGCCCCGGGGCGGGCCGGTGCCACAATTGTCCATCCGCAGCGGCAAGGGCCGCCAGCAGCCCCCATAACGGGTCGAAGACGGCCGACACCACACCCAGCAGCCAGCCACTAAATGGCGGCCAGACCGGCGCGACCAACGCCGCCAGCAAGACGGGCGGCACCACCAGTAGGCTCACCCACGGCACGGCAACGAGATTGGCCAGCGGCGCGCCGAGGGCGGCGCGCTGAAACCAGAACGCGGTGAGCGGCAGCAGTCCGAGCGCCAGCAGGTACTGGGCACGCACCCACCCGCCCACGCGATCGACCAGCCGGGCCAACGGGTGGCGCTCAGGATCGCTTGGGCGCAGGCGTCCGCGAAAGCCATACAAAAGGACCGCCACCGCCGCGAACGACAGCCAGAATCCGGGCGCGAGGGTCGCGGTGGGGTCGAGCAACAGCACGGCGAGCAACGCCGCGGCGAGACCCGTCGAGGCCCGCAGTTCGCGGCCAAGCAGGATCGCGCCGAACAGTACCGCCAGCATGATGAGCGCCCGCTGGGTCGGGATGGAGAAGCCCGCCAGCGCCGCATATGCCAGGGCGGCGAGGAGCCCCCCGGCCGCGCCCCAGCGCGGCGCAGCGCAGTACAGGGCCAGCACGGGGACGCGTGCGGCGAGGGCGCGCAGGAGCCAGAACACCAGACCGCCCACCAGGCCGATGTGCAGCCCGGAGATCGCAACGAGGTGGTTTGTGCCCGTCCTGAGCAGCACGTCCCAGGCCGGCGGATCGATGTGCGATCGGTCCCCCAGGGCCAGCGCGAGCATGATGCCGAAGTGCCGGCGCTCACCGCCGGCCGCGGTCAGGCGCGCACGCAGTTCCGCCCGCAGGCAATCGAGCGGACAGCCGTCCACTGCCAGGCGCTCGTTGACGCCCCGGGCACGCACATAGCCGGTCGCGCCGATGCGCTGCTGAAACAGCCAGCCCTCATAGTCGAAGCCGCCCGGATTCTGGAAACCACTGGGGCGCTTGAGGCGCACCGTCAGGCGCCAGCGCTCCCCGGCCACGGGCGAGGCCTCGGTGCGATACCAGCTCAGGCGCAGACGGGCGGGCACGCCGGCGTGGCGGGCATCGGGCTCGAAGAGGAAGCGAATGGCGTCATGGCGGTGCTCGGTGAGGCCGCGCACCGTGCCGTCGAGTACCAGATCCTGCCCCTCCAGGGCGGAATCGAGGGCGGGATGCAGCACGAGATGGGCATGGAACCAAGCCCAGAGCAGACCGATGGCCACAGCGCCGGCGAGACGCAGGATCCAGCCGGACGAGGCGAGCAACAGCAGCGCCGGCAACAAGGCAAGCCCCAGGACCATCGGGGGCAGTTCCGCCACCTGATGGGCCGCAACCATGCCGGCAAGCAGACCTAGGGAGACAAGGCGCATTTTCCGATCCCTGGAAAATGGTGGATAATGGCGACTACACGTCGAAGTCTGCCTCAAACAGGCTCACACAACCATAGCACCATCCGGACGATCAAGCCGCCAGCATGCCGAAGCGATTCCTAAGACGCGTTCTGCCCGACCACGCAAGGGTGCGGGAACACAGGGCGTTGCAGTTCTTCGGCACCCTGCTGCACGACCCCAATCTCTGGCATCTCAACCGGCGATCGGCAGCCGGCGCCTTCGCGGTGGGGCTGTTCATGGCCTTCGTGCCGATCCCCTTCCAGATGGCGGCAGCGGCGGCACTTGCGATTCTGTTTCGCGTCAACCTGCCGATCGCCGTGGTGCTGGTGTGGATCACCAATCCGCTGACCATGCCGGCCATCTTCTTCACCGCCTACAAGCTCGGTCAGTGGGTGCTCGGCACCCCGCCGATGGTGTTCACCTTCGAGCTTAGCTGGGACTGGCTGATCACCGACATGCTGCGCATATGGCGGCCCTTCCTCCTCGGCTGTTTCCTCATGAGCACCACCGCATCCGCCACGGGCTATGTGGTAATCCGCGTGGTATGGCGCATCGCCGTGCTACTGCGCCTGCGGGAGCGGCGCATTGCGCGCCTGGCGAGGCTCCGTCGCGACCGGGACTAGGCCGGGCGCAGTTCCCCGTCTTCCATCGAGTACACACGATCCATGCGCCCGGCCAGGTAGGGGTCGTGCGTCACCACCACCAGGGTCGTACCCAGCTCCTGGTTCAGGCGCAGCATGAGCTGGAAGATCTGGTCGGCCGTCTTGCGATCCAGGTTGCCGGTGGGCTCGTCGGCCAGCACCGCGCGCGGCTCGGTGATGAGCGCGCGGGCGATGGCCGCACGCTGGCGCTCGCCACCCGACAGCTCGCCCGGCTTGTGCGCCACCCTTCCCAGCATGCCCACGCGTTCGAGCAGCGCCCGCGCGCGTTGCGCGGCCTGGGCCGAATGCGCGCCGCCGATCATCAGGGGCATGGCGACATTTTCCAGCGCGGTGAATTCCGGCAGCAGGTGGTGGAACTGGTAGACAAAACCGAGGGCCTCGTTGCGCAGGCGGCCACGCGCGGCGTCCGAGAGCTTGCCCATGTCCCGCCCGCAGATCTCCACCGTGCCCGCCGTGGGCGTATCCAGACCGCCGAGCAGGTGCAGCAGGGTGCTCTTGCCGCTGCCGGAGGCGCCGACGATAGCAATCTTCTCGCCGGTACGGGCCTCGAAGTCGATCCCCTTGAGCACCTGCAGGTAGCCGTGCCCCTCATCGAAGATCTTTGTCAGGCCGCTGCAGCGGATGACGGGCTGGTCCTGTTCAAACGCGTCGATCATGGTTACTCGTAGCGCAGGGCTTCGGCCGGCTGGGTACGCGAGGCGCGCCACGCGGGATACAGCGTGGCCAGCACGGAGAGAATGAATGCCATCAGGCCCACCCGCACCACGTCGCGCAGACGCAGCTCCGAGGGGATGTCGCTGATGTAGTAAACGTCGGGCGAGAGGAACTTCATGCCGATCAGACCTTCCAGCGTCGCCACGATCACTTCCACATTGAGCGCGACCGTCACGCCCGCCGCCACGCCGATGAGGGTGCCGAGAAAGCCGATCAGGCTGCCCTGGATGATGAAGATCATCATCACCTTGGCCGGGGTGAGGCCGAGCGTGCGCAGGATGGCGATGTCCGACTGCTTGTCCGTGACCACCATCACCAGCGTGGACACGATATTGAAGGCCGCCACGGCCACGATCAGAAACAGGATGATGAACATCACCGTCTTTTCCATCTTCAGCGCGCGGAAGAAATTGGCGTGCTGGCGAGTCCAGTCGGTCACCCAATAATCGGTCCCGAGCGACTGATTCAGCGTGGCGGTAATGCGCGGCGCACGGAACATGTCGTCCAGCTTGAGACGCAGGCCGCTCGCGTCGTTACCCATCTGGAACAGCGGCTGCGCGTCCTTCAAGTGCATGAAGGCGACGCTGCGGTCGTACTGGTGCATGCCGACCTCGAACACCCCCACCACGGTAAAACGGCGCATGCGCGGGATCACGCCGGCCGGCGTGACGCCGGCCTGCGGCGCATAGACCGTCACCTTGTCGCCGAGCCCGGCGCCCAGGGCCAGCGACAGTTCGCGCCCCACGACCAGGCCGAACTCGCCGGGGCGCAGGTGATCGAGACTGCCCTGCACCATCTTGGAGTGAATCTCCGACACCATCTTCTCGCGCGTCGGGTCGATACCGCGAATGGCCGCCCCGGTGACCCGCGGGCCCGTGGCCAGCATGCCTTCCGCGTCGATATAGGGCGCACTGGCCACGACCTGTGCCTGCCCGGCGAGCGCGCCGTCCAGTCGCTTCAGGTCGGCGGGGGTCAGACGGTTGCCGAGGCCGGTGATGCTGGCGTGCGAGGCCATCGACAGGGTGCGCTCGCGCAGTTCCCGCTCGAACCCGTTCATCACGGACAACACGACGATCAGCGCCATCACGCCAACCACGATGCCGAAGATCGAGGCCAGCGAGATGAACGATATGAAGTGATTGCGCCGCTTGGCACGCGTGTAGCGCAATCCGATGAAGAGCTCGAGGGGCCGAAACATGGGGGGGATTAAATCACACGGCGTTGTTGAATTAAATGAAAAACTGCGACTAAGCCCATGTTTACGCGTGAATTTCAGTGCTACGTTCCAAATGCTGCCACTGCCCCACCCTCGCCGCCCGACGGGCCGCTTGCAGCACGTGGAAAATTGCAAAAAATTGCGTACGCTCAATAGGCTAGAAAACTTTTATGACAAACTGAGTGATGCTATGATTCCTCGAAAACGACAATCAACGGGAGTCCCTGTCATGTCCTGCAGCCCCTGGATCCGCAGCACCGCCCTCATTCTTGCCGCGCTCGGCGCCCCTGTCCACGCCGACGTGCTCAAGATCGAGGACCAGGATCCGGTCGTCGTGCAGCAGGGCGAACGCCCGACCCGGGGCATGAGCCAGACACGCGTCCTCCAGATGTTTGGCGAGCCGCGTCAGAAGCACGCGGCCGTGGGCGATCCGCCCATCATCCGCTGGGACTACGACGGCTTCTCCGTCTACTTCGAGCACAGCTACGTACTGCACTCGGTGGACTACCGCAAGGAAAAGACCCCGCAGCCGGAAGTCGCTCCGGTCGAATAACACCCGGCTCCGCGCCACCGGTCAACAACCCGAGGTTTGACACACACGATGGCCAGCCGTCGTTGCCAGTTCCTGCCCGAATGGGCCCCGCAAAGCGGCGTCATGCTCACCTGGCCCCACCCGGCGACCGATTGGGCCCCCCTACTTGACCGGGTGGAGCCCGTATACCGCGAGATCGCCCGCGAGATCCTGTATCGCGAAGGCCTGCTGATCGTGGCGCGAGACCCGGCGCATCGCAAGCACATCGAGGCCGTACTCGCCGAGGACAACGGGATGGATCTCGCCCGGATCCGCTGGGCGCTCGCGCCCGCGAACGATACCTGGGCGCGAGATCACGGCCCCATTACCGTCCTTGGCGACGACGGCCGGCCCCGACTGTTCAGCTTCCGCTTCAACGGCTGGGGCGAGAAGTACGCCCACGACCTCGACGACGCCATCAATGCACGCCTGGCCGAGCAGCGGCTCTTCACCACACCGATGACGGCCGTGGATCTGGTGCTCGAGGGCGGCTCGCTGGAAGTCGACGGCCAGGGCACGCTGCTCACAACCACCCAGTGCCTGCTGATGCCACGCCGCAATCCAGGGCTCTCGCGAGCGGACATCGAGGCCGCGCTCATCCAGCACCTTTGCGTGGAGCGCGTGCTTTGGCTGGAACACGGGCATCTGGCCGGCGACGATACCGACGCCCACATCGACACGCTGGCCCGCTTCTGCGACGACGACACCATCGCCTACATGAGCTGCGAGGACCCCGCGGACGAGCACTTCGCCCCGCTGAAAGCCATGGAGGCCGAGCTGCAGCAGGCGCGCACCCGCGACGGCCGGCCCTACAGGCTCGTCCCGCTGCCCATGCCCGCCCCCATTCTCAATGCCGAGGGCGACCGACTGCCGGCGAGCTACGCCAATTTCCTCATCATCAACGACGCGGTACTCGTGCCGGTCTACCGCGATGCCAACGACACGCGCGTGCTGGCCGACCTGGACACCGCCTTCCCGAATCACGAGATCATCGGCATCGACTGCCGGCCGTTGATCGAGCAGTTCGGCAGCCTGCACTGCATCACCATGCAGCTGCCGGAAGGAGTCCTGCGATGAACAAGACCCTGACCGTCGGCCTGGTGCAGCAAAGCAATACCGCCGACTACGAACACAACCTCGCCAAGTCCGAGGCCGGCATCCGCGAGGCCGCCGGGCGCGGCGCGGAGCTGGTGATGCTGCAGGAACTGCACACCGGGCTGTATTTCTGTCGGACCGAGGACACCCGCGTCTTCGACCTGGCCGAGCCCATCCCGGGGCCCACCACCGAACGCCTGGGCGCGCTGGCGAAGGAACTCGAGATCGTCATCGTCGGCTCGCTGTTCGAGCGCCGCGCCACCGGGCTCTACCACAACACGGCTGTGGTGCTGGAGCGCGACGGCACGCTGGCCGGCACCTATCGCAAGATGCACATCCCGGACGATCCGCTGTACTACGAAAAGTTCTACTTCACCCCCGGCGATCTGGGGTTTCGCGTCATCGAGACTCGCTATGCCAAGCTGGGCGTCGGCGTCTGCTGGGATCAGTGGT
>DSBO01000041.1 GCA_011046015.1 Thioalkalivibrio sp. | reverse complement strand
TTTATGCTATAAGGCAATAACCCTAAAGGAGCGACCCGCGATGACCGACAGCCAGAAGCCGCGCGAAGAACAGCGCCTCGACCTCTACCACCGCATGATGGAGCGCGTGAAGCACACGCTCGAAGAGGCCGAGGAGAAGACCCGCCCGCGCATCGAGCACGCCCTGGAGACGGCCCGCGAGAAGACGGTCGAACTCGGCGAGACCACCCGCGAAGAAGCGGAGGAGATCGCCAGCTACATCCGCCGCGACCTGTCCGAGATCGGCGAGTACCTGCACGACAGCGGCGAGGACATCGGCACCTGGTTCCACATGGACCTGGAACTCATCGAGGCCAACCTGCTCGACCTCATCACCTCGGTGGCCGACAAGACCCGTGTCGAACTCGCCGAGATCGCTGCCCGCGCCAAGGTCGCCAACATCTACCAGACGGGCGAGATCACCGGCCCCGGCACCCTCACCTGCAGCGAATGCGGCGAAGAACTCCACTTCCAGAAGGCAGGCCACGTCCCGCCCTGCCCCAAGTGCCACGCCACGACGTTCACGCGCAAGAGGCCTTGAAGGCAGGCTGTTGCAAAGGCTTCCTGGCCATGGAGGGCGCGTAGGCCACAGCGGAGGACAACCGGCAGCCGTGGGGCTGGATGGCCTCCGGCAGCACCGACGCTGGGTCCCGGCCTTCGCCGGGATGACGAAAAAGGGGGGATGACGACCGGGTGACCACTTATTACAGCCCCTAAACGCCCATCCCTTATCGCCGCCATCGCATCCCGGCGAGCAGCACGAACACCAGAATCGCCATCCCCGCGACCGGCCAGTTCCCCCAGCGGGCATACGGCGTGACGCCGACGTACGGCTGGATCTCGGCGTTGAGCACGTGCAGTTCGAACTGGGGCGAGATCGCCGCAATCCGGCCGCGGGCGTCGATGACGGCGGAGACGCCGGTGTTGGTGGCGCGCACCATCCAGCGGCCGGTTTCCAGCGAGCGTACCCGCGCCAGCTCCAGGTGCTGCCAGGGGGCGAGGCTGTCACCGAACCAGGCGTCGTTGCTGACGTTGATGAGGTAGGCGGCCTCGGGCAGGGCCTCGATCACCTCCTCGCCGAACGCGTCCTCGTAGCAGATGGAGGCCCCAACCGGATAGCCGTTCACGCTCAGCAGCGGCCGGCCGGTGCCGCGGCCCAGGTCCGACATGGGGATCACCACGTACCGGTCGATCCAGCCCAGCAGACCGCGCAGCGGGGTGTACTCGCCGAAGGGCACGAGGTGGCGCTTGTCGTAGACGTCGATGCCGCGGTCCAGCGCCACCAGGCTGTTGTAGTAGGTGCCGTCGGTCGGGTCGCGCACGAAGATGCCGGTGACCAGCGCCGTCCCGTGGGCCCGGGCGTCCGCCGCCAGCGGCAGCAGGTAGTCCTCGGCCACCTGGCCGAAGGTGGCGGGAATGGCCGATTCCGGCCAGACGATCAGGTCGCGGCCGAAGTGAGCGCGGGTGAGCTTCTCGTAGACGTCCAGGGTGGGCTGGAACTGCTCACGCCGCCACTTGTCTTCCTGCGCGATCGACGGCTGCACGATACTCACGGTCAGCACGTCGCCGGCCGGCCGCGTCCACTGCACGGATGACAGCAGCATGCCACCCATGACCAGGATCGCGGCACTGCCGAGCGCCAGCCAGCGGGCGCGGCCGGCGAGCACGACCAGTCCCGCCAACGCGGTGGCCACCAGCGCCACCGCCAGGCTTGCCCCGTAGGTACCGAGCGTGGGCACGTAACCGCCGAGCCAGGTGTCGACCTGCGGATGACCGAGCAACAGCCAGGGAAAGCCGGTGAAGAGCCAGCCGCGCACCCACTCGTAAAGGACCCAGCCAAACGGCAGCACCGCCAGCATGGCCGGCATGGACAGCCGGAAACGTCGGCCGAAGCGGGCCAGCAGGCCGCCGGTCACCGCCGGGTAGAGGGCGAGGAAGGCAACGAACAGCGCGGTGAACAGGCCCGCCAGCGGGGCCACCGCGTTGCCGAACAGGTGGATGCTGTTGTACACCCAGGACACGCCCACGCCGAACTGGCCCAGGCCGAACAGGTAGCCGCGCCAGAACGCGCGCCGGGGTGTCGCGCCCAGCCACAGCAGGAACAGCAGTGCAGGTGAAAGAATGGACAGCACCCGCCACTCGACGGGCGCGAAGGCCAGCGGCAGGACCGCGCCGGCCCCGAGCGCGAGAAAATCACCCAGCCTTGGCCGGCGTGCGAGCCATTCCATCAGCCTCATGCAGGGTCAGATCCCGCTCTCGTCGCCGCCATTCGGCTGCAGACTCAGCTGCAGCAGGTGGATGCGCCGGTTGTCGGCGCGCAGTACCTTGAAGCCGAAGTGATCGACGGTGATCTCCTCGCCGCGCTTGGGTACGTGGCCGAAGCGGTTCATGAGCAGACCGCCGATGGTGTCGAACTCCTCGTCGCTGTAGTCGGTGCCGAAATACTCGTTGAACTCGTCGATGGGCGTTAGCGCCTTGACGGTATAGCGGTTGTCGGTATGGCGCAGGATGTCATGGCCGTCATCGACGATGTCGTGCTCGTCGTCGATCTCGCCCACGATCTGCTCCAGCACGTCCTCGATGGTCACCAGGCCCGACACACCGCCGTACTCGTCCACCACGATCGCCATGTGGTTGTGGCTGTTGCGAAACTCGTTGAGCAGCACGTTCAGACGCTTGCTCTCGGGAATGAAGACTGCCGGGCGCAGATAGTCCTGGATGTCGAACTCCTCTTCGCTCTGCTCCGCCGCGTAAAAGCGCAGCAGGTCCTTCGCCAGCAGAATGCCCTCCACGTCGTCCCGGCTGTCGCCCACCACCGGAAAACGCGAATGCGCCGAGTCGATAATCACCGGCAGCATCTCCGCCACCCGCGCATCCTGCTCGACCACCACCATCTGCGAGCGCGGGATCATGATGTCCCGCACCTGCATCTCCGAGACCTGCAACACGCCCTCGATCATCGCCAGCGCGTCGATATCCAGCAGCTCGCGCTGCTGCGCACCGCGCAGCAGCTCGATCAACTGCTCCCGGTCCCGGGGCTCCCCCAGCAACACCTGGCTCAAACGATCCAGCCAGCGAGCCTGGGAGGGAGAGGTACTAGGTCGATCTTCTTTCATTTAAAAGCTGTCCGTTGTCCGTGGTCAGTGGTCCGATGTAAAAATTTAGCCCGCAGTCGATGGTGGGGCGATATCCCAACCGATTTCAGGCAAGCATTCGGCCTTGGGCTCAGCTCGTCTAGCGTGACCCTGGTCGGTCGATGTTCTCGTCCGCCAACAAGCCCCGCATGTATGCCCGGCGAAGCTGATGCAAGACTTCCGTCAGCGATGCGCACGAACCGCCGATTATCCTGATATGTCCCGCGTGCGCTACCGCAGGAGCGGTGCAAGCCGCGATACCCATGCACGGATGATGCCGCCACAACCGATCGCGCCTCGCAGCGCTCCTACCAGACCCGGGCCGTAGGAGCGGTGCAAGCCGCGAAACGCCGCTGCCTGCCAAAGCCACCCCTTCGCGATTGTCATCGCTCCTACCAGAACCGAACCGTAGGAGCGACGAAAGTCGCGATACCGATGCACGGATGATGCCGCGACACCCCGAATCGCGCCTCGCAGCGCTCCTACCGATGCCGAACCGTAGGAGCGGTGCAAGCCGCGATGCCGCCGCTGCCTGCCACAGCCACCCCTTCGCGATTGTCATCGCTCCTACCAGAACCGCACCGTAGGAGCGGTGCAAGCCGCGAAAGCCGCTGCCTGTCTAAGCCAACCCTCGCGATTGTCATCGCTCCTACCACGAACCGCCTTTAAGCATAGGGGTCCGAATAGCCTAATCTGAACAAAATTTCCTTTTCAATCGTCTCCATCTCCTCGGCCTCGGCCGTGTCGATGTGGTCGAACCCCTGCAAATGCAGCATGCCGTGCACCACCATGTGCGCCCAGTGGCTCTCTTCACTCTTGCCCTGTTCCAGGGCCTCGGCGCGCACCACGGGCGTGCAGATGACGAGATCGCCCAGGTAGCCGCCGAGGTCCTCGGCAGGCACGCCCGGCGGGGCCTCGAAGGGGAAGGAAAGCACGTTGGTGGGGCGGTCCTTGCCGCGGTAGTCGCGGTTCAGCGCCTGGCTCTCGTCGGCCTCGACCAGGCGGATGACCACCTCGGCATCGCCCGTTCCCCGCCAGGCCGCCTCGGCCCAGCGGGCCAGGTCGGCGTCAGCGGGGCGCACGCCTTCGGCGGCGTGCTGCATCTCGACGGCGAGCCGGCTCATGCCTGGCCTTCGTCCTGCTCCGAACGGTCGTAGGCCTGCACGATGCGCTGCACCAGCGGGTGGCGCACCACGTCGTGGGCAGTGAAGAAGCTGAAGCTCACGCCGTCCACGTCCTTCAACACCTCGATCACGTGCCGGAGGCCGGACTTCTGGTTGCGCGGCAGGTCCACCTGGGTCACGTCGCCCGTGACCACGGCGGTGGAGCCGAAGCCGATACGGGTGAGGAACATCTTCATCTGCTCCACCGTGGTGTTCTGCGCCTCGTCCAGCAGGATGAAGGCGTCATTCAGCGTGCGCCCGCGCATGTAGGCGAGCGGCGCGACCTCGATGATGTTGCGCTCGATGAGCTTGGCCACCTTCTCGAAGCCCAGCATCTCGTAGAGGGCGTCGTACATGGGCCGCAGGTAGGGGTCGATCTTCTGCGCGAGATCCCCGGGCAGGAACCCGAGCCGCTCGCCGGCCTCCACCGCCGGGCGCACCAGCACCAGGCGCCGCACCATGTCGCTCTCCAGCGCCTCGACCGCGGCGGCCACGGCCAGGTAGGTCTTGCCGGTGCCGGCCGGACCCACGCCGAACACCAGGTCGTGCGACTGGATGGACTTGAGATACCGCGCCTGGCTCGGTCCGCGCGCGCGGATGTTGCCGCGCTTGATGCGCAGGGTGAATTCCTCCTTCGCCTCCGCACGCTGCTCCAGGAGCTGCTCCACGCCGGACTCCTGCAGCCACAGGTGCACCCGCTCCGGGGTGAGCTGCTCCTCGCGGGTCGCCCGGTACATGTCGCGCAAGAGCTCGCCCGCCGCCTGGGCGGGACGGTGTTCGCCGATGATGTTGAAGTGGTTCGCGCGGTTGTTGATCTCCACCCCCAGCCGGCGCTCCAGCTGGCGCAGGTGCTCGTCGAACTGGCCGCAGAGATTGGCCAGCCGGGCATTGTCGGCGGGTTCGAGGGTCACGGCCACGGAACTCGGGTGGTCGTCGAGAACGGTTTCAGTCTGGATCTGAGCCAAGGAGCGGATTACCTGCAGGAAATATCAGAGGATAGGTCGATTATACGTGATGAATCCCGTAGGAGGGCTGTTTATGCCCTCCGGGTGCAAGGCGCGATGACGCCGCTGCCGGCCAAACCCAACCCTCGCGATTGTCATCGCTCCTACCAGAACCGCACCGTAGGAGCGGTGCAAGCCGCGAAACGCCACTGCCTGCCAAAGCCAGCCCTTGCGATTGTCATCGCTCCTACCAAAACCGCACCGTAGGAGCGACGAAAGTCGCGATAACGCCGCTGCCGGCCAAAGCCAACCCCTCGCGATTGTCATCGCTCCTACCAGAACCGGACCGTAGGAGCGGTGCAAGCCGCGAAACGTCGCTGCCTGCCTAAGCCAGCCCTCGCGATTGTCATCGCTCCTACCAGAATCAGAACCGCTCCTACGGGCTACAGATGGGGATTTATCCCGCAAATTCAAGCATTCACCGCCACGCGCTCGCCGGTGCTCATGTCCTCGACGGCCACCACCTCGCCCCGCAGGGAGTTCGGCAGGGCCTCGGTGATGCGCACGTCGACGAAGCGGCCGATCAGACGCTCGTGGCCGTCGAAGTTGACCACGCGGTTGTTCTCGGTGCGCCCGGCCAGCTGCTTCGGATCCTTGCGGGAGTGACGCTCGACCAGCACGGACTGCACCGCACCCACCATGGACTGGCTGATGGCCTCGGCCATCTCCAGAATGCGGGCCTGCAGACGCGCCAGGCGGGCCTTTTTCACCTCCAGCGGCACGTCGTCCGGCAGCGACGAGGCCGGCGTGCCGGGGCGGCGGCTGTAGATAAAGCTGAACGAGGTGTCGAAGCCGACATCCTCGATGAGTTTCATGGTGGCCTCGAAATCGGCCTCCGTCTCGCCCGGGAAGCCGACGATGAAGTCCGACGACAGGCTGATCCCCGGCCGCGCCTCGCGCAGGCGGCGGATCTTCTGCTTGTACTCCAGCGCCGTGTGGCCGCGTTTCATGGCCGCGAGGATGCGGTCCGAGCCGCTCTGCACCGGCAAGTGCAGGTGACTGACGAGCGCCGGCACCTCGGCGAAGGACTGGATCAGGGAATCGGAGAACTCCACCGGGTGGGAGGTGGTGAAGCGGATGCGGTCGATGCCATCGACGGCCGCCACGTAGTGAATCAGCAACGCGAGGTCCGCGATCTCGCCATCGTCCATGCGTCCGCGGTAGGCATTCACGTTCTGGCCGAGCAGGTTCACCTCGCGCACGCCCTGGGCCGCGAGCTGGGCCACCTCGGCGATCACGTCGTCGAACGGCCGGCTGATCTCCTCGCCGCGGGTGTAGGGCACCACGCAGAAGGTGCAGTACTTCGAGCAGCCCTCCATCACCGAGACGAAGGCCGTCGGGCCCTCGGCACGCGGCTCCGGCAGGTTGTCGAATTTCTCGATCTCCGGGAAGGAGATGTCCACAATGGGTATGTGGAACCGGCGCACGCCCTCGATCATCTCCGGCAGGCGGTGCAGGGTCTGCGGCCCGAAGACCACGTCCACATAGGGCGCCCGCTCACGCAGCGCCTCGCCCTCCTGGGAGGCCACGCAGCCACCCACGCCGATCACCAGCCCGGGCTTCCGCTCCTTCAGGGCCTTCCACTTGCCCAGCAGGGAGAACACCTTCTCCTGGGCCTTTTCCCTGATGGAACAGGTATTCAACAGCAGCACGTCCGCCTCCTCGGCGGACTGCGCAAGCTCCATGCCCGCAGACGCGTTCAGCACGTCCAGCATCTTCGCCGAATCGTACTCGTTCATCTGACAGCCGTGGGTCTGGATAAAGACTTTTTTTGCCATCCGCCGATTATACAGGGGGGAAAGGCCCGGTGGACAGTTGGCCGTCGACCGGGGGCTCTCGCCAAGGCGCGGGGCACACGGGGAGCAAAGCTGGCAACTGGCGTCGTTCCTACGAGGCACAGCCCCCGTAGGAGCGGTGCAAGCCGCGAAACCGCCGTTACCCAACCCTCGCGATTGTCATCGCTCCTACCAGAACCAGAACCGGACCGCGTAGGAGCGGTGCAAGCCGCGATACCGCCGCTGCCGGCCAAAGCCAACCCTCGCGATTGTCATCGCTCCTACCAGAACCGGACCGTAGGAGCGGTGCAAGCCGCGATACCCCGCTGCCGGCCTAAGCCAACCCTCGCGATTGTCATCGCTCCTACCAGAACCAGACCGTAGGAGCGGTGCAAGCCGCGATGCGCCGTTACCCAAACCTCGCGATTCTCATCGCTCCTACCAGAACCGGACCGTAGGAGCGGTGCAAGCCGCGATGCGCCGCTGCCTGCCTAAGCCAACCCTCGCGATTGTCATCGCTCCTACCAGAACCGGACCGTAGGAGCGGTGCAAGCCGCGATACCCATGTCTCTCGCAGAGGCGCGGGGCCCCTATCACACAACTGTTTCTCGGGTTCCCCCTCTGTGCCCCTGCGAGAGTCCCTGGTTGAGTCTTTTACAAGGCTGGATCCCGGCCTTCGTCGGGATGACGACCGGGTGACCACAGACCACGACCAGCTTCCGTCACTGATACTTGTCGTACGCATCCCGCAGTCGCCCGGCATTCCGGTAGACATGTGCCGGGGATAGCCGGTCGAAGTTGTGGTACCGGGCGGCGATGCCGTTGCGCATCATGGGTACCTCGGCCACGCCGAAGGTGATGGGGTTGCGGTCTTCCCCGACCACGGTGTTCATCTCGAAGTTCAGGTTGGGGCGGCCCTTGAGCTGGAAGCCGCCCACCGGCGCCATGTCCTTGCGGGGCGTGAGGGGGATGGAAACGCCCATGCCCACCATCTGGGTGCCCGTATCCCGGTAGATCAGCGCGATCTGGGTGTCACCGAAGTAATGGCGGGATTCGATCTTGTAGCCGGAATCGCGGTTGAGAAACTCCCCGGCATCGAGCCGGAAGCTGACGTCCGGCCCGGCCCAGTAGTAGCGCAGGGAACCGACCATCACCGACCAGTCGCGTTCGGTATCCTCATCCACATACCGCCCCATCACCAGTCCCAGCCGGTAGCGGCCGTCTTCGCCATGCAGGACGGTTTCATTCTGGCCGAAGCGATACTCGTCGATCGCATAGCTGGTCTTGCCGGCCTGGAACATCGTGGTCACGTTGTAGGACAAGGCAAAGGTCTGGCTCAGATAGGCCTCGCGCCACTCGGTCTCCCGGGCCCGGTCTGCATACCAGCCGTCATCGAAGTCGTCGCTATTGGCCACTGCGGTGTTGTGGGACGCATAGAAGGAGAGCCCTCTGGCCAGTGGAAACTCGAGCTCGGTGTTGAGCGCAAGCGTGTAGTCGAACATACCGACCTCCGAGCCCACCACGGTCTCGCTGTCGGGGCCCAGGGTGACGCGCGGGACGAACCGGGTACGCTCGCCGCCGGTGGCAAGCCACTGCACCCCGGCCAGGGCGCGCGCGCCGGGCGACTGCTGGACCACGACATCGACCGGCAGCCGCTCGCCGCGGGCGAGAAATGCCCGGTAGGACGCAATCCCGCCTGCAATGCCGAGGACGCCGATCCCGTTTCGCTGCATCACCACGGTGTATGCCTGGAAGCCATCGGGCGCCCGATGGACCACCTCGCCGGCCACCAGGCCCACGGCATCCAGGCTATTGGCGTTGAAGATCGCATTCTCGAAAACGACCACGACCTCCCGCTCCCGGGCGCCCACCCGCACGTTCTCGAAGCCGTGCGACACCAGACGATCACGCAGCGGCAGCAGCATCTCGGCCGCCACGACCGACGCTTCGGGTTCAGGACTGGCCGTGGCAACGGCCTCGCCCGGCGCTTTCGGCACCACCTCGGCAACGTCGGGCTGGGCGGATGCAGGCGAAACGTCCGGCGCCACCGGCGGCAGCACCGGTATGACAACGGGTTCGGATTGCACACTATCGGCGGGCAAATGGGGGCGCGGTCGCGGCTGGTTGATGCCCAGCGGGAACGACAGCGAGACCCCCCAGAACCGGTCACTGTCCAGCGCCCGGTTGCTGCTGGAGACCAGGCCCGTAAAACTCACCTGCACGGGCGCGGAGAACCAGTGCTCGGGCGTGGCCAGCCGCAACCCATAGTGCGCGTCGGCGGCGTCATGCTCTGCCAGCAGCGACAACCACGGGTACGGCGTCACCTCCACGCCGTAAAACGCGCCATCGAGCGTGCCATAGGGGCTGTCGCTGGCACTCAGGCCGCCCGTGAACTGCAGATACCGGAACTGCCGGGTCGCGGCGACATAAGGCGCCTTGTATTGACTGGCCGCGCCGCCGACATCCTGCATACCCAGGGCGAGATCAAACCAGTCATCCGGGATCCACGGCAACTGCCACTTGAGATTGACCGACATATCCGAAGCGTCGTCAAACCCGGTACCGACGTCCCGCAACACCACCTCGACCCCGTCCAGCAGGCCGATCGCCGCGTTGAGACTGACGCCATCCCGGTAATGCCAGTCAGTGACGATACGTCGATCCTCTTCCAGGAGGTTCGAGTACAGGAGCTCCACCCGCCCCTCCTCCACCACGGCGGCCGAGGGAATGTTCAGCAGGCCGGTGACGCCCTGGAAATTCAGATTTCCGTCAGCCGCATGAGCCGGCAGAAGCAAGCTGGCGGCAAGAGACATGAATGGGAAGAAGCGAGGCATCCGGATGTGTTTTTCCCTTGTTGCCTTTATGCTTTCGTGCCACATGATTACAGCCTGTGCCGCTCCCACAGAAGCCGCGCTTGCACGAAGCGCAGTAGCGCTGGCCGTGCGTTCGCGATTCTCATCGCTCCTACACCCGACCTGCCCTACGGCACCCGTAGGAGCGACGAAAGTCGCGATTGGGGGCGGCACCTTCGCCCTGGCCACGTCGATCGCGATTCTCATCGCTCCTACACCCGATCTGCCCCGGCACCCGTAGGAGCGACGAAAGTCGCGATCGGGGGCGGCACCTTCGCCTGACCACGTCGATCGCGATTCTCATCGCTCCTACACCCGACCCGCCCTACGGCACCCGTGGGAGCGACGAAAGTCGCGATCGGGGGCGGCACCTTCGCCTGACCACGTCGATCGCGATTCTCATCGCTCCTACACCCGATCTGCCCCGGCACCCGTAGGAGCGACGAAAGTCGCGATTGGGGGCGGCACCTTCGCCC
>DSBO01000073.1 GCA_011046015.1 Thioalkalivibrio sp. | reverse complement strand
CGGCTGCCTTGGCCTCCGGTGAGGATCAGGGCTGTCAGGGCATCGGTTGTCATCGTATTTCGGTTGCGGTTGCGGTGTGGGGCCAGACGCGCAATGCTACCATAATCGCAGGGCCTGAAACGGGAGCGAGGAATGGGCAGAGGATTGCGCAGGCTGGTGTTTCTGATGCTGTTCGGTGTAGGCGGGCTTCTGGCCGTGCAGGCGCAGACACCGCCCCCGGCCGTGGTGCTCGATATCAAGGGGGCGATTGGCCCGGCCACGGCCGACTATGTGGTGCGTGGCATCGAGCGCGCCGCGGAGCGGGACGCCGCGGTGGTGGTGCTGCGCATGGACACGCCCGGCGGCCTCGACACCTCCATGCGGCAGATGATCAAGGCGATTCTCGGTTCGCGTGTTCCCGTCGCGACCTATGTCTATCCCTCCGGTTCACGCGCCGCCAGTGCCGGCACCTACATCCTCTACGCGAGTCACGTGGCGGCCATGGCACCGGCCACCAATCTCGGCTCGGCCACGCCGGTGCAGATCGGCGGCATGCCGGGCATGCCCGAAGAGCCCAGATCGCCGGCAAGGCCCGCATCCCCCGACCAGACGGGCGACGAGGACGAGCCGGGGGCAGACAAGGAATCGACGACACCGAAGCCGGGCGATGGCAGCACGGCCATGGAGCGTAAGGTCATCAACGATGCGGCCGCCTACATCCGCGGGCTGGCCGAGCGTCGCGGCCGCAATGCCGAGTGGGCCGAGCGCGCGGTGCGCGAAGCGGTCAATCTCACCGCCGAAGAGGCGCTGGAGCTGAACGTCATTGACCTGGTGGCCGAGGATCTGAGCGACTTGCTCAGGCAGATGGACGGGCTCACGGTGCGCATGGAGATCGGCGAGATCACCCTGGAAACCACCAATGCATCGGTGGAGTTCATCGAGCCCGACTGGCGCTACGAGCTGCTGTCCATCATCACCGATCCGAACATCGCCTATATCCTGATGATGATCGGTATCTATGGGCTGATCTTCGAGCTGTCCAACCCGGGCTACGTGCTGCCGGGCGTGGTCGGCGCCATCTGCCTGGTGCTGGCGTTGTATGCCTTCCAGGTGCTGCCCATCAATTATGCGGGCCTGGCACTGATCCTGATCGGCGTCGCCTTCATGATCACGGAGGCGTTCATGCCGAGTTTCGGCGCGCTAGGGGTCGGCGGTGTGATCGCCTTCGCGGTGGGCTCAGTGATTCTGCTGGACGAGGAGAACCTGAGGGTGTCATTGCCATTGATCGGGGGTACGGCGCTCCTGTCGGCCGTGTTCTTCCTGTGGGTGACGGGCATGTTCATCCGCATGCGCAGGAAGAAGGTGGTCAGTGGTGCCGAGGAGATGGTCGGCGCGCTGGGTGAGGCGCTGGAGGACTTCGACAAGAGTGGCCGCATCCGCGTCCACAGTGAGCTGTGGACGGGTGTGGCCGACCGGCCCGTGCGCAAGGGGCAGCGCGTGGAAGTGCTGTCCATGGATGGATTGAAACTTCGTATCAAACCGCTGGAGGAGAACTGATATGGCCATCACATTCATGGTACCGCTGGCGATCATCGTCGGGTTCCTGTTTCTGTCGATCAAGATCGTCCCGGAATATGAACGTCTCGTCGTCTTCTTTCTCGGTCGCTTCCAGGCCGTGAAGAAGCCGGGCCTGCGTATCGTGGTGCCCGGGATTCAACAGATGGTGCGTGTGGACATGCGCGTCATCACCATGGACGTGCCGAGCCAGGACGTGATCTCGCGCGACAACGTCACCGTGCGCGTGAACGCGGTGCTGTACTTCCGCGTGGTCGATCCCGAGCGCGCCATCATCCAGGTCGAAGACTACTACGCGGCCACCAGCCAGCTTGCCCAGACCACGCTGCGTTCGGTGCTGGGCCAGCATGAACTGGACGAGATGCTGGCCGAGCGCGACAAGCTCAATGCCGACATTCAGGCGATCCTCGATTCCCAGACCGACGCCTGGGGTATCAAGGTGACCAATGTGGAAATCAAGCACGTGGACCTGGACGAGAGCATGATTCGCGCCATCGCCCGCCAGGCCGAGGCCGAGCGCGAGCGTCGCGCCAAGGTGATCAACGCCGAGGGTGAATACCAGGCCTCCAAGCGCCTGCTGGCGGCAGCGGCCATCATCTCGAAGAACCCGCAGGCCCTGCAGCTGCGCTACCTGCAGACCATGGCCGACATGTCGAGCAAGAACTCGAGCACTGTGTTCTTCCCGCTGCCGTTTGACATGCTCAGGGCCTTTAGCGACAAGATTACCCCGCCGAGTCCGCCGGACTTCCCGGATCTCGATGACGAGGAAGAAGACATCACCCCATGAGTGAGTGGGGGCATGACTGAGGCGGCCAAGTCGATGGCGCTCTCCGCTTCGCGGGGCGCCATCGACCGTTTTCTCGATGCCATGTGGATGGAGCGGGAGCTGAGCGACAATACGCTTGCCGCCTACCGCAACGACCTCACCGGCCTGGCCGGCTGGCTGGAAGGGCGGGGTAGCGAGTTGCTCGCCGCCGGTCGTGGCGACCTGCAGGACTATCTCGCCCACCGCCTGCAACTGGGCGCGCAGCCGCGCTCTACCGCACGACTGCTCTCCAGCCTGCGCCGCTTTTACCGCTACTGCCTGCGCGAGGGCATGGTGGGCGCCGATCCCAGCGCCCAGATCGAGTCGCCCAAGCTTGGACGGCCGCTGCCCGACACGCTCACCGAGGCCGACGTGGAGGCGTTGCTGGCCGCGCCCGACCTCGCCACTGCCATCGGCGAGCGCGACCGCGCCATGCTGGAACTGCTCTACGCCACCGGCCTGCGCGTCTCCGAGCTGGTAGCGCTCAGGTTGGACCAGGTCAACCTGCGTCAGGGCGTGCTGCGCGTGATGGGCAAGGGCAGCAAGGAGCGCCTGGTGCCTATGGGCGAGGAGGCCGTGGCGCGCATCGAGGACTACCTGCGGGGTGCGCGTGGCGACCTCATGAAGGGGGCGGGGGTCTCCGATGCCCTGTTCGTCACACGTCGCGGCGGCGCGATGACGCGGCAGGCCTTCTGGTATCTGATCCGCCGCTATGCCGAGCAGGCCGGCATTCGCCGCCACCTCTCGCCGCATACCCTGCGCCACGCCTTCGCCACGCACCTGCTGAACCACGGCGCCGACCTGCGCGTGGTGCAGATGTTGCTCGGCCACAGTGACCTTTCCACCACCCAGATTTATACTCACGTCGCCCGTGCCAGGCTCAAGGACCTGCACGCGGCCCATCACCCGCGCGGCTGACGCCGTGTGGACGAGCAGGGAATTTCCGCGCCATTCGGCGGTCCCACCCACATCAAGCCCATTACCTGACACAGAGCGATCCTACATGACCCGCAACCACGTATTCGGCGCCCTCATCGCCGCCCTGATGGCCGTCGTCGCGACGGCGCCCGCCCTGGCCGAGCAGGCCGCGTCCACTGAGGTGAAGCAGCTGGAATCGGCACTGTCCACCATGATGAAGGGCCGCAAGCCGGATTCCATCAGCGAGACCCCCATTCCGGGGCTGTTCCAGGTGACCTACGGCGTGGATGTGTTCTACATGACGGCCGACGCCCGCTACCTGGTGGACGGTGCGGTCATCGACCTGGCCGATCGTCACAACTTCACCGAGGCGGCCAAGGCGCAGGGCCGCAAGGCCGCCATGGATCAGCTCCCGACCGAGGAGATGCTGGTCTATCCGGCCAAGGACGAGAAATACCGCATTACGGTGTTCACCGACATCGATTGCCCCTACTGCCAGATGATGCATCGTGAGGTCGAGGCGCTGAACGATCAGGGCGTGACCGTGCAGTACCTGATGTACCCGCGCGCGGGCATCAACTCGGGTTCCTATCGTAAGGCCGTGAGCGTGTGGTGCAGCGAGGATCGCAACGAGGCGCTCACCCGCTCCAAGGCGGGCGAGCCCGTCACCGAGCAGCTCTGCGACAACCCGGTGCGCAAGCACATGCAGCTCGGCGAAGCCGTGGGCGTGAGCGGCACCCCGGCGATCGTGCTCGACAATGGCCAGCTCATCCCGGGCTACCGCCCGGCCAAGGAGCTGGTGCCGGTGCTCAAGCAGCAGGCCGAGCGCCAGGCGGCTGCCAGGTAAAAGCGCGTCTTATCGCGCAAGCCCGAAAGCCCCGCCGCGTGCGGGGCTTTTTCGTTGGAACACGGCGCCGGTCAAACGATCTACACTGGTAACGTGCTGGCTTTTCAACGTGAGGTCCAGGCGATGATTCGAGTCGTAACCATGCTGCTGTTGTCCGCCATACTGGCGCCGGTGGTCCTGGCCGCCGAGCAGCAGGCCGCCCCCGTCTTCGCGCTGGAACGCGTCGCCGACGGTCTGGGCGTGCCCTGGGGCCTGGTTTTTCTCGATGCCGATACGCTGCTCTTCACAGAGCGCGAGGGGCGCGTGGGTCGGCTGGCGATCGATTCCGGCGAAGTCTCGTACCTCGGCGGTGTGCCCGAGGTCTACGCCCGCGGACAAGGCGGGCTCCTCGACGTGGCGCTCGCGCCCGACTTCGCCGAGAGCCGCCAGCTCTACTTCACCTACAGCAAGCCCGTGCGTGGCGAGGGCGCCACTGCCTTGGCCCGCGCGCGGCTCGACGGGAATCGCCTGCACGACTGGCAGGATCTCATCGTCACCCGCTCCACCAGCGACACCACCCGCCACTTCGGCAGCCGCATCGCCTTTGACGGCAAGGGCCATGTCTTCTTTGGTATCGGCGACCGCGGCGTGCGTGACAACGGCCAGGACCTCAGCACCCACGCCAGTTGTGTGCTGCGCCTGAACCTCGACGGTTCGGTACCGCAGGACAACCCCTTCGTCGGCCGCGACGACGCCCTGCCCGAGATCTGGAGCTACGGCCACCGCAACCCGCAGGGCCTGGTCTTTGACGCGAAGCACGAGCACCTCTGGCTCATCGAGCACGGCCCGCGCGGCGGCGACGAGATCAACCTGGTACTGCGCGGCCGCAACTACGGCTGGCCGGTCGTCTCCCATGGAAAGGAATACTGGGGGCCCCAGGCCGTCGGCGAGGCCACATCCAAACCCGGCATGGAAGACCCGGTGAAGGTCTACACACCCTCCATTGCCCCGGGTAGTCTGCTGCTGTATTCCGGCAAGGCCTTCCCCGCGTGGGAGGGCAATCTCTTCGTCGGGGCCCTCAAGCTGCGTCACCTCAATCGTGTGGCGCTGGATGAGGCCGGCCAGGCCGCGGCCGAGGAACGCCTGCTGGAGGATCTGAATGATCGTATCCGGGCGCTGACCGAGAGCCCGGAAGGCTGGATCTATTTCTCCACCGACAGCGGCCGCATCTACCGCCTGCGTCCCCGAGCGGAGTGAGTCATGAAGCTCGTCTACCAGGCCGACCGTGAGGACGAGGCGCGGGGTATCAAGCTGATGCTGGAGGCCAATGGCATCCCGGCCGCGCTGACGGGCGAGTTCATGTTCGGCGTGATGAGCGTCGGCATCCCGAAGGTGGTCGGCGTCTGGGTCTATCTCGACCGGCAGGCCGAGGATGCTCGCCGCCTGCTGGAAGATCCCGAGCACATGGTGACCGACCCGGTGGACGTGGCCGAGTTTTATCGGATTAGCGAGGATGCGGCCCGGCAGGCCATGCTGAACCGCATGCTCCGGTTTGTCCTGTGGGCCCTGGGCGGGATGCTGGTGCTGATTGCCCTGCTGATATGGCTAGGCCAGGAATGAACCTGTAGCCAAGCTGGTTGGCGACTATCTGGTCTCGCCAAGCGCTGCCCGAATACAGCGCAGGATCTCGTAGCTGTACTTCCCCTCCAGCGCGTCATAAATCGGCTTGAGCCGTTTCCCGCCCTCGTGCTGGTCGAAGACGAAACGAATCCCTTCCAGCGTCTTCTCGTCCAGCTTTACCACGTCCGACAGTTGCAGCAGTCCGTGCTCGATGGCCTCGGCCAGGTGGCCGTAGACAGTGGTGGCTTTGACGCCACGCTCGGTAGCGATGGCGTCGATGTCCATGCCGCTCTGGAACAGGCGCAGGGTCTCGTCGGCACTGTCGACCGGGTTGGCGTCCTCGTTGTCGAGACCGGCGTATTCGTGCAGCACATCCAGGAAGGCTTCGCCGTAGGCGTCGAGCTTGCGGTCGCCGACGCCGGAGATCTGGCTCATTTGTGACAATGTCTCGGGGCGGTTCTCGATGAATTCCATGAGTGTGGCATCGTGGAAGATCATGTAAGGCGGCACGCCCTGTTCGTCGGCCAGTTCCTGGCGACGTTTGCGCAGGGCCTCCCACAGCCTGCTTTCCGGCCGGTCGGTGTAGCGGCTGGCCTTCTCGCGCTTGCCCTGTCTGGTGGCGGACGCGCGGCTGAGCTTGCGCAGCATGAGTTTTGTGTCGCCGCGAAGGACGGGGCGTGCCTCTTCGGTGAGGCGCAGGCCGCCGTGGCCTTCCACGTCCACGGCCAGCAGGCCGCGGGCGATGAGCTGGCGGTAGAGGTCGCGCCACTGGGCCTGGTTGAGCTCGGTGCCGATGCCGTAGGTGCTGATCTGGTCGTGACCGAACTGCTGGATGCGGGCGTTCTCGCGGGCGAGCAGGACGTCGATGAGGTAGTTCACGCCGAAGCGCTGGCCGGTGCGGTGCACGCAGGACAGGGCCTTTTGCGCGGCGACGGTGGCGTCCCAGGTCTCCGGCGGGCTGAGGCAGTTGTCGCAGTTGCCGCAGGGCTGCTCCAGCGTCTCGCCGAAGTAGCGCAGCAGGGCCTGGCGGCGGCAGCTGGTGAGTTCGCAGAAGCCGAGCATGGCATCGAGCTTGTGGCGTTCGACGCGCTTGAATTCCTCGCCGGCCTCGGAGCCCTCCTGCATCTGGCGCAGGGTGATGACGTCCTGCAGGCCGTAGACCATCCAGGCGTTGGACGGCAGGCCGTCGCGCCCGGCGCGGCCGGTCTCCTGGTAGTAGGCCTCCAGGCTCTTCGGCAGGTTGAGGTGGGCGACGAAACGCACGTCGGGCTTGTCGATGCCCATGCCGAAGGCGATGGTGGCGACGATGATCACGCCTTCCTCACGCAGGAATCGCTCCTGGTGCTCGCGGCGGGCCTCGGCGGTGAGGCCGGCGTGGTAGGGCAGGGCGTTGAGGCCCTGCTTGGTCAGCCAAGCGGCGATCTCGTCCACGCGCTTGCGCGACAGGCAGTAGACGATGCCGGCATCATTCGGGTGCTCGTCACGGATGAAGCGCAGCAGGCGGTCGCGGGCGTTGCCGTGATTCTCGCTGATGGCGTAGCGGATGTTGGGCCGGTCGAAGCTGCTGACGAACTGGCGGGCCTCTTCCAGGGCCAGGCGCTGGATGATCTCGCGGCGGGTGGGGGCGTCGGCCGTGGCGGTGAGCGCGATGCGCGGCACGTCGGGGAAGCGCTCGTGCAGGATCGAGAGCTGGATGTACTCGGGCCGGAAGTCGTGGCCCCACTGCGAGACGCAGTGCGCCTCGTCGATGGCGAACAGCGCGATGTGCACCCGTTCCAGGAGGTCGAGGGTGCGCGAGAGCATCAGGCGCTCGGGGGCGACGTAGAGCAGGTCGAGCTCGCCGCGCTGCAGCTGTGCCTCGATCGCACGCGCCTCCTCGGCGGACAGGGACGAATTGAGAAAGGCGGCCTTCACGCCGTTCTGGCGCAGGGCGTCGACCTGGTCCTGCATGAGCGCGATCAGCGGCGAGACGACGATGCCGGTGCCGTCGCGCACCAGTGAGGGGATCTGGTAGCACAACGACTTGCCACCGCCGGTGGGCATGAGCACCAGGGCGTCGTTGCCCTGGATCAGGTGCTCGACGATATCGCCCTGGGTGTGGCGGAAGGCATCGTAGCCGAAGACGCTGTGCAGGACCTCGCGCGCGCGGTCCGAAGACGGGGGCATTGAATTCATCATGGGCTCGGGTGCTCCTTCACCGTGTTGTCGGCCACCGTCCTGGCGGCCCTTGTGTATGTGGGCTGTGTCTGTGGGCGTTGCGAGGCGATCCCCGGTCCCCTACTCACCGGCCTTCACCTTCCAGTGCACGGTGCTGCCGGCCTGGAAGGGGACGATGGGCCGCCCGTTGGGCAGCGTGATCTCCTCGGGGATCTGCCAGTCCTCGCGCACCAGGGTGACGGTGCCCTGGTTGCGCGGCAGGCCGTAGAAGTCCGGGCCGTGGTGGCTGGCAAAGCCCTCGAGCCGGTCCAGCGCGCCGATCTCGTCGAAGACCTGGGCGTAGAACTCCAGCGCGCTCCAGGCGCTGTAGCAGCCGGCGCAGCCGCAGGCCGATTCCTTCTTCGCCTTCTCGTGCGGTGCGGAGTCGGTGCCGAGGAAGAATTTGTTCGAGCCGGTGGCGACGACATCGCGCAGGGCCTGCTGGTGGACGTTGCGCTTGAGCACCGGCAGGCAGAAGTTGTGCGGGCGGATGCCGCCGACCAGCATGTCGTTGCGGTTGAGCATGAGGTGCTGCGGCGTGATGGTGGCCGCGACGTTCCCGCCCGCGCCGCTCACGAACTCCACGGCGTCCTTCGTGGTGATGTGTTCGAGCACCACCTTGAGCGTCGGCAGGTCGGCGACGAGCCGCTCCAGGTACTGCTCGATGAAGACCTTCTCGCGGTCGAAGATGTCCACGGCGGGATCGGTGGACTCGCCGTGGATGAGGAACAGCAGGCCTTCCTCGGCCATGGCCTCGAGCACGGCGTAGGCGCCGCTGAGGTCCCTCACGCCGGCATCCGAGTGCGTGGTGGCGCCGGCCGGGTAGAGCTTCACCGCGACCACGCCGGCCTGTTTCGCCTTCTGGATCTCCTCGGGCGTGGTGTGCGGCGTGAGGTAGAGCGTCATCAGCGGCTCGAAGTCCGAGCCCGCCGGGCGCGCGGCGAGGATGCGTTCCCTGTAGGCCAGGGCCTGCTCGGCCGTGGCGATGGGCGGCACCAGGTTCGGCATGACGATGGCGCGGCGGAAGCAGCGCGCCGTGGCCGGCACCGTCTCGCCCAGCATGTCGCCGTCGCGCAGGTGGACGTGCCAGTCGTCCGGAATGGTGAGGGTGATCTCGTTCATGCCTGCTCCTGCAGTGACGGCGGTGGTTACGTGGTCGGCGACGATGTCAGTACATCATCGCCGCCATCTTGCGGCGGTAGGTGGAGACCAGCTCGCCCTGGCCGCCCAGCATCTCGAACACGGATAGCATGCCCTCGCGGCCGGCGTCGTTCTCGAACTTGCGGTCGCGCTTCATGATCTCCAGGTACTGCTCCAGCGCGTCCTCGAGCTGGTCGTCGGCGACCAGGCGCGCGGCGAGCTGCAGCCGGGCGTGGAGGTCGGCCGGGTCCTTCTCGATGGCCTGGCGCAGGGCCTCGGTGTCCGGGGCGTTTTCGGTGAGGCGGATGGCCTTGATGCGCTGCATCAGCGCCTTCACGTCCTCTTCCTGCTGGATGTTGAGCGGCACGGTGCGCATCAGCTCGTCGGCCTCGTCGGCGCGACCGGTCTGGGCGAGGATGCTGGCCAGGTCCACCTTGGCGCGCTCGACGCCGGGATCGGCGGCGAGCAGGTCGCGCAGGACCTTCTCCGCGCCGGCGATGTCGCCCTCGCGGGCCAGGCGCAGGGCTTCGGCACGGGTGAGGTCGGACTCGCGCACCACGTGGCGCTCGATGATCTCGCGGATGGCCGGTTCGGGCTGCACGCCCATGAACTCGTCGACCACGCGACCTTCCTTGAACACCTTCACCGTCGGCAGACTGCGCACACCGAAGCGGCCGGCCAGTTCCTGCTGCTCGTCGCTGTTCACCTTGGCCAGCAGCACCTTGCCGTCATACTCCTCGATGAGCCTGGCCAGCACCGGCATGAGCATCTGGCAGGGCTGGCACCAGCCGGCCCAGAAATCGACCAGGACCGGCACCTGATGGGAGTTCTGCAGGACGTAGGTGTCGAAGGTCTCGCTGGTGACATCGAAGATGTAACGGGAATCTGCCATCGGCCTGGGGCCTCCTGTGCGTGTTGTCGGTGATGGATTCGGGGCAATCAATATAGGGATGCGGTCAGGCGCCTTCAAGGTCGACGCGTACCTGGCGGCCGGCGTGGGTGAAGAGCAGGCGGGCGTCGATGGCCTTCTGCGGCCACAGGCGGCGCAGGCCGTCGGCGTAGAGCTTGAGCTGCGGCGCGTAGTGCGTGGCCAGGGCGTCGCACTGCCCGGCCTCGACGCGGTGGGTCTTGTAGTCGACGACCACCACACGCTCGTCGCCGATGAGCAGGCGGTCGATGAGGCCGTAGACACGCCGGCCGTCTCGGGCGTAGAGGATGGGCAGCTCGTTGCGGGCCTCGATACCCGGGGCGGGCTGGAAGACATCGGCGAAGGCGGGGTGGTCGCGTGCCGCCAGTGCCTCGCCGATCCAGGCCTCGAGTTCCTCGCGGCGCGCGGCCAGGGCGAGTTCGGCGGCGATGCGTGCGGCGAGCGTGTCGGCATCCGGCGGGTTGGGTCCGGTGAGCAGTTCCAGGGCACGGTGGATGGCCACGCCCCGGGCGAGGCCGTCCTCGTCCTCGGCCTCGACCAGGCCGCCGGTGCCGACCTGGCGGCTGGGGGCGATCTCG
>DSBO01000236.1 GCA_011046015.1 Thioalkalivibrio sp. | reverse complement strand
CCACTCGTCCAGCACGGGGATCGAGGCCGCGAGCGTGGGCTCGGCGGCACCGCCGAAGAGGTCGTCCTGGCCGGCGTTGGCGTCACGCTGGTGCTGTTCGGCCAGGCGCACGGCCTCGGGCAGGCGGGCCATGAGGCTCGCGCGGTTGGCGCCGATGCTGTCCAGCGCCCCGGCCTTGATCAGGGCCTCCATCACGCGCCGGTTCACCTTCTGCGAGCCCACGCGGCGGCAGAACTCGTCGATATCCTGGTAGGGGCCGCCCGCCTGGCGCTCCTCGATGATGCCGGCCAGCGCCGCCTCCCCCACGCCCTTGATGGCGCCCAGGCCGTAGATGACGGTGGCGTCGTCCTTGGCGCGGAACATGATGTCGGAGACGTTGACGTCCGGCGGCACCACGGCCAGGCCCATGTTGCGGCACTCGTCGATGAGATTGACCACCTTGTCGGTGTTGTCCATGTCCGCCGACAGCACCGAGGCCATGAACGGCGCGGGGTAATGCGCCTTGAGCCAGGCCGTCTGGTAGGACACCAGGGCATAGGCGGCCGAATGCGACTTGTTGAAGCCGTAGCCCGCGAACTTCTCCATCAGGTCGAAGATGTAGGTGGCGACGTCCTCGTCCACCTGGTTGTTCTTCGCCCCCTCGAGGAAGATCTGGCGCTGCTTGGCCATCTCCTCGGGCTTCTTCTTGCCCATGGCGCGGCGCAGCATGTCGGCACCGCCGAGCGTGTAGCCGGCCAGCACCTGGGCGATCTGCATGACCTGTTCCTGGTACAGGATGATGCCGTAGGTGGGTTTGAGGATGGGCTCCAGCGCCGGGTGCGGGTACTCGACGCGGGCGATGCCGTGCTTGCGGTTGATGAAGTCGTCCACCATGCCCGACTGCAGCGGGCCCGGGCGGAACAGGGCCACCAGGGCAATGATGTCCTCGAATACGTCCGGCTGCAGGCGCTTGATCAGCTCCTTCATGCCGCGCGATTCGAGCTGGAAGACGGCGGTGGTCTCCTGCGCCTTGAGCAGGCGGAAGGTGTCCGGGTCGTCCAGCGGGATGCGGTCGATGTCCAGCGGCGCCTCGCCGGCCTTCGCCCGCACCTCGTTCACGGCCTTGAGCGCCCAGTCGATGATGGTGAGCGTGCGCAGGCCGAGGAAGTCGAACTTCACCAGGCCCACGGCCTCGACGTCGTCCTTGTCGAACTGGGTGACCAGCCCCTGCCCGCCCTGTTCGCAATACAGCGGCGCGAAGTCGGTGAGCGCGGTGGGCGCGATGACCACGCCGCCGGCGTGCTTGCCGGCGTTGCGCGACAGGCCCTCGAGCTTGCGCGCCATGTCCAGCAGCGCGCGGATCTCCTCTTCCTCCTCGTAGGCGCGGCGCAGGTCCTCCTCCTGCTCCAGCGCCTTGTCCAGCGTCATGCCGATCTCGAAGGGGATCATCTTGGCGATGCGGTCGACAAAGCCGTAGGCATGGCCCAGCACGCGGCCCACGTCGCGCACCACCGCCTTGGCGGCCATGGAGCCGTAGGTGATGATCTGCGAGACCTGGTCGCGGCCGTAGCGGCGCGCCACGTAGTCGATCACGCGGTCGCGCTTCTCCATGCAGAAGTCGACGTCGAAGTCGGGCATGGAGACGCGTTCGGGGTTGAGGAAGCGCTCGAACAGCAGGTCGTACTTGAGCGGGTCGAGGTCCGTGATCTTCAGCGCGTAGGCGACCAGCGAGCCGGCCCCGGAGCCGCGCCCCGGCCCCACCGGGATGCCGTTGTTCTTGGCCCACTGGATGAAGTCGGCCACGATCAGGAAGTAGCCGGGAAAGCCCATCTGGTTGATGACGTCGAGCTCGATCTGCAGGCGCTCGTCGTAGGGCTTGCGCCTTTCGGCGAAGTCCGGCGCCTGCGGATCGAGAATCACCTGCAGGCGCTCTTCCAGGCCCTTCTGCGACTCGGCACAGAAGAATTCCTCCATCGTCATCCCCTCGGGGACGGGATAGTTGGGCAGGAAGTACTCGTCCATACGCACGTCGAGGTTGCAGCGCCGGGCGATCTCGACGGTGTTCTCCAGGGCCTCGGGGATGTCGGCGAAGAGCTCGGCCATCTCCTCGGGCGTGCGCAGGTACTGCTGCTCGGAGTAGCGCTTCGGCCGGCGCGGATCGGCCAGGGTGCGCCCGTCGTGGATGCACACCCGCACCTCGTGCGCCTCGAAGTCCTCGCGGCGGATGAAGCGCACGTCGTTGGTGGCCACCACCGGCGTGTCGCTGGCCGCGGCCAGGTCCACCGCCGCGTGCAGGTAGTCCTCCTCCTGCTCGCGGCCGGTGCGGATCAGCTCGAGATAGAAGCGGTCCGGGAACAGGCGCTTCCAGAAGGCCAGGGCCTCCTCGGCGGTCTGCGGGTTGCTGCCGAGCAGGGCCCGGCCGATATCCCCCTCGCGACCGCCGGACAGGGCGATCAGCCCGTCGGTGGCGCCCTCCAGCCAGTCCCGCTCCATCAGCGGCACGCCGCCGTGCTGCCCCTCCTGGTAGGACTTCGAGATCAGTCGCGTGAGGTTGTGGTAGCCCTCGAGGTCCTGTGCGAGCAGCGCCAGCCGGTCGTGTTGATCGGGCTCACGGGCGCTGCGTATCAGCGCGTCCACACCCATGATGGGCTTGATGCCGGCGGCCATGGCGGCCTTGTAGAACTTCACCATGGCAAACATGTTGCTCTGGTCCGTGAGCGCGATGGCGGGCATGCCGGCCTCGCCGGCCGCGGCCATCAGGGGCTTGATGCGCACCAGGCCGTCGACGAGCGAATACTCGGTGTGGACGTGCAGATGAACGAAGCCAGGGGTCATGGGGACTCATTTTTCGAGTTTCGGCGGGCGCATGCAAGATTGACATTCTCGCCGCCCATAAAAAACCGGCCGGAGGCCAGGCCACCGGCCGGTTTACGGATTACTACACCGGCCCGTTTCAGCGCCCGCCGACGACGATCGCCTCGCCACTGCGCTCGGCGGCCGACTCTATCGCCTTGACGAAGCCTTCCAGCATCGCCTGGTGGTAGCCGCGCCCCGCCTTCGATTCGGCGAAGGTCACGTACTTGCCGAGCTCGGCATCGGACAGGTCGCGGTAGATCACGCCGAAGGCCACGCGGTTCTGCTCGGTCACCGCCGCCTGGAGCTGCCCCCGCGAGGCCTCCGCCTGGGCCATGGCCATGTCGAGCTGCTCGTCCGGGACACCTGCGGCGCGCAGGGCGGCTGACACCATGCCGCGCTGGATGCCCAGGATCATCTCCACGGACATCTCGCTGGCACCGGTGGCGGCATCGAAACGATCCAGCAGCGCCTGACGGCGTTCCGGCACACCGCTTTCGCCCCCCTGAAGGATGCGCATCATCTCCGCCTGCACCTCGGGCGAATCCGCGGCGCCCTCCAGTTCGGTCACGCGTCGGCCGAGCGAGGAGTTGAGCCAGTCGAGCGCGGTGCGGGCATCGCCCACGGCCAGGCGGGCCTGGATGTACTCGCGCATCTCGCGCTTCATGCGTTCGGGCTCGAATCCGGCCTGCAAGGCCGTGGACAGCGCCTGCAGCTGTGCGTCCGACATGCCGCCTTCCGCCGCCTGCTGGTCAAGCACCCGGTCCATCAGGCCGGGCATCGCCTCGACCTGTTCGTTCATGCCCGAGAGCGCCATGAGCTGACGGGCCTGCTCGGACGAGGTGCCCGCCTGCGCCTGGCCCAGCGTCAGTGCGGCCAGCAGGCAGAAGGTCAGGGCTGCGAGGATGCGTTTGTTCATTTTTGATCACTCCTGTGGTTCCGGGACCAGGCACTCACGCCTGTCCCGTGGCTCGGGCCCGAAGGCTGGATGACCTGCCACGCTATCCGCGCGGCCTTGAGACATCCGGGTTAAAACGGCAATTCCGACTGGGCCTGCTCCAGCAGGCGGCGTACCGGTGCGAAGCTCTGGCGGTGGTGCGCACAGGGGCCGACGCGCTCGAGCGCGGCCAGGTGATCGGCCGTGGGATAGCCCTTGTGCCCAGCGAAGCCATAGTCGGGAAAGTCCCGGTCCAGCGCCACCATCTCCTGATCACGCACGACCTTGGCGAGTATCGAGGCGGCGCTGATCGCCGGCTCGGTGGCGTCGCCCTTGACGATGGCCTCTGCCGTGCAAGGCAGGGCCGGACAGCGGTTGCCGTCGATAAGGGCATGGACGGGGGGCGGATCCAGTGCCAGGACGGCACGCTGCATGGCGAGCAGGCTGGCCTGGAGGATATTCAGGCGGTCGATCTCGGCCGGCTCACAACGCCCCAGGGCCCAGGCCAGGGCCTTGTCACGGATCTCCGCGGCCAGCGCCTCGCGACGCGCCTCGCTGAGCTTCTTGGAATCGGCCAGCCCCGCGATCGGGCGGTCCGGATGGAGGATCACGGCCGCCGCCACCACGGGGCCCGCCAGCGGCCCCCGGCCGACTTCATCGACACCGGCGACCAGCACAGTAGTCGGTGAGGTCAACGAACGATGCTCCGCTTGGAGTGCTTGAGGAAGTCGATCAGCCGGCGGATTTCCGCATGTGCGCCCTGCGTCTCGAGCTCGGCTATCGCCTCCTCCAGCCGCAGCCCATCACGATAGAGGGTGCGATAGGCCCACCGCAACCGGGCGATGCGGTCCTTGTCGAAACCCCGCCGGTGCAGGCCCTCGGTATTGAGGCCGTGCGGCTGGGCCGGATTGCCGGAGACCATCACGTAGGGCGGGAGGTCATGCAACAGCCCGGAGCCCATGCCGGAGAAGGAATAGGCGCCCACGCGCACGAACTGGTGCACCAGGGTGAAACCGCCGAGTATGGCGCAGTCCTCGACGTGGACGTGGCCGGCAAGGCTGGCACCGTTGGCAAAGACGGTGTCGTCGCCGACCGTACACTCATGGGCGATGTGCACGTAGGCCATGATCCAGTTGTCGCTGCCGACCGAGGTACTGCCCGTGCCCTGGACGCTACCACGGTTGAAGGTACAGTACTCGCGGATCACGTTGCGATCGCCGATGACCAGTTCGGTCGGCTCGCCGCGGTACTTCTTGTCCTGCGGCTCTTCGCCGAGGGAACAGAACTGGAAGATTCGATTGTCACGGCCGATGCGTGTCGGCCCCTGAATCACAACGTGGGGACCGATGGTGGTCCCCTCGTAGATGATCACGTCGGCGCCAATCACGCTATAGGGGCCGACACTGACCGTTGCGGCCAGTTCGGCACCGGGGTCGATGATGGCGGTCGGATGTATCAAATGTCGATTTCGCGACCCGCGCACATGAGCTCGGCGGAGGCCGCCACCTCGTCGCCGACTAGGGCAACCGCGTCGAACTTCCACATGCCGCGCAGGCGTCGGGTCACCTCGACCTCGAGGGTCAGCGCATCACCCGGGATCACCTGGCGCTTGAAGCGCGCCTTGTCCACCGAGACCAGCATGTAGATGAAGTTGTCGGAAGGCTCCTGTTCCTGGGTACAGAACGCCAGCAAGCCGGTCGCCTGGGCCAGGGCCTCGATGACAAGAACGCCCGGCATGACCGGCTTGTTCGAAAAATGTCCCTGAAAAAACGGTTCGTTCATGGTCACGTTCTTGAGGGCGGTAAGTGACTTTCCGACCTCGTATTCGAGAACGCGATCAACGAGCAGAAAAGGATAGCGATGCGGCAAATACCGCATGACCTCGTTGATATTCAGCGTGCCCAACGTCGAATCCTCTCAGTACGTCAATGCTCTAGAGAGCCTTGTTGTTGTGCGAGCCACCTCCCCACCCTTTCGCGAAACAACGCGTCAAGCCGGGAAAAAGCTCGGTGTTCCCCTGCCACTGCCCGGGGCAGCGGGGGGAGAGTCGGGGGGGAGTATACACCGGAACCACGTATCTATTTTGTGATCAGGCACCGGGCCGTCAACGCCGGCCTACAAAGCCGATCGCCCCGATCCAGCAGGCCGGATGGGGCGATCATGCACTCGGTCGGCCAGCCCCGTGCAGGCGGCCACCGAAGCCGTCAGTGCGCCGAGCAACATCACCACTCGACGGGGCCGGGCCTAGCGGCCCTGGCTCGGCATGCTGCGCAGCTGCTGCAGCACCTTGTCGGTGATATCGACGCGCTGACTGGCATACACGACATTTTCCGTCAGCACGAGGTCGTACTTGCCGTCTTCCGAGACCTTGACGATCGCCTGCAGCACGTCACGCTGGACCTTGCCGTATTCCTCGTTGCGGGCAAAGTTGAGGTCGTCACGGAAGTTGTCCTGGGCGCGCTTGAGCTCACGACCACGCTCCCGCAACTCCCGCTCCAGCTCCGCCTTTTGCGCGGCCGACATGGTCGGGCCGTCGGTCTCGTACCGCTCTTCCAGCTTCTTCAGGACCTCGCCTTCGGCGCGCAGGTCATTGGCGCGCGAACCGAAACGATCCTCCAGCGCCTTGTCGGCGGCCGCTTTCTGCGGCGACTGCTCGAGCAGCTTGGGCACGTTGACCACGCCGATCATGAGATCCGCGGCCAGCGTCGTCTGGATGCCAGCAAGGAAAATGGCCGTCGAGACCACGATTGCAGTGATAAAACGTTTCAAAACTTCCCCTCTCTCAGGTCTAGAATGCCGCTCCCAGCGTAAACTGGAAGGTTTCCAGGTCATCTTCCGGCTGATCATTAAACGCTTTGGCCAGGCTAAATGTCAACGGACCCACCGGCGACAGCCAGGTGAAGCCGACACCGTAGGAGGCGCGCAGTTCGTCAGCGGTGAAGGTGTCGTAATCCTCGTATACCTGCCCCGCATCCACGAACAGGCTCATGCGCGTCGAGCGCGATTCGGGCGCCATCGGCGGCGGGAACAGCAGCTCCATACTACCCACAGTACGGAAGGTGCCGCCCAGCGGATCACCGAGCGAGTCGCGCGGCCCGAGGCTCAGGTCCTTGTAGCCGCGCACCGAGCGCGAGCCACCCGCAAAGTAGTGCTCGAAGAACGGCATCGCATCGGTGGAGCCGTACTCGGACGCGTAATCGACCTTGGCGTCGACCGAGAACGTCAGGCGGTCCTTCCACACGGGGACGAACTGCCGGAAGTTGTAGCCCAACTTGTAGTACTCCACGTCACTGCCCGGCACGGCCGTCTCTGCCGAGATGCGCTGCAGGTTGCCGCTGTCGGCGAACACCGTGCGGTTGCGGGTGTCATGCGTGTAACTCGCCTCCACCTTGTAGGCCGCGTACTCCTCGCCATAGGCGGCGATAAAGTCCTGCAGCTCCTGCGCCGCCGTGTCCGCCAGCACGATCTCCGTGTCTTCGTAACCGAAGCTGAAACGGAAATAGTCGTACTCGGTGAGCGGAATGCCGTAGTTGATGTTGCCACCCCAACGGTTGGCGAAATAGCGGGTGACATTCGCCTCTTCCGCGTCCGTCTCGCGGAAGAACACGTTGAAGCCACGGCTCACACCGTCGATGGTGTGATACGGGTTGGTGTAAGACAGGTTGTAAATCGTGTTCACCGAGCTGGTGTTCGCGTTGATCGCCACCCGCTTGCCCGAACCCATGAAATTGTCTTCGGATACCGCGATGTTGAACAGCAGGCCCTCGCTCTGCGAATAGCCGGCCCCGATGCTAAAGCTGCCGGCAAGGCGCTCAACCACGGAGATATCCAGGTCCACCTGGTCGTCCGTACCCGGCACTCGCCGGGTACGGACGTTCACATCCGCGATATAGGGCAGGCGCTGCAGGCGGATCTTCGAGCGGTTGATCTGCGAGGCGGCGTACCAGCCTGCCTCCATCTGCCGCAGTTCGCGACGCAGCACTTCGTCACGCGTCTTGTAGTTGCCCTGGAAGTTGATGCGACGCACGTACACGCGCTTGCCGGGATCGATAAACAGGGTCAGGTCCACCTCGCGGCTTTCCTCATCCAGCTCCGGAATGGCGTTGACATTGGCGAAGGCATAACCCGCGTCGCCCAGGCGATCGGTGATACGCGTGATCGAGTTGGTCACCCGTGCGCGTGCAAAGACGTCGCCAGGCTCGAGGTCGACCAGCGCCATCAGATCGTCTTCCGGCAACAGCGCATTACCCGCGAGCTTGATGCTGCGAATCCGGTACTGGTTGCCTTCATCGACATTCACCGTGACATAGATGTCGCGCTTGTCCGGCGTGATGGCCACCTGGGTGGAATCGATGTTGAACTCGGCGTACCCCCGGTCGAGATAGGTGGAGCGCAGGCGTTCGAGATCGCCACCGAGTTTCTGCTTGGAGTACTCGTCGCGGCTGCTGAAGATTGCCCACCAGGACGGAATGCCGGAGTCGAAATCGTCCAGCAGGTCGTCCTCGTCGAAGTCCTCGTTACCGACGATGGTCACCTTGCGGATCTTCGCCACCTTCCCTTCCGAGATGGTGATATCGATATCGACGCGGTTACGTGGCAACTCCTCGACCTCGACGTCGATCTTCACGTTGTACTTGCCGCGTGCGAAGTACTGCTGGCGCAGCTCGCGCTCGAGACGCTCAAGAACGGAGCGGTTGAAGACGCGTCCCTTGGTGATGCCGACCTCCTTGAGGGCCTCTTCCAGCTGGTCCTTGGGGATGTCCTTGTTGCCGCTGAAGCGGATATCCGCGATCGCCGGGCGCTCGGTGACGAACACCACCAGCACGTCACCCCGACGACGCAGCTCCACGTCGTCGAAGAAGCCGGTTCGGAACAGTGCGCGGACGACGTCCGCGCTCTGGCGCTCGTCGAAGGCATCGCCCACCTTGAGCGGCAGGTAGGTGAACACCGTGCCGGGCGCGATGCGCTCCAGCCCCTCGACCTCGATGTCCCTCACCACGAAGGACTCGGCCTGGGCCTGCGGCACAGCGGCAAACATGGCGCCACCCAGCAGCAGCGCCCGTATGGAATGCTTCAGGTTCAACTGAAAAGTCTCGTCAAATCGTTGTAAATGGCGAGCATCATCAGGCCGGCCAGCATGGCCAGGCCGATGCGCTGTCCCAGGGCCTGCGCCGCCTCGGAGAGGGGGCTGCCCTTGATGAGCTCGATCACGTAATACAGCAGGTGGCCGCCGTCGAGTATCGGCACCGGCAGCAGGTTAATAATGCCGAGGCTGATGCTGACCATGGCCAGAAAATAGAGAAACGCGGCCAGCCCCACCAGGGCCGACAGACCCGCGTAATCGGCAATAGTGATCGGGCCGCTGACATTCTTGAGCGACGCGTCGCCCGTGACGAGCTTGCCCATCAGGCGCAGCGTCAGCAGGGTGACGTCGCCGGTCTTGGCGATCGACTCACCAATGGACGCGATCGGACCGTGCGTGATGGTGGCGGCCAGCTTCTCGCGATCAGCCTCGCGCAGGGTGCCGCCGATGGCCGCGTTGATGAAGCCCTGCACCTGCCCGTCGACCTCGCGCGCGTCGGGCCTGAGCGTCAGGGTCTGGCGCCGACCGTCGCGCTCGACCACGAGGTCGAGCTCGCGCTCCGGACTCGCCTGGAGGATCTTGACGAACTCCTGCGCGGTAAGGCCTTCCCGTCCATCGACGGCCATCACCCAGTCGCCGTCCTGGATGCCCGCGCGCTCGGCGGCGCCGCCGGGGGTTACCTTGGCCACGACCGGAATGTAGGGCCGCCAGGAGATCAGCCCCAGTCGCTCGATGAAGTCGCCCTCCTCCTTGAGCAGCGGCTGGGCGCCGAAATCCAGCGTCAGCGTCCTGCCACGGCCGCCATCGTCTGCCACACTCAGCTGCACCGCGTTGTGGTCCAGCGAATGTTCCAGCAGGCGCATGCGCACCGCCTCCCAGTCCGGCGTCTCCCGGCCCGCCACGGCCACGATGCGGTCACCGGCCTGGAGCCCGGCCTCGTAGGCCGGCGAAGCCGGCGGCGGGTCATCGACATAGGGCTTGATGCCGTTCACCCCGACCATGAACATCAGCCAGTAGGCCACCAGGGCAAACAGGAAATTGAAGGCGGGGCCGGCGGCCACGATGGCGATGCGGCTCCACACCCCCTTGCGGTTGAACGCCAGGTGTTGCTCGGCGGGATCGACCTCGCCTTCGCGTTCGTCGAGCATGCGCACGTAACCACCCAGCGGCAGGGCGGCAATCACGTACTCGGTGGGGTCGTTCTTGCGTCGCCAGCGCAGGATCGGTCGGCCGAAGCCGATGGAGAAACGCAGCACCTTCACACCCAGGCGGCGCGCCACCCAGAAGTGCCCGAACTCGTGCACCGCCACCAGCAGACCGATGGCGACGATGAAGGCGAGGATGCTGACAAGGAACTGGGTCATGCTGCACAGCCTCCGGACAGCCGCTGCACCGAGGCCTCCGCGTCACGCCGTGCCGCGGCATCGGCCACCAGCACGGTGTCGAGGTCCGCGGCCGGGACGGCGGTCACCCCCGACAGGGCCTGCTCGATCACGCGCGGGATGTCGGTAAAGCGGATGCGTCCGTCGAGAAACGCCTGCACGGCGACCTCGTTGGAGGCATTGAGGATGGCGGTGGCCGTACCGCCAGCCTCGTGCGCCTCGTAGGCCAGGCGCAGACAGGGGAAGCGCGCCATGTCGGGACGCTGGAAGTCCAGGCGAGCCACGGCGAACATGTCCAGTGGCTCCACGCCCGATGCCATGCGCTCCGGCCAGGCCAGGGCGTGGGCGATCGGCGTGCGCATGTCCGGGTTGCCGAGCTCCGCCAGCACGGAGCCGTCGCTGTAGGCCACCATGGAGTGGATGACGCTTTGCGGATGCAGCACCACCTCCACCCGTGAGGTATCGGTGCTGAACAGCCAGCAGGCCTCGATCACCTCCAGTCCCTTGTTCATCATGGTG
>DSBO01000112.1 GCA_011046015.1 Thioalkalivibrio sp. | reverse complement strand
TGTACCTTTGGTTTTCACGATCTGAGCATGCTCGCACGCAAGGAGGAGCGCCGGCTGAAGACCCTCCTGCAGCAATGCCGTAGCCTGGACGACGCGGGCGCCGGCGCGCGCGTCGGTGACCAGAAGGCGCAGTTCCGCAAGGCGCTGAGGAAGGCGCGCCACGTAGGCATCTCGCACTTCAGCGAGTCGGCGTTGCAGTTCCCTGTCGCCGTCAGCCATGCGTTCGCGTCCAGATCTCGCGAATCATGGCGGCGAGCTTCATGGGGTCGAAGGGTTTGGCGATCACGCCCGCGGCCCCCAGCGCCCTGTAGGCCTCGACCTCTGGCGTCTGTACGTTGGCGGTGATGAACACCACGGGGATGTCGGCGGCGCCGGAATGGCTGCGCAGGGCCGCCAGGGTAGCGGGACCATCCATGTCGGGCATCATGACATCGAGCAGGATGAGGTCGGGGGCAAAACGGTCAACGCACTCGATGGCTTCCGCCCCGGAACCGCAGATCTCGACCGTGAAGCCGCCAACTGTCTCCAGCGCGATGCGGGCAATGGTCTGGATGTCCGGTTCGTCCTCGACGTAGAGGATGCGCTGCAGGCTCTTCATGCTGGAATCCCGGTCAGGTCGCGAGTGCGGGGCCGAGCGGCCCGGATGGCGGTGTGCCGCAACTATATCACCGCGCCTGTGGGTGGGAATGTAAAACAATGTCACCCCCGGTTGCCGTGTCAGGCCAGCTGCTCGAGCCGGTAGCCGTAGCGGTACACCGAGGTCAGGCGCCAGCCGTGCGCCGCGTCGAGCCGCAGTTTCTTGCGCAGACGGCTCATGTGCGTATCCACGGTGCGAGTGTTGAACTCGGGGCCGCGCTGCCAGACGTTCTCGAGAATGCGGTTGCGCGACAGGACCTGGTTGGCGTTTTTGAAGAGAAAGGCGGCCAGCTCGAACTCGGTGCCGGTGACCCGGATCTCCTCGTCATCGAGCATAATGCGGCGATGGCTGAAGTCGATGTGGTAGTTGCCGTAGACCAGTACGTCGCGTTCCGGCGCCGCGGGTTCCATGCGCCGCTCCAGGGCCCGGATGCGCGCGACCAGCTCCTTGTGCTTGAGCGGCTTGCACATGTAGTCGTCGGCGCCGCCCTCCAGCGCGCGAACGATGTCGTCTTCGTCGTCCCGCACGGTGACGAACAGCACCGGCATGCGCCATCCCATGCGTTGCCGTATCCAGTCGAGGACCTCGATGCCGCTGGTGTCCGGCAGCTCCCAGTCGATGATGAACAGATCGTACTGGCCCACCGGCGTGCACGTCATGAACGCCGCACCGGTATCGAAGGTATCGCTTTCGTGGCCCGCATGTTCGAGCCAGAGCGAGAGCACCACTGACTGGTCCCTATCGTCCTCCAGGATCGCAATTCGCACGCAGGCAGGACTCCTTTATTTAGTTGCCATGTGTTCCATTATACCGATAACCGGTTCCCCGCCGCGGGGATGGCCCGCCCGGGTGGCAGCCGTGCCGCCCATTCACGATCACCGCGCGGTCGCCGTTGGCGGCGGCACGAAAACAGCGTAACATTCTGTATTTCCGGAAGAAAGCACAGAACTTCCGGCGTGATGTTCAGGGAGGGACGCGGCCGCTCGGCGGCACGTCGGTGGCTATACTGAGTAGAGACGTTAAGACTCCTCCGAGATCAGGCCTAATGAGCAAGCGCCGGGACAAGACGATCATCAACGACGACGATCCGCGCCACTCGACCACTGAGATCCGTGCATCGATCCGTCGTGTCCTCGATCAGCGCCAGGCCGGTCAGCGTTCCGGTGAGTTCCCGATGCTGAAGGATCGGCGCAGCGGCGAGGATCGACGGGGCTGGCAACCCATGCCGCCCCTGCCCTTCACCGACAGTCACGGGGTGCTGGTCACGCGCGACCGGCGCCACATCCCGGACCGGCGGGTCAGCAATATCGACGTGTCCTGGAAAGATCGGGACAAGGACTAGCCGCTCGGCGGCCAACGGCGGATCACATGGGTGTACTGGACGAACTCAAGCGGCGGGCAGAGCAGCTCAAGACCGAGGAGGCGCGGGTTGCCGAGCAGCGTGCCGAGCGCCTGGTGCACGCGCGCGACACGCTGTCACCGGCGCTTGCGCGCATCCATGCCTACCTTGAGGAGCTGGCGCAGCAACTCGAGATCGTGCACCCGGCGGTCAAGGCCGATTTCCCCATCCGCGACGTCGGCGTGCTCGACGGCCTGAGCCAGGGTGGGTACCGCGTGTCGCGGGAGGTCGATGCAGCGGGCACCCACAGCGTGGTGTTCTCCTGCGTGCTGCAGAGTCGCCGGCATTATCGCTTCGAGCTAAGCGTGCCGGGGCAGGTGGACAGCTGGCTGAACCAGCTGCGCATGCACGGCCTCAAGGTGGACCACGCCCAGGTGCTGGAGGAGAACAGCGTCGGGCACCGCGTGTGGATCAATGTCGCCGGGTACGTGCCCGTGCGGCTGCGGTTCTCCGCGGACGTCGACAACGAGGCGATCCTGCTGCGGGTACAGAACTACGATGACTTGAACGAACTGCGCCACCGCATCCGGCCGGAGCAGATCGACGAGCCGTTTCTGGACGAACTCGGGCGCTACATCCTGCGCAAGCCCAATCGCTTTCTCAAGCTGGAGGTGCCGGCAGAGGTGCGCAACCGGTTGCGCCGTCGCATCGAGGAAGACCAGCGGCGCAAGCAGGACGAGCTCGGCGGCCCGGTGGGGGTACTGTCGTCCCGCATCCGGGCGCTGTTCAAGCGTCACTTCGTGCTGCAGCTGCGCCTGGGTGACAGGAGCTATCGCACCGACGACCAGGCCGACGGCTTCGTGATGGGGCGGGGCGATAACTGCGACATGGTGATCAACGCCAGCCACGTGTCGCGGCGACACGCCCGCATCGAGTGGCGCATGGGAGATTTCGTGCTGGTCGACGAGAGTCGCAACGGCACCTATGTCAGCACGCCGCAGCAGGAGGCCATCCATCTGCGTCACGAGGAGATCGTGCTCACCGGCAGCGGCATCATCAGCCTCGGCGCGCCGATCGATGCCGATGCCGCCCACCTGATTCACTATTCGCTCTGAGGCCTTCGCCCTGTCGAAACGGTATCCGCGTGACCCTGTGATGAGACACACCGCCAGCCACCTGCTTCTCCCGAGGCATATCGTACACCCGCCGTCAGCCGTGGCGGGGTGGGCGGGTTGATGGTCGCCCCGGTCCCGCGCAAGGGGCGCGGCGCGCAGAGCAATCGCGACGGCCGTTTCGAGTCGCTCGGCCACGAGGCGGTGGACGACGGCTGGGGCGAGGTGCCCGAACCCGCCCCACTGCGTACCGAGGTCACGGTCGACCGGGCGCGCAGCGTGATCACCCGCAATGACTCGCCTGACGTCCCGTTTCGCCAGTCGATCAACCCGTATCGTGGCTGCGAGCACGGCTGCAGTTACTGCTTTGCACGTCCCAGCCACAGCTATCTCGGCCTGTCCGCCGGCCTCGACTTCGAGACCCGCCTGTTCTACAAGCCGCAGGCCGCAGAACTCCTGGCGGCCGAGCTGCGCCACCCCGGCTACCGCTGCGAGCCGATTGCGCTGGGCGTGAACACCGACGCCTATCAGCCGGTGGAGCGGCGTTTCGAGGTCACCCGGCAACTGCTCGGGGTGATGCGCGACTTTGGCCAGCCGGTCTCGCTCATTACCAAGTCGGCGCTCATCGAGCGCGACCTCGATCTGCTGGCACCGATGGCGGCCGAGGGCCTGGCCGAGGTGATGATCTCGATCACCACCCTGGACGCGGGTCTGGCACGGCGCATGGAGCCGCGCGCCGCCTCCCCGGCGCGCCGCCTGCAGAGCATCGAGCGCCTGGCCGCCGCCGGGGTGCCCGTGGGTGTGCTGGTCGCGCCCGTGATTCCGGGACTTACCGATCATGAGCTCGAGGGCATCCTCGAGCAGGCCGCGGCCGCCGGGGCGCGGGAGGCCGGCTACGTGATGCTGCGCCTGCCGCACGAGCTGCGCGAGCTGTTCCCCGAGTGGCTGGCGGCGCAGGTGCCGCTGCGCGCCAAACACGTTATGAGCCTGCTGCGGGACCTGCGTGGCGGGCGCGAGAACGATGCCCGCTTCGGCAGCCGCATGCGTGGCGAGGGGCCGCTGGCAGAGCTCCTTGCCCGGCGCTTTGCCGTGGCGGCAAGGCGCCTGAAGCTGAACCGGGAACGGCGGTTGCTCGTCTGCGACCGCTTCGCCCCGCCCGCCCGCAGCGGCGACCAGCTGGGGCTGTTCGATACATGAAGACACTTGCCGACTACCTCGCCCCCGGGCTCGACATCGTCTCGGTGGGGCTCAATCCCTCCACCAATGCGGTGAAGGCCGGCTACTATTTCGCGACACCGCAGAACCGCTTCTGGCGGGCGTTCAACGCCTCGGGGCTGCCGGCCGCCCCGGTCGAGCCGGGTGTGGGGGCGATGCGCCTGCTGCTCGCGCGTGATCGCATCGGCTTTACCGACGTGGTGAAGCGCCCGAGCAGCAGCGGTTCGGTACTGCGGGCCGCCGACTTTCGCGCCGACGCACCCCGCCTCAACGAGAAGTTGCTCGGCTGCGCCCCGCGCATCGTCTGGTTCCACGGCAAGGTGGCCTGGCGGCAGTTCCTGGTCCACGCGGGCTACGCCACAGACCCGGGCGACTGGGGCGAGCAGGCGGTGTGCATCGGCCAGTCCCGGGTGTTCGTCAGTCCCAACCCGAGCCCGGCCAACGCCCAGTTCTCGTTGGCGGTGATCACGGCGAGCTACCGGGCGCTCGCCGACCTGCGGGAAGGCCTGGTAGCGTGACGCCCGTGCAGTGGCGCACGCTCACGGCGGCCTGCCTGATCGTCGCCGGCATTTTGAATGCCGCGGCGGCGCTGGGTTTTGGCCTGGCGGGGCTGCTGACCCAGTGGGCGGTGTCCGGCAATGCCGGTTTCTGGTACGACCTGTGGGAACAGCTGGGCGGCGAGGCAGTGCGCACCCAGGCCGAGGCGGTTGGCGCCTGGATCGGGCGCGTGCTGGTGTACTGGGCGCTGCTGCTCGCGCTGAGCGCACCGCTGCTGGTCGCCGGCGGCATCCAGTGCGCCCGCGGGCGCATGCCCGGGCTGGTAGCCGCTGCGGGCTATACCGGCTTCGTGCTGGAGTTGCTGGGGATGGCGGTGAGTGGCGTCGGGGTGCTGCATCTGCCGGGACTGGCTGCCGGGCCGCTGGTCTTCGTGACGCTGCGGCGCATGCGGGAGCCATGACGCAGGACGCCCGCGAAGGCGGGCGTCCGGGCAAGGCTTGCGTGCCGCGATCAGCCGCGCTGATCGATGGGCACGTACTCGCGCGCGGCCTCGCCGGTATACAGCTGGCGCGGGCGGCCGATGCGCGACTCCGGATCTTCCATCATCTCGTTCCAGTGCGAGATCCAGCCCACGGTGCGGGCCAGGGCGAAGATCACGGTGAACATGTTCAGCGGGATGCCCATGGCGCGAAGGATGATACCCGAATAGAAGTCCACGTTCGGGTAGAGCTTGCGTTCCTGGAAGTACTCGTCTTCCACCGCGATCCGCTCCAGCTCCAGCGCGGTCTCGAACAGCGGCTGGTTCTCCGCGCCCAGGTGCGCGAGCAGCTCGTGACACATCTTGCGGATGATTTTCGCGCGCGGGTCGTAGTTCTTGTAGATGCGGTGGCCGAAGCCCATCAGGCGGAAGGGGTCGTCCTTGTCCTTGGCGCGGGCCACGTAGTCCTGGATGTTGCCGCCCGAGTCGACGATCTCTTCCAGCATGCGAATCACGGCCTCGTTGGCGCCGCCGTGCAGCGGCCCCCACAGCGAGGCGATGCCGGCGGACACCGCCGCGAAGGGGTTGGCCTCCGAGCTGCCCGACAGGCGCACGGTGGAGGTCGAGGCGTTCTGCTCGTGATCGGCGTGCAGGATCAGGATCAGGTCCATCGCGCGGGTGAACAGCGGGTTGGGCACGAATTTCTCGGTGGGCACCGCGAACATCATGCGCAGGAAATTCTCGGTGTAGTTCAGCGAGTTGTCCGGGTACATGAACGGCTGGCCCAGCGAGTACTTGTAGCTCCAGGCCGCGATGGTCGGCATCTTGGCGATCAGGCGATGGGCCGCGATCTCGCGCACGCGCGGGTTGTGCACGTCGCTGGAGTCGGCATAGAAGGCCGACAGCGCGCCGACCACGCCCACCATGATGGCCATCGGGTGGGCGTCGTGACGGAAGCCGTCGTAGAAGCGGCGTACCGCCTCCTGCACCATGGTGTGCTCGGTGATGATGGTGTCGAACTCGTCGAGTTCGACCTTGGTCGGCATCTGCCCGTAGAGCAGCAGGTAGCAGGTCTCGAGGTAGCTGCTCTTTTCGGCGAGCTCCTCGATCGGGTAGCCGCGGTACATCAGCACGCCTTCGTCACCGTCGATGAAGGTGATGGCGCTGCGGCAGCTGGCGGTGGACATGAAGCCCGGATCGTAGGTGTAGTAGCCGAGTTCGCGGGACAGGCCGCGCACGTCGATGGCGGGGGCGCCCATGTTGCCCCGCAGCACCGGCAGCTCGACCTGCTTGCCCGTGGCGTTATCGGTTACCGTGACTGTGTCCTTGCCCATCGCTAGACACCTCAAAGAGTTTGGATTATTTGACTACGGACATCCCGGCAGGCGGGAGGCCGGCGGAAAGAGGTATATGCTACCAGACCGCGGCGGGATTGGCGCGGTGGTGTGAATTCACGGCGATGGGTAGACTGGCAGGAAAGATGCCGGGCAGATGATCCCGGCGCGGAGATCTCCAATCATGTCCAAACCGACCGACGTCGAACTCAAGCAGGCCCTGGCCGAGGCCGCGCGTATGCGCGAGCATGGCGAGGATCCGCATCATGTCGCCAAGGCGTTGCTGAACCTGCATTACCGGTTCCGTTACCTCGAGGACGTGCTGGTAGCCGCCGAGCATTACCTGCGCGGTCAGGGCGAGCACGAGCACGCGCGGCTGGTGCGCGCGATCGAGCATTACCACGAGGCCGACTCGCTCACCTCCAGCCAGTACGACAAGCCGAGCTGGCTGGCCTGACCGCAGCGGCGGCGTGGCCGGCCGCAGGGCACCGGATTCGAACCAAGCATACGAGGCGACGAAGAACATGGACAAGACCCGGATACTGCTCGTGGACGATCATGCGATCGTGCGCTTCGGTTTCCGCTACCTGCTCGAGGACGAGCCTGGCCTCGAGATTCGCGAGGTCGAATCGGCCGAGGCGGCGTGCAGCGTCTACACCGAGTTCGCGCCCCAGGTGGTGGTGATGGACATGATGATGCCCGGCATGGGCGGGCTCGAGGGCGTGCGGCGAATCATGGCCAAAGACGGACAGGCACGGATCCTGGTTCTCAGCATGCGCAACGATCCCGAGTACGTGGCGCGGGCCACCGAGGCCGGCGCCCTGGGCTACATCACCAAGAGTGTGGCCTCCGAGGAGCTGGTCAAGGCCGTGCACGCGCTGCTGGCCGGGCGGCGCTACCTGAGCAGCGACGTCCAGCCCCGGCCGCGGGATCCGGCCGCGCAGAGCGATGATGCCCGCCTGCAGGCGCTGTCCCGGCGCGAGTTCGAGGTGTTTCGCATGCTGGCGGAGGGGCAGTCGGTGACGGAGATCTCCGAGCGGCTGCACCTGAGCCCAAAGACGGTGAGCAACCACCGCGCCCATATCATGGAAAAACTCGGCGTGAAAAATGTCGTCGAGCTGACCCGCCTGGCGATCCGCAGCGGACTGCTCGACGCCTGAGCCCCCCGGGGCGGGACCGTGGGCCGAAACGGGGCCGCGGATGACCCAGCGCAATGCCGGCGCGGGCGGGGTCTACTAGGCTCCAGGTTACATACGCGCAGTCATGGAGGTGCAGGGTGGCCAGACGGCAACAGCTCACGCTGGACGGCAACGAGGCGGTGGCACGTATCGCCCACCGGCTCAACGAGGTCTTCGCCATCTATCCGATCACGCCGGCCTCGCCCATGGGCGAGCACGCCGATGCCTGGTCGGCGGCGGGTGAGGCCAACCTCTGGGGCACGGTGCCGCGCATCATCGAGATGCAGAGCGAGGCGGGGGCGGCCGGCGCCATCCACGGCGCGCTGCAGGGCGGGGCGCTCACCACCACCTTCACGGCCTCCCAGGGCCTGCTGCTGATGATCCCCAACATGTACAAGATCGCCGGCGAACTCTCGCCGACGGTCTTCCACGTGGCCGCCCGCTCCATCGCCAGCCAGGCGCTCTCCATCTTCGGCGACCATTCCGACGTGATGGCCACCCGCGCCACCGGCTTTGCCCTGCTGGCCTCGGGCTCGGTGCAGGAGGCCCAGGACTTCGCCCTCATCGGCCAGGTCGCCTCACTGCAGGGCCGTGTGCCGCTGCTGCACTTCTTCGATGGTTTCCGTACCTCGCACGAGCTCGCCAAGATCGAAGTGCTGGATGACGACGTGCTGCGCGCGCTCCTGCCACAGGATGCGCTGCATGCCCATCGCGCCCGCGCCCTGAGCCCCGCGCATCCCGTGCTGCGCGGCAGCTCGCAGAACCCGGACGTCTTCTTCCAGGGGCGGGAGAGCGTCAACCGCTGCTACGATGCCTTTCCCGGCGTGGTGCAGCAGGCCATGGACGACTTCGCCGCCCTGACCGGCCGGCAATATCACCTGTTCGACTACGTCGGCCACCCCGAGGCCGAGTGTGCGCTAATCCTGATGGGCTCGGGGGCCGAGACGGCCGAGGAGACGGTCGACTGCCTCCAGCGCCGGGGCGAGCGTGTGGGGCTCGTGAAGGTACGTCTCTACCGGCCCTTCGATGCCGCGGCGCTGCTCGAGGCCCTGCCGGCAACGGTCACCCGCATCGCGGTGCTGGATCGCACCAAGGAGCCGGGTGCCGACGGCGAGCCGCTGTACAAGGACGTGATCACGGCGCTCTACCAGGCCGTCGCCAGCGGACATGTGGGGCAGGCGCCGCGGGTCATCGGCGGGCGCTACGGGCTGTCGTCCAAGGAATTCACCCCGGGCATGGTCAAGGCCGTGTTCGACGAGCTGGCGAAGGATCGCCCGCAGCAGCCCTTCACCGTCGGTATCCACGACGACGTCACGCAGCTGAGTCTCGACTGGGATCCGGCGTTTCGCACCGACGCACCCGAGGATGTCGTGCAGTGCGTCTTCTATGGCCTCGGCTCCGACGGCACGGTCAGCGCCAACAAGAACTCCATCAAGATCATCGGCGAGGCCACCGATCTCTACGCCCAGGGCTACTTCCAGTACGACTCGAAGAAGTCCGGCGCGGTGACCGTCTCGCACCTGCGCTTCGGGCCCCGGCCAATCCGCTCCGCCTATCTCGTCGGTGATGACGACGCGAACTTCGTCGCCTGCCACCAGCCGGTGTTCCTCGAGCGCTACGACATGCTCGACAAGGCCGCGCAGGGCGCGGTGTTCCTGCTCAACAGCGCGGCCGCGCCGGAGGCCGTGTGGGACACGCTGCCGCGGCGCTATCAGGCGCAGATCCTCGACAAGGGCATCCGGCTGTTCGTCATCGATGCCTACGCGGTGGCCGAGCAGGCCGGCATGGGCAAGCGCATCAACACCATCATGCAGACCTGCTTCTTCGCCATCTCGGGCATCCTGCCGCGCGAGCAGGCGATCGAGGCGATCAAGGCGGCGGTGGAGAGCACCTACGGGCGCAAGGGCCGGCGCATCGTCGAGTTCAACTACCGGGCCATCGACGCCGCCCTGGCCGCCCTGCACGAGGTGCCGGTGCCCGACAGCATCACCAGCACCGTCGAGCGTAAGCCGCTGGTGGGCGAGGACGCCCCGGCCTTCCTGCGCGAGGTCACGGTGCCCATCATCGCCGGTCGCGGCGACGCCGTGCCGGTGAGCCGCATGCCCATGGACGGCAGTTTTCCGCTGGGTACCGCCGCCATCGAGAAGCGCAACCTGGCGCTGGAGATCCCGGTCTGGGAGCCGGACCTGTGCACCCAGTGCGGCAAGTGCCCGTTCGTCTGCCCGCACGGGGTGATCCGCGCCAAGCTGTTTCCAGAGGCCCTGCTCGAGGACGCGCCGCCGACCTTCAAGGCCGCGCCCGTGCTCGGCAAGGACTACCCGCAGGGCATGATGATGACCTACCAGGTCGCGCCCGAGGACTGCACGGGCTGCGGCCTGTGCGTGGACATCTGCCCCATCCGCGACAAGGGCAATGCCAGCCGCAAGGCGCTCAACATGGCCCCGCAGCCGCCGCTGCGCGAGGCGGAGCGCGAGAACTGGGACTTCTTCCTCTCGCTGCCCAGCCACGACCGGCGCGAGGTGAAGGAGAAGACCCTCAAGGGCGCGATGCTGTTCGACACCCTGTTCGAGTTCTCCGGTGCCTGCGAGGGCTGCGGCGAGACGCCCTACATCAAGCTCGCCAGCCAGCTCTTCGGCGACCGCATGGTGGTGGCCAATGCCACCGGCTGTTCGTCGATCTACGGCGGCAACCTGCCGACCACGCCCTGGACCACCAACGGCGAGGGCCGGGGGCCGGCCTGGAACAACTCCCTGTTCGAGGACAACGCCGAGTTCGGACTGGGTCTGCGCCTGGCCATCGACAAGCAGCGCGAGTACGCCACCGAGCTGCTGCAGGCCCAGCGCGACGCGGTCGGCGCGGAGCTGGCGGATGCCATCCTCGGCGCCGACGAGCAGGACGAGGCCGGCATCCACGAGCAGCGCGAGCGCATCCGCGAACTCGACGAGAAGCTAAAGATCCTCGACACCCCGGCCGCGCGTGAACTG
>DSBO01000099.1 GCA_011046015.1 Thioalkalivibrio sp. | reverse complement strand
TCCGGCTAGTGGTTCCCCTTGCCGGGCCCACAGGGGACTTGCACCCCCAAGTCATCCGGCCAGCACCACCTGTACCGGAACAGCGCCCGTCAAGGCGCTACGCGCCATGCCTGGCGCACAACGGAAAAAGGGGTGAGGCATCGGATGATACCTCACCCCCTCTCGGGTCCGTATCAGCTTGCCTGTTACTTGCGCACGCCCTCGATCGACAGGATCAGCTCGGCCTCGCGGGACTTCGGTCCCAGCTCGTAGTCGATGTTGAAGTCCTTCAGCGTCAGCATGGCCGAGCCCTGGAAACCGGTACGGTAGCCGCCCCACGGGTCCTCACCCTCACCGACGTGGACGACATCGATACTAACCTCGCGGGTCACATCCTTCAGCGTCAGGTCGCCGGTCAGCACGCCGGTGCCGTCACCATGGTCCTTGTAGGACTTGCTGACGAAGCGCGCGGTCGGGTACTTGCTCACCTCGAAGAAGTCCTTGCCGCGCAGGTGCTTGTCGCGCTCCGCGTGGTTGGAGTCGAGGCTCGCCATGTCGATGGACACCTCGATCTTCGAGTCATCCGGCTTTTCCGGATCGTAGGAGAACTCGCCCTCGAAGTCGTTGAAACGGCCATACAGCCAGCTGTAGCCCAGGTGCTGGATGCGGAACTGGATAAACGCATGCGCGCCCTTGGTGTCGATCACGTAGTCGGCGGCCGAGGCCAGGCCCGGCACGGACACGGCGAGGGCAAGAACAGCGGCAATGGCGGATTTGCGTAACATGGTTCTACTCCTTAAAGTGCAGATTGAATGACGACTGACCATCATCAGGGCCGCAGCATGCGTCGCAGCGTTCGGTCCTTGTTGAGGAAATGATGCTTGAGCGCGGCCAGGGCATGCAGTACCACCAGGCCGATCAGACCCCATGCGAGCCACAGATGTACGACCCCGGCGATGTCTTCCTGGTTCGTGATGCCCGTGATGGTGGCCGGCACCTCGAACCAGCCGAACACCTCGATCGGTCGGCCATCCGCCGTGGAAATCAGATAGCCCGCGATCATGATGGCGAACAGCAGGCCGTACAGCACCAGATGCACCAGCTGTGCCAGTCGCCGTTCGGCCGGCTTGCCGATGGGCGAGGGTTTTGGGTTGGTCAGCCGCCACAGCAGCCGCAGTGCCACGACCATGAACAGCAAAATGCCGACCGACTTGTGAATGAACGGGGCCGTGCGATACCAGTTGTCGTAGTAGCCCAGATCCACCATCCACAGGCCGAGGACGAACAGGCCGATCACGGCCAGCGCCACCAGCCAGTGCAGAAAGATGGCCACCAGGCCATAGCCATCTGGCGTATTGCGCCACTGCATGCCATTCCCCTGTTTCGCGGTGGATTGTGGGTTCACGCCGGTAGTTTCGGTGTTGCGATAAAAAACATAAACACCTATGATTTGAAAACACCGTTGCGTTATAGAGAACAATTATGGATCGACTCGAGGCCATGATCAGCTTCGTCAAGGTGGTAGAGGCCGGTAGCGTGTCCGGTGCCGCCGAGCGGCTCGGGGTGGCCAAATCCGCCGTTAGCCGGCGGCTGCGCGACCTGGAGGCCCATCTGGGCGCGGAACTGGTGCGGCGCACCACCCGGCGGCTCACGCTCACGGACAGCGGCCGCGCCTACTATGAACGCTGTCGGCGCATTCTCGAGGATGTGAACGAGGCCGAGGAGGCCGTCTCCATCCAGCAGGGCCGCCTGGCCGGACGGCTGCGGGTCGCCGCCCCGCTCTCCTTCGGCCTGCAACACCTGCAGCCGGCCATCATCGACTTCATGCAACGGCATCCGGACGTGCAGTTCGATCTCGACCTCAATGACCGCCAGGTCGACCTCGTGGCCGAGGGACTGGACGTGGGCGTACGCATCGCCGATCTACCCGACTCCAGCCTGATGGCCCGTCGCCTCGCGCCCATCCGCGCCCTGGTCTGCGCGAGTCCGGCCTACCTGGCCGCCCACGGCACCCCTGACAGCCCGGAGGCGTTCGCCGAGCACGACTGCCTGGTGTACACCAACCAGCCCGATCCCCTTGTGTGGCGTTATGTCGATGCCCAGGGCCAGTCCGGCCACGTGACCGTGCGGCCAAGACTCGCGGCCAACAACGGCGACCTGCTCTGCAAGGCCGCCGTAGCCGGCCAGGGCCTGCTGCTCACCCCCACCTTCATCGCGTACCGCGACATCGCGGCCGGCCGCCTGCAGCCGGTTCTCACCCGCCTGCAATGGCCGCAGATCAATGCCTATGCCCTCTACCCGCAGACACGCCACCTGTCAGCGCGCGTGCGCGCCTTCGTCGACTTCCTCGCCGACCGGTTCGCCGGCGAGCCCTACTGGGATACGGAGATCGGCAGGGCGTAAGGCACGCCGATGCATCGAACACAGCCTGTCGGCCTTAATCCCTACAGATGCTTGAGTGCCCGCTCCGCGCGCTCGTAGCCCAGGTCGATCATCTCGCGGGCGCGATGGAAGTCGAAGATGCCACAGGCATTGACCGGGATCTCGATCAGTCCCTGCGGATCATAGGCCGCCAGGCGGAAACGGGTGATGCCGTTCTGCATGGTCTCCAGCGAGCGCGAGACCAGATCGAACATGTCGAAGGACGGCTGCTGCTTGCCCTCGAAGCCGAGTTTTTGCTGGATGCCTTCGATAAAGTCGCCAATGGCCTTCTGATAGGGGCCCGGTTCGGCGTCGTCGGAAAAACTGGCCGTGCTGTCCTCGCCCATCCCCTCCTCCTCCCGGCCGCTCAGGCTCACGGCGATCGTAAGGTCGCCGCGTTCGCGTAACGTGGGGGCAATCGGCACGGGATTGACCAGGCCACCGTCGACCAGGGTACGTCCGTCGATCACCATCGGCGTAAACACCGTGGGGATCGCCATCGAGGCGCGTATCGCATCGAACAGCGAGCCACGGCTGAGCCAGACCTCCCGCCCCTTCTCCAGGTCCGTGGCGATTGCCGTAAAGGCAATCGGCAGGTCCTCGATGTTGGCCTCGCCGAGCATCTCGCGCAGCTTTCTCATCAGGCGGTCGCCGCTGAACAGTCCCGACCAGCTGAAGGCGAAATCCAGCAGCCGGAAGACATCACGCCGCGTGAGCGCACACACCCACTCCTCGTAGACATCGAGCTTGCCCGCGGCATAAATGCCGCCGACCACAGCCCCCATGGAACAACCGGCGATTGAACTGATGTTGAAGTCGCGGTTCTCCTCCAGCCAGCGGATCACGCCGATCTGGGCGAGCCCGCGGGCACCGCCGCTGCCGAGGGCGAGAGAGACGTTCCTGGATGAGTGGGCCATGACTGCTCTGCGCACCGGTCGATTGCTGGGAGGAACAGCGTAACGCAGCCGACGCCGAAAAGAACAGTGCGCCGAACGCGTGCGCGAATCGACAGGACCGCAAGCCGGCACGTGTTCGGACAAACCACAGGCCAAACCCTGGCGGCTCGGCCTTTGGTGCAACGACCCTCCACGGGAGCCGCCGGGTCGAACCCTGGGGTTCTCATCCCCGTGGTGCTGCTTCCTGTCAGGCAAAAAAAAGCCGAACCTGATGGCTCGGCTTTTTGAATAATGGCGTCCCCACGGGGATTCGAACCCCGGTTACCGCCGTGAAAGGGCGGTGTCCTAGGCCTCTAGACGATGGGGACGCAGTCTTGCTTGTATCCCGCGCTGGCCTATTTGCGCGGTGTACCAATCAACAGCGTCGTGGTCAGTCCTGCGAAAGTCATCAGGAACCCGACCGGGATGATGCCGAGAAAGGGTTTGGCGAAGGTATCGGCACCGGTAAACAGGGCGCTGAACCCGACAACCATTCCCAGACTCGTGATGATGATGCCAACGATTACGGCGAGTCGCCCAAAGCGTAACATCATCTTCCACCATCACTAGCAAATAATTGGTGGAGCTAGGCGGGATCGAACCGCCGACCTCTTGCATGCCATGCAAGCGCTCTCCCAGCTGAGCTATAGCCCCACACGGGAGCGCGCACTTTAAGGCAGTGCGCAAACCTTGTCAAGCACCTGCCGGGCCTTCTGTTACAGATTTTTTCTCAACGTATTCAATCGCCTTGGCCAGGCGGGCCAGGGTACGCTCGCGTCCCAGCAACTCGAGGGTAATGTCGATCGGCGGGGACACGCCGCCGCCGCTCACGGCCACGCGCAGGGGCTGCGCAACCTTGCCCAGTTTGAGGTCGAGCTGCTCGCCGGTGGCAATGACGACCTGGTGGATCGGCTCGGCCCGCCACTCCTCCAGCGCCTCGAATCCGGCCGCCAGCGCCTTGAGCACGTCGAGGGCCTCGCCCTTGAAATTCTTCTGCACGGCCTTCTCGTCGTAGCTGTCGAACTCCACCCAGAAGAAGCGGCTGGATTCCGCCATCTCGATGAGGGTCTTGGAACGCTCGGCCTGGCATTTAACGACCTCGGCCAGCGGCGGGTCGCCGGAGGGGTCCACACCGGCATTGCCGATATGCCAGCTCAGGTGACGCGCGACGTGATCAGGATCGCTGCCCTTCAGGTATTGCTGGTTGAGCCACAGCAGCTTTTCGGGATTGAAGGTCGAGGCGGAGCGGTTGACGTCCTTGAGGTCGAACAGCTCGATCATTTCGTCCAGCGAGAACACCTCCTGGTCGCCGTGCGACCAGCCCAGGCGCACCAGGTAGTTGATCAGGGCCTCGGGCAGGAAGCCCTCGTCACGGTACTGCATGACGCTCACCGCGCCGTGGCGCTTGGACAGACGCTTGCCGTCCGCCCCCAGGATCATGGGTACGTGAGCGTAATGCGGCAGCTCGGCGCCCAGGGCCTTGAGGATGTTGATCTGGCGCGGCGTGTTGTTGATGTGGTCGTCGCCGCGGATGACGTGGGTGATGCCCATGTCCCAGTCGTCCACCACCACCGTGAGGTTGTAGGTGGGGGTGCCGTCGCCGCGGGCGATGATGAGGTCGTCCAGTTCCTTGTTCTGGAAAGCGATGCGACCACGGATCAGATCGTCGAAGGCCACCTCCCCGTCCTGCGGGTTGCGGAAGCGGATCACGGGCTCGACGCCCTCGCGCGGCGCCTTGCGATCGCGGCAACGGCCGTCGTAGCGCGGCTTTTCCTTGCGCGCCATCTGCTCGTTGCGCATCTGCTCCAGCTCTTCCTTGGAGCAGTAACAGTAGTAGGCATCACCCTGATCGAGCAGTTGCTGGATGACTTCCTTGTAACGGTCGAAGCGCTCGGTCTGGTAGAACGGACCCTCATCGTATTCGAGTCCCAGCCATGTCATGCCCTCGAGAATGGCGTTTACCGATTCCTGGGTGGAACGCTCGAGATCGGTGTCCTCGATGCGCAGCACGAACTCCCCGCCGTGCTTGCGGGCGAAGAGCCAGGAAAACAGCGCGGTGCGTGCGCCGCCGATGTGGAGGTAGCCGGTGGGACTGGGGGCGAAACGGGTACGTACTTTCATGGTCTCGGGATCAGGGTTTGCAGGGAAGCGGAAGTTTAGCAGAGCGGCCGCCCGGCATACACCGGCGGTGGCTGGCATCGCGGCCGTTTTGCTTTATCATGCGGCGAACACCCGGACGATTACACGCATGACGACACCTCCTCGCATGGTCTGGCGATCCTCGGCATTCACCGACCCCGGCCGCAAGCGCGCGCTCAACGAAGACGCATTGTTCGAAAATGCCGAGCTCGGAGTCTGGGCCGTGGCTGATGGTATGGGTGGTCATCGCGCGGGCGACATGGCGAGCCAGACCATCGTCGACTCGCTGCGGCGCTTTCGCGAGACGCGCAGCCTGGCTGAACGCGTGGATGCGCTGGAGTCCCTCATCCTCGAGGCCAACCTCGACCTGCATAACCACGTGGACCGTCCCTCCGGGCGCGACATCATGGGCTCTACCGTCGCCTTGCTGGCGGTATTCCCACCCCTGGCCATCCTCATGTGGGCCGGCGACAGCCGCATCTACCGCCTGCATCGCGGCCGTCTCGAACAGCTCACCGAGGACCACACCATGGTGCAGGAACTGGTCAAGCGCGGTCACATCAGGGCGGAGGAGGCCGAACACCACCCCTCCGCCAACATCGTGCTGCGTGCGGTCGGTGGCGACGCAAATCTCAAGCTCGACCTCGACCAGGTGGAGATCACCAGCGGCGACCGGTTTCTGCTGTGCTCGGACGGCCTCTACAAGGACGTGCCAGAACAGCAGATCGAGGCACTGCTGCGCATCCCCGATATCCACGAATGCAGCCACCGCCTGCGCCAGGCGGCGCTTGAGGGCGGAGGCAGCGACAACAACACCTGCATCGTGATCGATTTCCACCGCCACGACGGGGCGGCAACGGAATGAACCTGCCGATCACCACCCGCGGAAAGACCAGCGCGCTGCGCCAGCTCGCAATGCGCTACGCGATGGAAGAGCTGGACCGGGAGGCGTACCTGGCCGAACGGCGGCGCCTGCTCAACCGAATCGAGCGCGAACTGCGTGCGCCCACCAGGGCCACCCAGCAGCCGGGGACTGTGCCGCGTCCGGAGCAGACGCCAGGTCACGGCAACCGCTGGGTTGTCCTCCTCATCGCCGGGGTGATCCTGGTCTCGCTGGCCCTGCTGCTGCGCTGATCCGTCTCAGGCCTCGCAGACGAATTCGATCTGCGACTCGGGACCGGCCTTGCGTTCCCCCAGGTAGACCGTGCCGCCTCCCCACAGGTCGAGTTCCTGGTGTTTCAGATACACCTCCTGCCCGTTCTGGAAGCGGACGTGGCTGCCGTTGCGGCTCTGGTCGACCAGCACGAACTTTCCCTGCCGGTACTCGAAACGCGCATGAAAACGCGAGGCGAGGTGGCCGGCCACGATGATGTCCGACTGCGAACTGCGTCCGGCGATCAGGCTGGCGTTACGCACCGATACGCGCCAGTCGCGGTCGCGATAGCTCAGGCGCAGGGTAGCGCCCAGCAGGGCCGGCTGGTCGTGCTGGGCGCTCAGGCTGCCGAAATCGTTCTGGTCGCAGACCAGCTCGTACAGCGCCTGACTGCGGGCCTCACCATCGAGCCGCGCCGGGATCTCGTACACCATCTGCCGAAACACCGGGGAGAGGTGGTCGGCGGCATCCTCAGTGAGCAGGATCTGCTTGTGCCCGGCATGCCTCAGGGCCTGCTCGACGCCCGCAAAGACGGGGGCCTGTTTGGGGGCGCGGTCCAGGGGGATGCTCCCGAAGTGCATGCCGATGCGGTAGATCACCGGCGGCTGCCCGACGCCAGGCGAGGCATCGAACAGGGCCTGCATCGCGCAGGCCGCACGCACGGCCTCGTCTGGCGACGGGAAGCGCATCAGCACGAGGTTGCCGGCCGTGTGCAGCAGCCGCCCGCCATTGCCGGTGCCGACCTCGGTCACGCGAGAGAAGCCCGGGTCGGCCTGGGGATTGGTCTGGGTGGGCTCATCGTCATCATCGGCACTGACCCGCCCGCGCAGGTCGATGGACATGATGACGCATTCCAGCTGATCGACGCTCGTGGTCAGCAGACGTGCTCCTCAGTACTTGCGCTCGAGTTCAATCACGGTGTCGGCCTTGCTCCAGTGCAGCCGGTCGAGGAAGGACAGCCCCAGCAGGATCACCGGCGGACTGGCGCCTTCCAGCACGACGGCATCGACGTTGGTCAGCTCGATGTCACCCACCTTCACGCGGTCGAGCTTCACCTGGTAGCCCGAAGTAACGCCGTTGGCCGTCGACACGCCGATCCGGCGCCCGGACCTGTAATTCACGCCGATGTTGCGCGCATGCCCGGCGTTCATTGCGACCGAACTGGCGCCGGTATCGACGAGAAAATGCACCGACGTACCATTGATGAAGCCGCCGGTTTCGAACATCTGCCGCGACGAGCGATAGATGCGGTGTTTCTTGCCGGGACCCGGGGCCGCGTAGTTCGCACCGATATGCGTACCAAGCTGGTACTCGCGGCGCTGGCCGTCCGTCTCGAACACCGCCCTCTCACTGTCAGCCTCGAGCAGCGTCACGCCCTGCGGGCTCGTCTCACCCTGCGACAGCACCAGGCGCTCACCATCGATGCGCACCACGGCCTTGCCGGGAAAGAGCCCGACCACGATGATGTCCGCAGCGTGTCCCGGCACGGCCACCATCAGGCCCGCCGCGAGACACGCGCCGATCAATCTGTTCATAGCCCTCTCTCCCCTGCTCCCTGCTACCGGCTCCTCAGACGCCAGCATACCGCGCCCAGCCCCAGGCAACCAACTGCAGGCCGGCCAGTGCGAAGATGCCAGCGAGCACGTCGTCGATCATGATGCCGAGGCCGCCGGGCACGCGCCGGTCGAGCCAGCGGATCGGCCAGGGCTTGGCCGCGTCGAACAGACGAAACAGCACGAAGCCGATGCCAATCCATACCCAGCCCGCCGGCGCGGCCAGCATGGTGATCCAGAAGCCGGCAAACTCGTCCCAGACGATGCCAGGGTGGTCATGCACGTGCAGGCGGCGCGCCGATTCCCCGCACAGCCACACACCGACCGCCACCGATGCCACCACAACGACGAGGTAGGCCCAGAACGGCAACTGCACGAGGAGCAGGTAGAGGGGCACCGCGGCGAGCGTGCCCCAGGTACCGGGTGCCGGCCGGAGGAGACCGCTGCCGAAGCCGAAGGCCAGCCAGTGCACCGGGTCGCGGAACACGGTGCCTACCGAAACGGGCGGATAGCGTTTCATCGGTCTTCACTCCTGAAATGGTCATAGCCGTTACGCGTGTACGCCCAGGGACGTCCGGCCGCATCCAGCACCCGGGTCCCTGCCTCGCCGGTGAGATGACCGATGCGCGTGATCGCACAGCCGGTCTCGTCGGCGATGCGCGCGATGCCGGCTTCCCGTCCCGGCGGGACCGCGAAGAGCAATTCGTAATCGTCGCCGGCGGCCAGCGGCAGGTGCCAGTCGGCACAGCCGGCAGCCATTGCGTCACTCAGGCTCGCGGAGAGCGGCAGCGCGTCCAGCCTGACCTCGGCACCCAGCCCGCTCTTCTCCAGGATGTGCCCGAGATCGGCCAGCAGACCGTCGGAGATGTCGATGGCGGCCGTGGCCACGCCCTGCAGGGCCTGCCCCACGGCCAGGCGCGGCTGCGGTCGGTGAAGGCGCTCACGGCAAAAGTCGCTGGCGGCTTCGGAGACCTGCAGGCGGCCCTGCTCGCAGGCCAGTCCCAGGCCGGCGTCGCCCAGAGTCCCGGTGACATAGAGCGCGTCGCCCGGGTGCGCGCCGTCACGCCGCACGGCCATACCGCGCGAAACCTCGCCGAGCAGCTGGATGGTAATCGTGAGCGGCCCGCGCGTGGTATCGCCGCCCACCAGGCTCACGCCGAAACGCCGGCAGGCGCCAGCCAGCCCCTCGGCGAAGGCCGAGAGCCAGGCATCGTCAGGCGCCGGAAGGGTGAGGGCGAGCGTCGCCCAGCGCGGGGTGCCGCCCATGGCAGCGATGTCACTGAGGTTGACCACGAGCGACTTGTAGCCGATATCGGCCGGGGTAGCGGTATCGGGGAAATGCACCCCTGCCACCAGCGTGTCCACGGTGGCCAGCAGCTGACAGCCGGGGGACATATCGAGGATGGCGGTGTCGTCACCAATACCGAGCGTCACCCCCGGCCCCTCGCCGAGAGGCCGGAAGAAGCGTTCGATGAGGTCGAATTCGGAAGCCATCTAGCGGCTAATCGAGACCTCGGCCTTGCGCAGCTCCTGGGCCAGCTTGTCCAGCACACCGTTGACGAAGCGATGGGCCTGCTCGGCGCCGAACTTCTTGGTGAGCTCGATGGCCTCGTTGACCACCACGCGGTAGGGAACGTCCAGGCGGTGTTCGAGCTCGTAGACCGCGATGCGCAGGATGGCGCGTTCCACTGGATCCACCTCGGCCATGGACTTGCGGTCGATGAAGGGCTCGACGCGCGCATCCAGCGCCGCGTGGCGCTCGGTCACTTCCAGCAGCAGCTCACGGAAATAATCCGGATCGGCGCTGGCCATCTCGTCGTCCGCCTGAAACTGGGCGAGGATGTCCTTGGGGTGCTGGTCGGTGAGTTGCCACTGGTACAGGGCCTGCATCGCCAGGCGGCGCGACTTGCGCCGGGCGTGAATCAGCTTGCGAAGGTCGGGGCTGGTCAAGTTCAGCTACCCAGCTTCTTCAGCAGGCTGATCATTTCGATGGCGCCCATCGCGCCCTCGGCTCCCTTGTTGCCCGCCTTGGTTCCGGCACGCTCGATGGCCTGCTCGATGGTGTCGGTGGTCAGCACGGCGTTGATCACCGGGATGCCCGTGGCGAGCGACACGGCAGACAGACCCTTGGCGCTCTCGCCGGCGACGATGTCGAAATGCGGCGTGGCGCCGCGGATCACCGCACCCAGGGCGATGATGGCGTCGTACTGGCCCTGCTTCGCCATGGCCTGTACGGCCAGCGGCAGTTCGAAGGCACCGGGCACGCGCACCACGTCGATGGCGGTCTTCTGGATGCCGTGACGCAGCAGGGCGTCGACGGCGCCGGCCAGCAGGCTCTCGACGATGAAGCCGTTGAAACGGGAGACGGCAATGCCGATGCGGGCCTGGCCGATGTTGAAGTCGCCTTCGATGGTCTTGTAACTGCTCATGGATCTGTCCTGTCGATTCGGTTTTGGCGAGTTTACAACAACTTAGCCAAACTTATTAAGGTGATTGTCAATCAGGCCGCGTCAGTCGTGCACGTAGTCCACGATCTCCAGCCCGAAGCCGCCCAGGCCATGGAAGCGCTTGGGTGCGCTCAAAAGCCGCATCCTGCCCACGCCCAGGTCGGCAAGGATCTGCGCGCCGATGCCGTGGGTGCGCAGTTCCTGCGGCGAGCCCGCCCGGGTGGGCTCCTCCGGCTCGCGCAGCTTGCCCGAGGCGCGCAGGGCCATGTCGCGCACGCGGCGTACCAGCAGGCGCGGGTCGTCCTTCTGGCGCAGGATCACGGCCACGCCCTGCCCCTCCTCGCCGATGCGG
>DSBO01000158.1 GCA_011046015.1 Thioalkalivibrio sp. | reverse complement strand
ATCTCAACCGGGAAATGCAGATGCTGTGTCATGAACAGGCCCGCAACACCACCGAGAAGCGCGCTCCACTGTGGTGCTTCGAGCAACTCGGCACCGTGCGACGCAAGCTGATTCAGCGCGCCGGCCGCCTGACCCGGCCGCAGGGGCAACTGACGCTCACCATGAGCGCGAATCCGGCTGTAAAATCCGAGTTGTTGCATTATTTGGATGCCATGAAGTCCGCCGCATGACCATTTTACGGCGCGAATTTATGCAATGATTGGGTTTATACTGACATCTCTTCCAGCCCACACCTCTGCACCACGCGCTAGCGTATTTCTCTCCATTGATGTGGTCGTCGTCGTCGTTGTGCCCACAAATCCGTTTGCCGTTGGACCAGTCAGGAAATTATCGATAGCATCAATGGCTTTCAGATTCCCACTTATCTTGCTCACTACGTCGTCGCCATCGTCAGACGCACGAATCGCATCAACCGTGTCTTCAAAGTTGTGCTGCAGACCAGCGCTTATTCCGCTGCGACTCAAGCTTTCGACATGACGCATTGTTTCCGTGCTTTCTTCGCTAATTAGCTGTATCGACCCTCCTGCCATAATGTCGATATCTCTCCCTGCGAGAATTTCTCCTGCTCCGTGATAAAAATCGGTCTTGGCTGCAATCCGAATGTCATTTCCTGCCTGAATTCGTCCAAGATGGACGTCATCCTTATAATGCTCACTAGTCAATCCACGTGTTTCAATACCCGCGAAGGAATTCATGCCATTGCCGTCAAACTTCACCTCAAGCCCAACGCGCTCGACCGTCTGCTCTTCCCTGTCCATTGAATAGCTTCTACCGGCTGCGATCCTTACTTCGTTTGCCGATACATATAGGTCTCGACCGGCATTGATCTCCGAACCCATGACATCCACACCGCCGGTTGCGGAAATCTGAATATCCTTCCTGGCTTCGAGAAACGAGCCAACGTAGCTCTCTTCCGTTTTCCAGTGCTTGTCATGCCGCTCCTCGGCAATACTCAGAAAGTCATCTTCTAACTTCAGCTTTATCCTGCTTTTGTATTCGTGTTCGAACACCGCCAGCGCCTCCTTCTCGCCGACGATGTTGATGTTCGCCTGGCGGTCGTCGCCGGACTGGTAGCCGGCATCGGCCATGATGTTCTCGGCGCGGATGCGGCCAGCCACGACGTTGATGTCGCCCGCGGCAAGCAGGATGGTGTCGCCGCCGCTGGTGAGCTCGGCATGGCCGAGGCGCTGCGCCTCGGAGCGGTGCACGCTGCCGGATTTCGAGAAGCCGCCGAAGCCGCTCTTGTGCCGCTCCTTGCGATAGGTGCTGTATTCGAAGCCGGAGAGCACGTTGAGGCTGTCGCCGGCGTAGAGCATCAGGTCCTGGCCGGCGGCGATGCGGGTGCCTTCGAGCACCACCCGCCCGCTCTCCTGCGGGCCTTGTGCACCCAGGTTGACGAAGACGTTGCCGCCGCTGGCGAGTTCCGTTTCCGCCAGCTTGACGTCCCGGCTCTCGATGATGGTCGTCTTGCTGCGGCCGAAGCTCTTTTTCTTCTTGCGGTAGTAGTAGTAATAGTCCTCGTTGTTCACGCCGAGCAGGCGCATGTCGCCGCCGGCATTGAGGGACAGCATGCTGTCTTCGCCGTCGCCGGCGCGGATGCGGCTGCCGTAGGTGATGAGGTCCTGCCCTGCCTGGATGGACAGGTCGCCGCGGCTTGCCAGCGTGACCACGTCGTGGCGCACGGTGCGCCTGATCTCGCGCGCGCCCTGGATGGTCTCGGTCTGGCGCAGGTTGCGCAGGGCCTCGAGCCGGACGTTTTCCCCGCGGATGCGGATGTCTTCGGCCTGCACCTGGCTGCCGGCGAGCATCACGTCCCCGTCGGCGTCGATCACCATGGCGCCGCCGGCCGTGAAGCGGCCCACGGTGTGGTCGATCTCGCGGGTCTTGCTGCCGTAGGTGATCCAGCCGCGGGAGATGAACCCGCTGGACCGGTCGATCCGGATCGCCTCCTGCCGGATGTCGCCTCCCGCCTGCAACAGGATGTCGCCATCCGCCCGGTAGCGCCCGGCGGTGTCGACGATGTCGCGCTCGGCCGAGAGCAGGATGTCGCCGCCGGCCGCGAGCCGGCCGGTATCGAGGATCACCGCCTCGTTGCCCCGGCCGCTCACCAGGCGGTCGTTGCGGATGTCGCGTGCCGCGACGACGATGTCGCCGCCGGCGGCGAGGTTGCCGCTGTTGCGGTAGTCGCCGTCTTCCACCCGGGCGACGATGTCGCCGCCGGCCTCGAGCGTGCCGATGACGTCGCGCCGCTGGTAGGTGGTGACATCGCTCGGGCCATCGTCCCGCACCTGGCGACGACCGAAGAAACTGTCGTCGTCCGGCGTCTCCTTCTGCCAGGTCTCGCGCTGGCGGCGATCGCTGGCGCTGGCCAGCAGGGTGGCGTTCTCGATACCTTCACCGGCCTGCTGCAGGATGTCGCCCCCGGCGGTGACCTCTGCCCCGATGTGCCGGATGTGTCCGCCGACCTCCTGGATGATGTCGCCCGCGGCCTGTAGGCTCGCCCGCTGCACCTGGACGTCGTGCAGCGTGCGTTGCGTGTCGCTGGAGCTGACCAGGCTGTAGTCTTCCCGGGTGCTGCGGTGTGTCGTCACCTGCTCCCGCAGATAGCGCTGCGCCAGGCTCTCGTTGACGATGTCGCCGCCGGCCTGCTGCACGATGTCGCCGGCCGAGCCGAGCGCCGTACCGCGGTTCTCGATGTCATTCCCGGCCACCTGCACCAGGCCGCCTTCGCCGGCCTCGATCTGTGCCACGTCCACCGTGACCTGCTGGGCGCGCACCGTGCTTTGCGTGCGGGTTTGCTGGTCACCGTCGTTGAAATAGTGGAAGCGGCCGCCCCGGCGGTCCGCCATGTCCCACTGCCGCTCGCGCACCGACATCACGCTCGCCGTGCGGATGTCGCCCTCCGCCTGCATCAGGATGCTCTCGCCCGACAGGTAACCGGCCTGCTGGGTGATGTCACCCCCGCGGGCGACCAGCACCAGGCTGCCGTCGGCCGATGACGATCCGGCAGTCATCGAGGCCACCGATGGTGTTGCCGATGACCGCACGGCGCGGATGTCGGCCTGCGTCAGGGTCATGTCGTCCTGCGCGATCAGGAGCACGCTGCCGCCCTGCACGTTCGCCGTGCCGGCATCGCCTGCCCGGTAGGTCGCGTTGCCGGCCATCGTCACCCGCTTCGGCTCGGCGGTCTGCGTGCGGCGGGCCTGCAGTTTCATCAGGCCGCTCCAGGGCGCGGCGACGGCGATGTGGCGCAGCGGGCGTTCCTGCGCCAGATGCGCCGGCGGCGTGCGGCGCCGGTCGGCGATGTCGATGGACTGCGCCTGTACCAGCACCTAGTTACCGGCCAGGACCTGGGCGCCATCCTGCACGTAGCGGCCGCTCAGCTGCACGACCACGTCGTTGCCCGCCGCGATCTGCGCCGTGCGATAACGCACCTGGCCATCGGCGTCGACATACCAGTCGCGCTGCCGGCCGCTGATGTTGAGGTCGACGGCCTCGATCACCAGGTTGTCGCCGGCCAGCAGATCGGCATCGCGGTTGGTGATGGTCTCGCCCTTGAGGAAGAGGTTCTCCTGGGCAACGATCTGCGCGCTCAGGCGCTCGGCCTGCTGCTGCAGGCCGCCGTCCGCCTCCGGCAGCAGCAGGCGCGGGACATAGAGGGTACGACCATCGGCCTGTGCCTGCGGCGCGAACACCAGCACCGGCGCCCGGACCGCGGCACGCTGGCTGCTGTCGGGCAGCTGGCCGAAGGCGAGGCCGGTGGCCTCCATGTAGGCCCGCGTGTTGGCGTACAGCGTGCTCAGCTGCCCCAGACCGTTGCGGTCACCGGTGGCAAAGGCCATGCCGCCCTGCGCACGCAGCGTGTGCATGAGGAGTTCGGCCAGGTAGACGTCGTCACCCGCCAGCTGCGCGTCCGGCCCGAGCCGGATGCCGCCGGCATCCAGGAACGCACGGGTGAGCCGGGTGGGGTCGGATACCAGCAGGTCGTTGTCGTACAGCAGCCGCAGGATGTGCCGGTAGTCACCGCCGGATTGCGCGAACCAGGCCTGGCCACCGAGCGCGTCCAGGTAGCCCGCGGTGTCGATCACGCCGCCGGCCGGGGCCGCCGGCGTCCAGCCGCCACCGGTGTTGTTGATCACGGGGGCATCGAGGATGACGTTGCCGCCCTCGATCAGCCCGCTGTTGTCGATCCGCTGGCCGAGCGTGGCCTGCAGCCGGCGCCCGGCGCTGATCACGCCGTAGTAGGGCGCCGCGTTGGCGTTGCCGAGCACCTCCCCCGTGATGGAGAGGTTCCGCCCGGCCGTGATCTGGCCCCCCTGGTTGGTCAGGGTACCGACCTCGAGGTCGACGTCGCTGCCGCTGATGCGGCCCGTGCCGGTCTGGGTCAGGCGCTCGGCCTGGATGCCGACCACGCCGGTGACGGCCTCGTCCAGGTTGAGCTCGGCGATCAGCCGGGCGTTGGCGTCCTGGATCTCGCGCGCAAGCTCGGCGGCGCTGCGCTGCCTGCCGTCCAGGATGGCGCGCGTATGCGCCATCACCAGGTCGCTGGGGTCGAGGATCATGCCGCTCTGGCCCAGCTGGTTGTTCGTCAGGTCCAGCGCCGTGATCAGCCCGCTGTTGTAGATCTGCCCCGTCGCCTCGCCGGGCAGCCGGTGGCCGATGTCCACGGCCCCCTCCAGCGAGACGATGAGCCCGCTGTTGTCGAACCGCTCGTCCACCTGCAGGCGCAGGGCACCCTGGTTCTCGATCAGCCCCTGGTTGTCGAGCCGGCTGACCCGCAGGGTGCCGTCGGCGAGGTCGGCCAGCACGTCCTGGTTGATCAGTTCGTACAGGTCGATGTGGCGTTGTCCGCCGATCTGCTGGGTGCCCGTGGCATCGTGGCGGTAGCTGCCGTCACCCTGCAGGTAGAGCTCCCCGCCGGTGACCAGGCTGCCGTCCAGGATCAGCTGCGCCCCCGCGGCGGTGACCAGTGTCAGGTCGCCGGCGGCACGCAGGCTGCCGGTGCTGCGGATGTCGCCGGCGGCCGCGGCGATGCGCAGGTCCCCGCCGCTGTCGAGGCGGCGCCCGCTGTCGAGATCGGCCTGGATGGTCAGGTCCCGCCCGGCCGCCGTCTCGATGTCGGCCTGGGTGTTCAGTGTGCCGGCGGCGAGCGTCAGGTCGCGCTGCGAGACCACGCGGCAGGCCCCGTCGCCCGCCGCGCAGTGGAGGTTGATGGCCCCGCCCGCGCTGAGCTGCCCCGGACCATCGGTGATCTGCGCCGCCTCGCCGCTGATCTGCCAGGTGACATCGCCGGCGGCAACGGTGCTGCCGGTGGTGCGGATCCCGGCCCGGGCGTCGGTGGTGCCAACCGTGACGTCGCCGCCCCGCGCCTCGGCGCTGCCATAGGCGAGGTCGTCCTGCGCGGCCAGGTCGACGGCGCCGCCCGCCGTCACCGCGCCGGCCGTGAGCCGGCCCGACCGGCTGGTGGCGGCGACATCGCCATCCGCACGCAGCTGCGCCGCCTGCACATCCCCGTCGGCCGCGAGCACGACGTCGCCCGCCGCCTGGGTGAGGCCGTCGCTGGCGAGGTCCGCCCCGGCCGCCGTGGTGCCGATGCGCACATCGCCGGCCTGGCTGCGCGCATCGCGATACACGAGGCCCCCGGCGGCGGTGATCTCGATGTCGCCGCTGGCGAGCAGGTCGGTGGGCAGGCTGACGCCGGTACCCGCGTCCGTGGCCAGGATGAAGATCTGCCCGGCATGCATGGCACCGGCCGCGGAGGCATCGATGGCCACGCTCACGTCGCGCCCGCCGGCGGCCGGGTCGGGCTGCCAGGTGGTCGCGGCGCCATCGGCCACGGTCATCTCGCCCGCACCGGCGTACAGCTGCAGCTGGCCGCCGAGGGCCTCGACCAGGCCGTTCACGCTGGCCTGTCGGGTCAGCAGCGTGGTGATGTCGACATTCGAGGCATCCAGCCCGCCCGCGCCGATGACCAGCTGCGCGGTGTTGTTGCGGTCCACCGTCAGCCGAATGGTGGCACCATCCAGGGCATCCAGCCCGGGCACGGCGGTGCTCAGCAGCACCTCCTGCAGGCGCGTGCCGGCATCGCCCACCGCGGTGGGCGTGCGGATGAACCCGCAGCCGTCGCAGGTGATGCCGTTGGGGTTGGCGAGGATGTAGCGGGCGTTGTCGCCGAACAGCTCGGTGGTGCCGTTCAGGTCACTGCGGCGGTTGCTGGTGACTTCGTTGAGGATGATGCGGGCCGTGCCGTCGGCCAGGTTCGGGTTGGCGGACAGGGCGCCTGCAAGCGCAGAGCTGCCGTCCACCCGGGAGTTGTTGATGACTGCACCCTCGGTGCCGACACTGAAACGGTCGAAGGTGTTGTGCGAGACGCCGCCGGCAGACGGCCGGGCGATGTTGACCACCTCGGCGCCGCCGATGCGGTCCACCGTGGTGGCGGTGGTGCCGTCGGCCACGATGTCGGCATGCGCCAGGCCGCTGTGCAGCGTGACAGCACTGCAGAAGGCGGCGGCGAGGGCGAGGGGCGACTTGCGGAGTGCGGCCAGATCCATCTGGAGATACTTCCCTGGTTGTGTGTCTTGCGTCGGGTTTTATGCGTGCGCAACCGCAAAGGATACCAAAAATCTGCGTCGCTGCTAGAAGCATGTTTATAACACAGACTGTATCCTGGATTATTCAGCTTCACTCCCGATCAGCACGCCGATGCCCTCTTCACGTATCGTCGCCATGGCCTCTTCCAGCGCGGCGGCATCGGTGGGGAATTCATCGTCCCACACGGTCGAGTTGCCGTAGGCGTCAACGACTTCGAGGACCCAGCCTTCACTGCCGCCCCGGTAGATCTCCACGCGCACGGTATCCCCGCCTTCGGTGACATCCCGGCACAGGGGGCTCATTTCCAGTTCGAATTCCTCGTCCATCGCATGTCTCCGCTTGTGATTATTTCGCCTAGTCATCCACGTCCGGCTCGCGCACGGCAAGCCCCAGCACCAGTGCTGCGGCCAGCGCCAGGCCGCCGCCGTAGACGAAGGTCCAGACGGGATCGAGATCCCAGAGCAGGCCGGCGATCAGGGCGGCCGGCAGGGCGGCGAGACTGATCACCAGATAATAGAGACCGAGCACGCCGCCACGCTGCAGCTCGGGTGCCAGGTCGGCCACCAGCACGCGGCTGCTGGCCTCGACCAGGGCGTAGCTGATGCCGTAGAGCGCGAAGAGCATGACGTAGGCCGTGATGCCGTCGAGCAGCGCGAAGCCGAAGCTCACCAGGGCAAAGGAGAGATAGCCCGCCAGCACGACGCGCCGGCGCCCGATGCGATCGGACAGGCGTCCTGCCGGATAGGCGAAGACGGTGTAGGTGAGCTGGAAGAGCGCATACAGCAGGATGGGTATGGCGATGGCCAGGCGATCGTCGAATGCCGTGGCGCTGCGCAGGACGAAGAACATGTAGCTGAAATTGCCCAGGGCGAAGAGGCCCGAGGCGAGGAGTACCGGCCGCAGGCCGGCCGGCAGTGGACCGGTGGGCCAGGCAGCGGCCTTTTTCACGACCGTCGCCGGCTCCCGCACCCAGACCAGGGGCAGCACGGAGGCGAGCCCGAGCAGCCCCGCCAGCAGGAACAGCTGCGCGAAGCCCCAGTCCAGCCACCAGTAGAGGGCGAAGACGACCAGGGTGCCGATGAGGGCGCCGGCCGAATCCATGGCGCGATGCAGGCCGAAGCCGCGACCGCGCCGCTCGCGCGTGGTGGAGGCGGCCAGCAGGGCATCGCGCGGTGCGGCGCGCAGGCCCTTGCCCAGCCGCTCGCCCGAGCGCAGCGCGAGTACCTGCCCCCAGTACGCCGCGGCGGCGAGCCCAAGCTTGGCCAGCGCGGAGAGCAGATAGCCCACGAACACGAAGCCCTTGCGACGCCCGAGCCGATCCGACCAGTGGCCGGCAAGCCACTTGGTGAGGCTCGCGAGCGCGTCGCCAAGGCCCGCCACCAGCCCCACCGCCAGACCACCGCCGCCAAGCTGTACGATGAAGAGCGGCAGCAGGGGCAGGATCATCTTGCTGGAGGTGTCGTTGATGAAGCTCACCAGACCGAGCAGCAGCACGTTGCGCTGCGGGGTGTCCGGCTGTCTGTCTGCGTCCCTGTGCATGGCCGACCTCGCGCCGCCTTCAAACGGTCGCCGGCGTTCTGCCGCCGGCAAATGGACTCGCTTGCCTATTCAACCCATAGCACGTGCAGGCTGCGCGGGCCATGCGCGCCGAGCTGGATGGTCTGCTCCACGTCGGCGGTGCGCGACGGGCCGGTGATGAGATTGACGGTGCGGGGCCAGTCGCCGTCGCGGGCTCGCAGGCGCATCCAGGCATCCTCGAGATGACTGACGAGGTCGCCGGCATGGACGACCACGAGGTGGTGATCCGGCAGGAAATTGAGGCTGGTGGGATTCTCGGGCCCGGAGAGCAGCATCAGGCTGCCGGTCTCGGCGATGGCGCAGAAGGTGCGACTGACACAGAGCAGTTCGCCGCCATGGCTGCGGCCGAAGCGTGGCGAGAGCGCCGCGCCAGGCCAGTCCAGCGCCTGCAGTGACGGGGCGACGGCGATCGGTCCGGCGAGCTGGTGGTTGACGAGATAGCGCGCCACCTGCCCCGGCACCCCGGTCTCGTCCGACAGTATCTCCAGCGTGCCGGCCGCGGCCTCCAGCCGGGCACGGAAGACGTCGGGCAGGCTGCCCGGTGGCAGCTGCGGGCGCAGCATGGTCTCGCCGGCATCGCCCCGCAGGCGCAGGGCCAGGGTGTCGCGCGTGGCCGAAGACAGCTGGTCGCGGCCCAGGCCGCGACGAACCGCCGCGAGGATCTTCGCGCGGGCGTCGCTCATGTGCCCCGCCCCCTGCGGCGCCAGGCCGCCATGAAGGTCTCGCCCTGAGGTGCCGGCAGCACGCGCCCGCCGCGAAACCAGTCGCCGGCCAGGGGCATCGCGGTCAGGTAGCCGCGACGACCACCCAGCAGCCGCAGGAACCGTGCCTGCAGGGCCGTGACACGGTGGTAGAGCCGCGGCCGGCGCGCGAGCCAGCCCCAGACGGCCAGGCCCCAGCGCGCGCGCCGGGTGCCGATGTGATGCTGGAACTGGCGGTGTCGCAGGCTGCGCAAGAGGTCCGGCAACGGGATACGCACGGGACAGACCTCGGCGCAGCGACCGTTGAGGGTGCAGGCATTGGGCAGGTCCTTCGCCTCGCGCAGGCCGAGGGTGAGCGGCGTGAGCACGGAGCCCATGGGGCCGGGATACACCCAGCCGTAGGCATGACCGCCGATGGCGCCGTACACCGGGCAGTGGTTCATGCAGGCGCCGCAGCGGATGCAGCGCAGCATCTCGCGGAACTCGTCCTTGAGCATGGCACTGCGGCCATTATCCACCAGCACCACGTGGAACTGCTCCGGGCCGTCGAGATCGCCGGCGCGACGCGGCCCGGTGAAGAGCGTGGTGTAGCTGGTGATGGGCTGGCCGGTGGCGCTGCGCGCGAGCAGGCGCAAGAGTGTGGTGGCATCCTCCAGCGTGGGCACCACCTTTTCGATACCGGCGGTGACGATGTGCACCTTTGGCAAGGTATTGGTGAGGTCGCCATTGCCCTCGTTGGTGACGATGATGCCGGAACCGGTCTCGGCGATGAGGAAGTTGGCGCCGGTGATGCCAACGTCGGCCGCGAGGTACTTGTCGCGCAGCACCTGGCGCGCCTCGTTGACGATGTCCGGGATCTCGCTGAGCTTCTCGGTGAGCCCGTACTTCGCGTGGTGTTCGTGGAACAGCGTGGCGATCTGCTCGCGCGTCTTGTGCACGGCCGGCGCGATGATGTGGCTGGGCGGCTCCTTGGCGAGCTGGATGATGTATTCGCCGAGACCCGTCTCCACCACCTCCATGCCCGCGGCCTCCAGCGCCGCGTTCACGCCCACCTCCTCGCCCACCATGGACTTGCCCTTGGTGACGCTGCGCGCGCCCGCATCCTGGCAGATCGCCACCACGATGCGCTGGGCCTCCTCGGCCGTGGCGGCCCAGTGCACCTGCCCGCCCCGGTCGAGCACCTGCTGCTCGAACCGTTCCAGGTAATAGTCCAGATGTTCGTCCATGCCCAGATACTCGATGTCACGCCAGTCCGGTGCGATGACGTCCTGGGCCAGCAGGGCCTTGTCGATGGCCTTGACCGTGTGCCAACCCACGCCATAGAACGCCGCCACCTGCTTCAAGGGCAGCATCCGGGCCAGGCGCCCGATGGCCGCTTCCAGACGCCGGGTGACCCGCCGGTGGGGCGACAGCCAGTCCAGCGCTTCCAGGTGCGGACCACCGCAGTGCTCACACCACAATCGCCGGCGCGGCACGATCAGCACCACGTCCCAGTCCAGCATCGGCAAATCGCGGATACGCCGCAGAGTCGTGTCATGGACCGCATGGCTTCGCCGCCCGCACCGGGAACAGTGCATCGTCTTGCCGCGCGGCTCCAGCCGGATCAGCAGCTTGCCGCGCCCCATCCAGCCTTCGCCCGGCCGGTACGCCAGATCCGCGACCCGGTAGCCTATCCAACCACCCAGCTCGCTCAACGTGCGCTTGTCGAACATCGCCCCACACCCCCGTTGTCGTCACACGGCAACGGTACGGCGCTATCTCCAGGTGCTCAAGCTCCCCGGAGATCTACGATGAACCAAAAAGGTTGTCACACCCCGGTGCTGGCGCTCACGCGCCGAAATGCACCTCGGCCACCTGGCCGGGCTCGACAGTGGCATTCCCCTGCTCCAGAAACTCGATATCGTCGTCACTCTCAACGAGATCCAGGTCGGCCTGGCAGGTCAGGGCCGCCGTGTAGTCGCCTTCGGTCAAGAAGGCCACGTGATACTCATATTCGCCCGTCGCATCGTTCAGCGAAGGCAGCGCACTGGCCAGCGGTTCGTTGGCGCTGCCCACGTCATCGGGCTGGGCATCGTACCCCTCGAAGACGTACACCGCCGCCGAACACGCCGGATCGCTGGCAATCTCCATGGCCACCGTGCCCGCGATGCTGCCGACCTGGATGTTGTCCACCAGGCGCAGGGTCGGCCGCAGCGTATACGGGTTCCCCGACTGCCCCGGCTCCACCACGGACTTGCGCAGATCGAAGTCGATGGTGAAGCTTGCGTGCCCGT
>DSBO01000176.1 GCA_011046015.1 Thioalkalivibrio sp. | reverse complement strand
TCATGAATGTGCCCTTCCTCTATACACCCTGGATCAGCTTCCCCATCACGGACGAGCGCAAGTCAGGTTTCCTCGCCCCCGCCATCGGCAACTCCGACAAGCGCGGCTTCGAGCTGGAAACCCCCTACTACTGGAACATCGCGCCCAACTACGATGCCACCTTCACGCCGCGCTACATGTCCGACCGCGGCCTGCAGCTCAACGGTGAATTTCGCTATCTGATGCCGGTCAACCGGGGAGACCTGCAGCTGTCCTGGCTGGATGACGATGCCTACGAGGACCAGCGCTGGCTGGGCCGCTGGCGCAACACCCTGCGCCCGAGCACCCACAGCCGGGTGGACATCGATCTCAACGGGGTGTCGGACAAACGCTACTTCGACGACCTGAGCACTTCGCTCGACGTCATCAGCGCCACCCACCTCGACCGGCGCATGGACGCCCGCTGGTGGTTCGACCAGGGCGAGGTCCTGCTACGCCTGCAGGGCTACCAGACCGTCAACGAGACCCTGCTGTCCACGCAGTACCCGTACCGGCGCGTGCCCCAGCTACTGTTCACCGGCGGCATCCCCGACGGCGCCCTGGGACTGGACTACGGCCTGCGTGCCGAGTGGGTGCAGTTCGACCACGACGACCTGGTCAACGGCAGCCGCCTGGATCTCAAGCCCTCGATCGCCCTGCCTGTGCGCACGCCCGGCAGCTTCCTCGAACCACGCCTGAGCGGCCGCTATACGGCCTATCGCCTGGACGACAGCCTGCCGGCCGACCAGCGTGAACCCGACCGCCTCGTGCCCACGTTCAGCCTCGATTCCGGCCTGATCTTCGAACGCGAGGCCTCGGACCGAGCGATCCAGACCCTGGAGCCCCGGTTGTTCTATGTCTACACGCCCTATCGCGACCAGGACGACCTGCCGGTGTTCGACACCGGGGACCTGACCTTCACCTTCGACCAGCTGTTTCGCGAGGACCGCTTCAGCGGCCCGGACCGCGTGGGCGACGCCAACCAGCTGAGTCTCGCGCTCACCTCGCGCCTCGTAGATACCGCCAGCGGACGCGAACGCCTGCGCGCCAGCCTCGGGCAGATCTTCTATTTCGAGGATCGCGAGGTGACCCTGCCGGACCAGCCAGCCGAGACCCGTACCGAATCCGACCTGGCGGCCGAACTCGGCGCACAGCTGGGCAATTTCTGGAAGATCGACAGCAGCCTGCTGTGGAACCCGGACACGGAACAAACCGCGCGCGGCAGCACTCGTATCCAGTACCGTCGCGACAGCCGGCATGTCTTCAACCTCGGGTATCGCTACCGCGAAGACGATTTCGAACAGGCCGAGATTTCCTTCGGCTGGCCCCTCTCCCGCCGCTGGAACGGCGTCGGGCGCTGGGTCTACGCCCTGGACGACAACCGCGACCTGGAGGCGCTGGGCGGCCTGGAATACGAAAGTTGCTGCTGGAAGGCCCGCCTGGTGGCCCGTCAGTATGTGACCGACGGCGGAACCGAATACAATAACGCGATCTACTTCCAGCTCGTGCTCAAGGGACTGATGGACGTGGGCCGGAACATCGAAGACTTACTCGAAGAAGGTATCCTTGGCTATGAACTCCAAGACTGACCGTCGACCGGCACCCTGGCGTGCGCTCCTGGCCGCGGCCCTGTGCCTCGCCATGGCGGCCCCGCTGGGGGCCGCGCCCCCGTCCGACGGCGTGCTGCTCGACCGCATCATCGCCCTGGTCAACGAGGACGTGATCATGCAGAGCGAACTCGACGAGCGCATGCAGCAGGTCGGCCGCAACATCGACGACGCGCGCATGCCGCCGCCGGACGTGCTGCGCCGCCAGGTTATCGAGCGCATGATCATTGAGCGCCTGCAGTTGCAGTTCGCCAAACAGGTGGGGATCCGTATCGACGACGTGACCCTCAACCGCACCATGCAGGAGATCGCGCAGGGCAACAACATGAGCCTGCCGGCCTTCCGCGAGCAGCTCATCAGCGAGGGCATCGATTACGACAGCTTCCGCGAGCAGATACGCGACGAGATGACCATCACCCGCCTGCGCCAGCGCCAGGTGGACAGCCGCGTCAATGTCAGCGACCGCGAGGTCGACGACCTGATCGCCAGCCAAGCCGGCGCCGTGGACCGCGACGTCGAGTACCGCCTCGGGCATATCCTGGTGAGCGTGCCGGAGGCCGCCAGCCCCGAGGATATCCGTGCCGCCCGCGAAAAGGCCCTGGACCTGCACCGGCGCATCGTCGACGGTGGCGAGGACTTCGCCCAGTTGGCCATGGCCGAGTCCGACGGCCAGAACGCCCTGCAGGGCGGCGACCTCGGCTGGCGTGAGGCGGGCCGCCTGCCCACGCTGTTCTCACGCCCGGTCACGCTGATGGACGTGGGCGAGGTCAGCGATCTCATCCGCTCGCCCTCGGGCTTTCACATCATCCGGCTTGCGGACCGCCGCGGCGGCCAGCAGTCGAACGTCACCCGCACCCGCGCGCGTCACATCCTGCTCCGCCCCTCGGCGGTGCTGTCCAATGCCGAGGCCCGCGAACAGCTGCAGTCGCTCCGGCGACGCATCGCGGGCGGCGAATCGTTCGAGGACCTTGCCCGCGCCAACAGCATGGACCCGGGCAGCGCCCGCCAGGGCGGCGACCTCGGCTGGGCCGACCCGGGCATGTTCGTGCCCGAGTTCGAGGAGGTCATGAACCGGCTGGCGCCTGGCCAGATCAGCGAACCCTTCCAGTCCCCCTTCGGCTGGCACATCCTGGAAGTGATGGAGCGCCGCGAACACGACAACACCCGCGAACAGCTGCGTGCCCGCGCCCGCGAATTCATCCGCGAGCGCAAGCGCGACGAGGAGCTCGAGATCTGGCTGCGACGCATGCGCGACGAGGCCTACGTCGAGTTCCGCCTCGACGGCCTGCAGGACGACTCCCGCGGCTAGGCCCGCGACAGGAAGGCCCTGATGTCCCGTATCCCGCGCATCGCGATCACCCCGGGCGAGCCGGCCGGGATCGGGCCGGACCTGGTCATAGCGCTGGCCCAGGACGGCTTCGCAGCGGAGCTGGTGGCCATCGCCGACCCCGGCCTGCTCGAAAGCCGCGCCCGAGCGCTGGGCACGCCCCTCGTCATCGAGGGCTTCGACCCGAACGCCCCGCCCGCGCCACACGCCGGCGGGCGACTCAAGGTCCTGCCGGTGATGCTGGCTGCGCCGGCCAGCGCCGGTCACCTGAACCCCGAGAATGCCGGCTACGTGCTCGAGACCCTGCGCGTTGCGGTGGACGGCTGCCTCGATGGCCGCTTCGACGCCCTGGTCACCGGCCCCGTACACAAGGGCGTGATCAACGATGCCGGTATCCCCTTCACCGGCCACACGGAATTCCTCGCCGAACGCTGCGGCGGCCAGCACCCCGTGATGATGCTCGCGGCCGACCGCCTGCGCGTGGCCCTGGCCACTACGCATCTGCCATTGTCGGCGGTGAGCGCCGCCATCACCCACGAGCGCCTGGAGCGGGTGCTGCGCATCCTCGACCACGACCTGCGGGTGCGCTTCCGCATCCCGCGCCCGCGCATCCTCGTCTGCGGCCTCAACCCGCACGCCGGTGAGGGCGGCCACCTCGGCCGCGAGGAGATCGACACCATCGGCCCCGTGCTGGAGGACCTGCGCACCGAGGGCCTGGAACTGGTCGGCCCGCTGCCGGCCGACACCCTGTTCACCCCCCGCCACCTCGAACAGGCCGACGCCGTGCTGGCCATGTACCACGACCAGGGACTGCCGGTGCTCAAGCACGTGGGCTTCGGCAACGCGATCAACATCACCCTTGGTCTACCCATCATCCGCACCTCCGTGGACCACGGCACCGCCCTGGAACTTGCCGGCACCGGCCGCGCCGAGACCGGCAGCCTGCGCGCGGCCCTGGAACTCGCCATCGGCCTGGCCCAACCGCAGCCATGATGGACGGCAGCTCGACCTCGCGCGCCCTGCTCGCCAGCATCGCCTGGTTCTGGCTGGTAAACGCCGGCACGCTGCTGCTCGCCCTGCTGGCCCTGCTGGCCACCTACCCACTGTATCGGGAGTGGCTCGCCGCCTGGAGCGAGGCCCCGCTGCTGCCGGGCCTCGAGCCGCTCACCTGGATGGGCGCGCGGCTGCCCCCGCTACTGCTCGTCCATGCCCTGGCCTGCCTGTACGCACTGGCAGCCAGCCTGGCCCTGCTGAAGATGCAGCGCTGGGCGGCCCTCAGCCTGGAAGGGCTGAGCTGGGCCTCGCTGGGCTACACGCTGCTGGCGGGCTGGGTGTACTTTCATTTCTGGTTCACGCTGCTCGCCCAGGTCGGAGACGAGGCGCTGGCGATCTCGCCGACCCTGTTCTATACCCTCATCACGGGCATCGGCCTCGGCCTCGTCCTGATGATCGGCATTCCCTTCGCCATCGTGATCCGGCTGCTGCGCCGTCCCGATCTGCGCGAGGCCTTGCAGTAAACCCCGCCGGCCGCCCGCGCGGCGGCGGTTAAGCGCCGGTTCAACCGGCCGTGTCAGGCTGGCACCGTACCGGCTATCCACCAACAGCGAGGTTCACGATGAACGACCGTGTCCCCCTGACGCGCATCGCCGCCCTGGCCGGCGTCTCGGCCAGCGTCCTGCTGCTCGCCGCCTGCGCCAGTCCCGCCTATTATCCCGGCGACACCCGGGCCAGCCGTCATCCCGAGACGCATTACCCGTCGAGCAACGTGGACGTCTCCGGTCACGTGGTGGTGCGTGACGAACACGGCCGCATCACCATCGCCTTCAACGAACGCGATCGCGCACGCATCCATCAGTACTACCGCCATCGCTACCGCCACCTGCCGCCCGGCCTGGCACGGCGTGAGCGCCTGCCACCGGGCCTGGAACGCCAGCTGTACAGCCGCGGGACCCTCCCGCCCGGGCTGGAATACCGCCGCCTGCCCTACGACCTGGACCGCCAGCTGAGCCGCCTGCCCGACGGCTATGGCCGCATGGTGGTCGGCGCGCATGTGGTGCTGATCGACGAGAACACACGCATCGTCTTCGATATCATCCGCAACGTCGGTCTCGATTGACCACTCCACCCCGCCGCCCGCAACGCGGGCGGCGGCCACGCGCCGGGCGCAACCTGACCACCGGACTGCCATGAACATGACACCCCACCGGGCGCGCAAGCGCTTCGGCCAGCATTTCCTCCATGACCGCGGCGTGATCGAACGCATCATCGCGGCCATCGGCCCGCGCCCGGGCGAGCGCATCGTCGAGATCGGGCCCGGGCTGGGCGCGCTCACCGCGCCGCTGCTCGAACGCCACGGTGAACTCGACGTGGTGGAGCTGGATCGCGATGTCATCCCGCACCTCGAGGCCGCCTGCGCCGGCAAGGGCGAGCTGCGGGTGCACAACGTCGACGCGCTGAAGTTCGACTTCGCCTCGCTGGCCGGTGTGGGACAACCCCTGCGCGTGGTCGGCAACCTGCCCTACAACATCTCCACGCCCCTGATCTTCCATCTCCTGGAAGACGCCGCCGACATCGTCGACATGCACTTCCTGCTGCAGAAGGAGGTCGTCGACCGCCTCACCGCCGCCCCCGGCGGCGGTGACTACGGGCGGCTGAGCGTGATGGTCCAGTACCGCTGCCGGGCGGAGAGCCTGTTCCGTGTCGGCCCCGGCGCCTTCTCCCCGCCGCCCAAGGTGGACTCCGCCGTGGTCCGCCTCATCCCCTATGCCCAGCTGCCCTGGCCGGCGCGCGACGAGCGCCGCCTCGCGGAACTGGTTAACCAGGCCTTCTCGCAGCGGCGCAAGACCCTGCGCAACAGCCTGAAGAAGCTGCTCGACGCCGAGACCATCGCGGCCGCCGGCGTCGACCCCGGCGAGCGTCCCGAGCAGGTGACGGTGGCAGACTTCGTGCGCCTGGCCGACGCCTCGCTGGCATGAGGCGGCTGCACGGGCTACGGCAAAGGCTTATAGTCAGGGCATGAAAAACGTGGCCGTAGCCCCCGACATCTACCCCGACCCCGAGGCCCTGAGCCGCGCCGCGGCCATCCACGTACTCGAGAGCGCCCGGGCCGCCATCGCCGCGCGCGGCGTCTTCCACGTCGCGCTGGCCGGCGGCAGCACCCCGCGCCGGCTCTACGAGCTGCTCGCCGCCGCAGCACCCGGGCAGACCGACTGGTCGCGCTGGCAGGTATGGTTCGGCGACGAGCGCTGCGTGCCGCGCGATCACGCCGACAGCAACTACCGGATGGCGCGCCAGGCCCTGCTCGATCACGTCGTGATCCCGGCCGATCACATCCATCCCATGGTGCGCGATCCCGCGCACCCCGAGGCCGACGCCGCCGCCTACGCCGAGGCGCTTGCCGCCGGCCTTCCGCAGGGCGACCACGCGCCCGTGTTCGATCTCGTCCTGCTCGGCATGGGCGACGACGGCCACACCGCCTCCCTGTTTCCGGGTACGGCTATCCTCGACGTGCACGACCGCCACGTCGCGGCCGTACACGTAGCAGCCAAGGACTCCTGGCGCATCAGCCTCACCTACCCGGTGCTCGGCCAGGCCCGCGAACTGCTGTTTCTGGTGGCGGGCGCGAGCAAGGCGCCGGTGATCGCGCAGGTACTCGGCCAGCCCGACGCCGCCCCCCGCTATCCGGTGGAGCGCATCGCCGCCATCGGCACGGTCCACTGGCTGCTCGATTCGGCAGCCGCCGGGGGGCTGACGGCATGCTGATCCTGGCAGGCGACATCGGCGGCACCAAGACCATCCTCAGCCTGGTGGAGAGTGACGGGCGCGAGCACCATACGCGCATCGAGCGGCGCTTCGACAGCGCGGCATTCGCCGGCTTGGAACCCATGGTCGGCGAGTTCCTCGGCCGCGCCCGCCCCGAACGCCCCATCGTCGCGGCCTGCTTTGCCATCGCCGGCCCCGTGCACCACCGCCCCGAACGCCAGACCGCGCGGCTCACCAACCTGCCCTGGCGCCTGGACAGCGTCGCGCTGGCCCGCACCCTGGACGTGCCCCGGGTGCGCCTGATCAACGATTTCGCCGGCATCGCCCACGGCGTTGACCAGCTCCAGGTCGGCGACCTGGAGACCCTGCAGGCGGGCGAACCCTACGCCGAGGGCCTGCGGCTCGTCGCCGGGGCCGGCACCGGCTTCGGCGTCTGCGCCGCCGTCTCACACGCCGGCGAACTCGTGGTCATGCCCACCGAGGGCGGCCACGCCGGTTTCGCCCCGGCCGATGCCGAACAGGCCCGCCTGTGGGCCTGGGTGGCCCGACGCGAGGGCCGCTGCAGCCGCGAACACCTGCTCTCGGGCGCCGGCATCGCGCGCATCCTCGCGTTCCTTCGCGAGGACGCTGGGCTGGAACCCGGCGCGGAGCTCGCCGCGGGGCTGGCCGAAGACGACCCGGCCGCCGCCATCGGCCAGGCCGCACTCGAGGCCAGCGACCCGCTGGCGGAACAGACCATCGCGCTATTCGCCCGCCTCTACGCCGGCCAGCTCGGCGACCTCGCCCTGGCCCACTTCGCCCGCGGCGGCCTCTATATTGCCGGCGGCATCGCCCCCAAGCTCCTGCCCTACCTGCAACACCCCGGCTTCCTCGCGGCCTTCAACGACAAGCCCCCCATGGGCGAACTCGTTGGCACCATCCCCGTCCACGTCATCCTCAACGAACACGCTGGCCTCATCGGCGCCGCCCATCATGCCACCCGGATCGCCCTGCAGGATGCGACGATGGTGTGATGCTCCGTTACGAGGGCCACTGACCGCGCGGCCTTGCCGCGCCCGCTGACACACGGCCCCGCTCCCCCGTATAATCCCTGCCATGCCCAACGAAACCGCACACCAGATCCGCGTTGAGGTCGAGACCGACTTCATTCCCGCGCAGTCCGATCCGGACAACGAGCGCTATGTCTTTGCCTACACCATCACCATCCACAACGAAGGCCATGTGCCCGCGCGCCTGCTGACGCGCCACTGGGTCATCACGGATGCGAATGGCAAGGTCCAGGAGGTGGAGGGTGAAGGCGTGGTGGGCGAACAGCCCTACCTGCGCCCGGGCGAGGCCTTCCAGTACACCAGCGGCACCATGATCGGCACGCCGGTGGGTACCATGCAGGGCAGCTACCACCTGGTGGCAGACGACGGGGCCGCCTTCGACGCCCCCATCGCCCCCTTCACGCTGGCCTCGCCGCGGGTGTTGCACTGAGCGATGCGCGGGAGGGAGACACGCCACCAGGGATTGGTTAGCGGCGTCTTCGGGCGGCCGGCATGAGCCTGCGCCACGCCTACACCCTCTGGGCCCCGGTCTACGATCTGGCCGTAGGCCTCGCCACGCGCGAGGCGCGCCGCGCCAGCCTGACCCGCCTGGTGCCGGCGGCCGATGCCGAGGTCCTGCTGATCGGGGTCGGCACCGGCCTCGACTTCCCCTTTCTGCCCACCGGGCCGCGCTACACCGGCGTGGACCTCACCCCTGCGATGCTCGCCCGCGCCCGCCGCCGGGCCGAACGTCACGATCTCGCCATTGCGCTGGAGGAGGCCGATGCCCACGCGCTGCCTTTCGCGGACCAGGGCTTCGATGCCGTGGTCATGCACCTCATCGTCGCCGTGGTGCCTGAACCGGAACGCGCCCTGGCCGAGGCGGCACGGGTGCTACGCCCCGGCGGGCGCCTGCTGATCCTCGACAAGTTCCTCGCCCCCGGCCAGCGCGCGCCCGTGCGGCGCGCGGCGAGTCGGATGCTGCAGCATCTCGCCACCCGCACCGACGTGGTCTTCGAGGAGCTGCTGACCGCCACCCCCTCGCTTGCGCTGATCGACGACCGCCCCGCGCTCGCGGGTGGCTGGTTCCGCCACATCGAACTGGAGAAGCGCGCATGATGCGCGAAGGCCTGCATCCCGGGGCGATACTGGCCATCGTGCTCGCGGCCCTGGTGTACTCGGGCATCGATCCCGAGGCCGACCGGCTGACCTGGTTTCTCGAAACCGCGCCGGTGATGCTCGGCATCCTGATCCTGGTGCCCACGTTCCGCGTGTTCCGCCTGACCCCGCTCACCTATCACCTGCTCGCCCTGCACGCCTTCATGTTGATGCTCGGCGGCTACTACACCTATGCCGAAGTGCCCTGGTTCAACGAACTGCGCGACGCATTCGACCTGTCACGCAACCACTACGACCGCGTCGCCCACGTCGCCCAGGGCTTCATCCCGGCGATACTGGCCCGCGAGATCCTGATCCGCCGCTCGCCGCTGGAACCGGGCAAGTGGCTGTTCTTCCTCGTCACCTGCTTCTGCCTGGCGCTGTCGGCCTTCTACGAGTTCATCGAATGGTGGGCCGCCGTGCTCTCCGAGGAGGCCGCCGCGGCCTTCCTCGGCACCCAGGGCGATCACTGGGACACCCAGTGGGACATGTTCCTCGCCTTCCTCGGCGCCATGGCGGGGCAGCTGCTGCTGGCCCGCGTCCACGACCGGCAGATCGCGCGCCTGGAGGCCAACCACCAACAGCAGGTCGCCGCCTGACGACATGAGCATTTACGCGATCGGCGACATCCAGGGCTGCTTCGATCCGCTGCACCGGCTGCTCGACGCGCTGCGCTTCGACCCGGCCGAGGACCAGTTGTGGTCGGTAGGCGACCTCGTCAATCGCGGCCCGAAGTCGCTGGAAACACTGCGCCTGTTCCACGAACTGGGCGAGGCGGCGGTGGTCGTGCTCGGCAACCACGACCTGCACCTGCTGGCCGTGTACGCTGGCGCGCAGCCCCTGAAGGAAAAGGACAGCTTCGCCGCCCTGCTGGCCGCCCCCGATGCCGACGAGCTCATGCACTGGCTGCGCCACCGGCCGCTCCTGCACCACGACACGGCGCTGGGCACGGTGCTCGCCCACGCGGGCATCGCCCCGGCCTGGGACCTCGCCACCGCGCAGGCCTGCGCGCGCGAGGTCGAGGCGGTGCTGCGTGGCGACGACCACCCTGCGTTCTTCGACCGGATGTACGGCAACGAGCCGGTGGCGTGGGACGAAGGGCTGGCGGGTATCGAGCGGTTGCGCTTCATCGTCAACGCCTTCACGCGCATGCGCTACTGCGACGTGCGTGGCCGCCTCGATCTCGACTTCAAGGGGGCGCCGGGCGAGGATACGGGCTCCCGGATGCCCTGGTTCGACGTACCGGGCCGGCGGCTCACCGGCCAGCGCATCGTCTTCGGCCACTGGTCCACGCTTGGCCTGGTGCAGCGCGACGACCTGCTCGCGCTGGACACCGGCTGCGTGTGGGGCGGGCGGCTCACGGCCGCGCGGCTGGACGGTGAGAGCGTGGCCCTGCACGCCGTCGACTGCCCCATGACCCGGCAACCCGGCAAGGATGACTGAGTCCGACATGATGCACGAGCGACGCTTCGACACCCAGCACGCGGTCGAGACCCCGGAAGGCATCGCGCTGCGCCTCGCCACGGCCGGACCGGTACCGCGTGCGCTGGCCTTCGGCATCGACCAGCTGATCCGCTTCGGCATCTACTTCGCCCTCTCCTTTACCCTGCCCTGGCTTGGCAACTTCGGCATCGGCATCCTGCTGATCCTGTTCTTTCTCGTCGAGTGGTTCTATCCGGTGCTCTTCGAGGTGCTGAACCGGGGCCAGACCCCGGGCAAGGCGGCCATGGGCCTGCGCGTGCTGCACGACGACGCCACGCCCGTGAACTGGGGCGCCGCCATGAGCCGCAACCTGCTGCGCGCGGTGGACTTCCTGCCGCTGTTCTACGCCTTCGGCCTGGTGAGCTGCCTGCTCAACCGCGACTTCAAGCGCCTGGGCGACCTGGTCGCCGGCACGGTGGTCGTCTATGCGACGAAACGCGCCACGGCACCGCAGCTACCGGAGGCAGCGCCGCACACGCCACCGTTCGCACTGCAGCAGGAAGAACAGCAGGCCCTGCTGAGCTTTGCCGAACGCAGCCCGCGCCTCACCCAGGAACGGGCCGAGGAACTCGCGCGCCTGACCGGCGACCTCGTGGCCAACAGTCCGCGCCCACTCGACGAGTTGCAGGGCATGGCCGCCTGGATCGCGGGCCGCCGCACGCCGGCCGGCAGCTCCGCGACCGAGACGGGCAACGCATGAACCAGGAACAGTTCATCGAACGCCACCAGGCGAGCTGGCAGCAGCTCGAGACCCTGCTCGAGCGCAAGCGGACCCGCGACGCCGGGGAGGCCGACGAGGCCGGCGAGATCGGCGACCGGGGCGAGTTTCCGCGCCTGTAT